>JAHEFO010000313.1 GCA_024640135.1 Acidobacteriota bacterium
GTTGGCGGGCACAGTGTGTTGATTGTGGCCTCCGAGGGCTGGCACCGCGGGGTAGTGGGCATCGTCGCGTCGAAACTGGTCGAGACCTTCTGCAAACCCGCGATCGTGATGGCGATCGAGGACGGCGTGGCGCATGGCTCCTGTCGCAGTATTCCGGCGTTCGATATGCTGGCGGCACTCGAGGCCAACTCGGAGGTGTTTGCAAAGTTCGGCGGCCACAAGCAAGCCGCCGGAGTCACAGTCGATGTCGCGAGACTGCCCGAGATGCGGCGGCGTCTGACCGAGTACGGGAACGAGCGCCTGGAGCCGCGGGACCTCGTGCCGCGTCTCCGCATCGATTCGCCGCTGGGACTTCGCGAAATTACCGGCGATCTGGTGGAGGGATTGTTCAGGCTCGGACCGTTCGGCGAGGCGAATCCCAAGCCTGTCTTCCGCGCATCCCCGGTGGAACTGGCGCAGCCGCCTCGCGTGATGAAAGAGCGGCACCTGTCGCTCATGTTCCGGCAGGACGGACGGTCGTTTCGGGGTGTGGCATGGCGGTCTGCTGAGCGTGAGCCCTACCTGTGGGCAAACAGATTCGGGCTGGAACTGGCGTACTCTCTTGAACAGAATGATTTTCGAGGGCAGCGAGCGACCGAGCTCATGGTAGCCGACGTGCGCGCACCGGAGGGGGCCGCGTGAAGTGGCGGCAGGTCGCCCGGCTCGTGGTGGCAGGCATCGGCATCGCCTGCGCCTGGACCGTGTACGTCACGCTGAGACCACGGGAGGTCCAGCCCGAGATGACCGACACGCCACCGATTCTGGACGCGACGGTGACCTCGACGTCAAGCAAGGGCAAGATTGTCGTGGTTGACCCGACGAGCGGCCGCCTGATCTATGAGCTGATCTACGAGGAGTTGCGCACCCTGTCGGATGGTCGAAGCATCTTCGGGGACGTGCAACTGGCGTTTGACCACAACGGCGTTCCGTACTCGGTCGACGCGAAGGAGGCCGAGACCGACGGTCAGGCCGGGCCAACCGGCGAACAGCCCTCAACGGTCGTCTTCCGCGGTGCCGTTCACATGCATGGTGAGGACGGGTTCTGTGTCGAGTCTGAAGACGCGACCTACCTTGGGGACGAACAACGCATCACGTTTCCGGGCGAAGTGGCATTCACGCGCGACCGGCTGTCCGGGCATGGCGTCGGCGCGGATCTCTATATGGACCGCTCCGTCTTCTGGATGTACGACCAGTCGGAGTTGACGATCGCGCCGGACGGAGGCGGGGAGGCGGTCGTCGCCACCGGAACCCGCATCGGACTGGCAGACGCCGACCACTATATGCGGGTGGAGGAGGGCGCGCGATTGACGCAGAGGGGCCAGGAACTGTCCGCGGGCCTGATGATGGTGCACTTCACCGAGGTGACCCAGGAAGTGCGCCGTCTCGAGCTCGACGACAGTGCGATCGTCCGTCGGACGGACGGCCGGAATGGACCGGACATGCGCGCCGACAGCATTGACCTGGACTTCATGGAGGAGACCAGTCAGTTGTCGCACGGCCGTCTGGAAGGCAACAGCGTTCTCACGATGCGGGAAGATGGCGGCACGACCCGCGTCGGCGGCACCAACATTGAATTGTTCTTCGGCGCGGATGGCGAGACGCTCACAAGACTCGAGACCACGGCCCCGGTCGAAGTGCAGTTGCCGCGTGACGGCGACACGCCGGCCCGAACGATTCAGTCGTCCTGGTTGCTGGCAGAGGGAGCGGAGCCCAATGGCCTGAATCGCGCGCTGTTCGACGGCGGCGTGTCGTATCGGGAAGCGGGACAGACGCGTGGAGGTCCGGCCGCAGCGCCGAGGGCGGCCACGGCCACTTCGCTGGTTCTCGCACTGGACGGCGGACTGAAGGAGGTCAACGTCGCGACCTTCCGTCAGAATGTATCGATGACCGATGACACGATGACCGCGACCGCCGATGAAGGCGTGTACGCCGTGAAAGCCGGAACGCTCCAACTGCGCGCCAACAAGCCGGTGGGGGTTGTGCCGCACGTCGTCGACCAGCGGATTGACGTCACGGCCAACGAAATTGACGTCAACCTCACGTCAGAGGCCTTCGACGCACGCGGCGGTGTCAGGTCGGTGCTGGCACCTGAAATGAAGACTGGGGGGAACGCGGCGCGTGCCACGGGACTCTTCGAGAATGGCCGGCCGATCTCCGGAAACGCGGGGTCGCTGAAATACGACAAGGCCACGGGAGTCGCGGAGTATGTCGGCAATGTCACGCTCTTTCAGAGCGGCGGTGGCGGCAGGGAAGGCACGGTCATCAAAGCCGACGAGGTGCGCCTTGACGAACAGAAGCAGGACCTCCTCGCGAATGGACACGTCAACTCGACGCTCTTCGTCGAGGAGGCGCCGACCGCTGAGGACTCCAGGGGGCCAACCAAGACCACGCTGACGAGCGACCGGCTGGTCTATACCGAAAGTGTTCGATCGGCGGTCTACTCGGGCACGGCGATAATGGTGTCAGGCGAGGGCCAGCGCCTCACTGCTGACCGCATCACGCTCGAACTGCACGCCGAGCGTCGCGGACTCAAGCGACTGGAGGCCACCGCCAGTGCCAAGGGAGAGGTGCGTGCCACGTTGCCCGAGGGCCGGCAGGCCAGCGGCATGCGCCTGACCTACGACGCCGAAACGAAGGAGTATGTCGTGACCGGGGAGCCGGCACAGTTTGTAGCGCGATCGGCGACAAAGGGACCCGATGTCTGTGAGGTGGGCACGGGCAGTACACTGTCGTTCCTGAGTACGGCACGGTTTGCGAACGTCAAGAACGAGGGAGGCGCGGTGGGCAGGGCCAGCGATCAAAAGTGTTCTGAGGTCATCAAATAGTGGCCACTTTGCGCTGTGAAGGTCTGACGAAGACCTACAGTGGACGGACCGTCGTCAAGAACGTCGACATCGACGTCTCGTCGGGTGAAATCGTCGGGCTACTGGGGCCCAACGGAGCCGGCAAGACCACGACGTTCGGCATGGTTGTGGGCCTGACGGCCCCTGACCGGGGCCGGGTCCTGCTGGGCGACTCGGACGTGACTGATGACGCCATGTATATCCGGTCCCGCAAGGGCATCGGCTATCTGCCCCAGGAGGCGTCTGTGTTTCGCGGTCTCACGGTGGAACAGAACATCCTGGCGATTCTGGAGACACTCCCATTGTCCCGCAAGGAACGCCGGGCGCGCCTGAAGGCGTTGCTGGCGGAACTGGGTCTGACCGCCCTGGCACGCTCGAAGGCCTACACGCTGTCGGGCGGCGAACGTCGCCGAACTGAGATTACGCGCGCCCTCGTGAACTCCCCGAAATTCATGCTGCTCGACGAGCCGTTTGCCGGCATCGACCCGATCGCCGTCAGCGATATCCAGCAGATCGTGGTCCATCTCAAGGCCCGGGGCATCGGGGTCCTCGTGACGGATCACAACGTTCGCGAAACGCTCAAGATCACCGATCGCGCGTATATCGTCCACGATGGGGCCATTTTTCGGAGCGGAACACCCCAGGCCCTGGCCGCGGACGAGGACGTGAAGCGGATTTACCTCGGGGCAGATTTCCGGCTGGACTAAAATGATCTTCACAACACGGAATTGTTCCTGATGGCCCTTTCGCAAAGACTCTCCGCGCGGCTTTCCCAAAAGCTGATTCTGACGCCCTCGCTGCAGCAGGCGATCAAACTGCTGCCCATGACGACGATTGAGCTCTCGGAACTTCTGACCCAGGAAATGGTCGAAAACCCGCTTCTGGAGGAATCGGTCGAGGAAGCACCAGCCCCGGAGGCGGTCGCCGAGGCCGAACCGGCCCCCGACAAGACCGACGAAAAGGGCGACACGTGGGACGACGCCGATTTCGAGTATTTCTTTGGCGATTACCTGAACGACGGCTACCGGCCGAAGCAGGCCTACGAAGTTCGGGAGCTGCCGCCCATTGAAAACGCGCTCGCCAACAAGGGATCGCTGGCCGATCACCTGGAATGGCAGCTGAGCCTGCAGACAACTGACGCCCTGATGCGCAGCATTGGCGAAGCCATCATTGGCAACATCGATGACGACGGCTACCTGGTCGCGTCGATCAGCGAAATCGCCGCTCTCGGTCCGTGGGAGATCGCGAGCGTCGAACAAGCGCTCGAGCACCTGCAG
>JAHEFO010000314.1 GCA_024640135.1 Acidobacteriota bacterium
CCACACTCGTCAATACTGTAGACGCGCGTCAGATCACCCGGCTGGCTGCGGGTGGAACGCGAACCCTGGCGCTCACCGCCAACCCCGGGCGAGTCTTGGCGATCGAGGACGCTCCTTCGGAGGCACCGTCATACGCGTCGCCCGTTCACGACGCCAGGACGCTCGCGCAGTGGGGAGCCATCCGGTGGGAAGGCGCCGGTTCAGTCTCGCTGGAAGCGCGTTCGGGCAACACCGAGACCCCGGACGACTCATGGAGTCCCTGGGCTGCACCAACCACGCAAGGCACCGGACTGACCATTGCCAGTCCGCCGGCCCGGTTTCTTCAATGGCGGGCCACCCTGGCTCCGGGAACGGTCGCGCCCGTGGTGACGTCGGTGACCGTGGCCTACCTTCCCCGGAACCTGCGGCCGGCCGTGAATACGATCACCGTGTATCCCGCCGGCGTGGTTTTTCAGCGTCCGTTCTCAAGCGAGGACGGGGCCATTGCCGGCCTCGACGAGGTGGTGGCGGACGCCCGTCGGCCGCCCGGCCAATCCCCTGCAGCGAACGCCCAGACGTTGGGCCGCCGCATGTTCCAGCGCGGGCTCCGAACCCTGGAGTGGAAGGCGGAAGATCCCGATGCCGATCGCTTGCAGTATGCCCTGCACTATCGGCGAGAGGGTGAAGACACCTGGCGCCTGCTCCGCGAACACCTGACGGATCCGCTGTTCGTGTGGGACACGACGTCGGTGCCTGATGGGCGGTATCTCGTGCGCGTCCAGGCAGATGATGCGCTGTCAAACACTGCGGACCGCACATTGACCGGGGATCGCGAGAGCGACGCGGTCGATGTGGACAATACGCCACCAGTCATCACGACGACCGTGTCCGGGGTGCGCATCGCCATCCGCGTCGCTGATGCGTTCAGTGGCGTTCAGCGGGTGGACTACTCGATTGGCGGCCAGTCCTGGCAGGCGCTGCGCCCGATGGATGGACTTGCGGATTCGCGCGAGGAGCAATTCGAGATCGTCCTGGCCACGCCGGCCGACGCCGGTCAGGTGGTCATTCGCGCCAGTGATGTGATGCAGAACGTCACGTCGGCCGTGGCCGGCGGGCGCTGACGCCGCAAAGCGGCTAAGGGATCGTCGCCGTAACAGAGGTGTTGACGTACAGATGCACGCCCACCACACTCGTGCGCCCACCAGGCCGGAGGACGGGCTGATAGCGCAAGTTTGAAATCTCGGACAACAGCGCCAGAATGTCGTCGCGATCGACCTTCGGCAGTCCCTGCAGGCTCGACGGCTGTCCACTGCGAATCAGTGTCTCGGCCAGCGCCGAGACCAGAAGACGTTCAGCCTCTCGCCCAAATGACGCCGGCATCGTCTGTCGCGGGGCCGGACTCCCTTGTCCATCGACCATGACCGGCCCGCCGCGAGCATCCTCGGGCAACGCCATCAGATACAACGTGCCGGCGCTCGCGTTCATTTGCGCCAGGTGTGTGATTGACGAATACACCATGGCGGACGCAAAGACGAAGGAGATGAACGCACCCGCGACCGACCCGAAGCCGACCGCAGCCCAGTGCCAGTCGTCGAACGCGAGATTCCAGAACGCCCGCCATGACTGCGACCGCTCCGCGCCGATGCGGCTGATGACGCTCCCAGCCAGACCACCCAGTTCCTCGTCTGTTTGCCGGGAGTAACCGGACTCCAGGCGCAACGCCACCCCCAACTCCCGCAAGCTGTCCCTCTCCGTGGCACACGACGGACACCCCTCGAGATGCTCAGCAATCGTCAGCCGTTTGGCACCGGTGAGTTCATCGTCGAGATATGCGCCGAGGGCGCGAACGACCTCACGACAGGTGATGGTGCTCACAACGAGGTCCTCAGTTGCAGCCGCAGTTGCTCGCGGGCACGCGCCAGCCGCGACTTGACCGTGCCCACCGCCACGCCAAGGGCCACGGCGATCTCGTCGTAGCTGAGGCCGTCAATTTCCCGCAGGACGAGGATCGTGCGCTGGTCAAACGGCACCTGGTCCAGGGCCTTCCAGACTCGACGCGCCGTCTGTCGCTGGAGGGCCACTTCGTCGGGCCTGGCAAAGGTCCTCACATCCGGCAAGTCGCCGTGCGTGGCCACATACTCATCGAGTGGGACCTGCCTGGACTGGTGGCGGCGGCGCCACCACCGGCGCCGGTTCGAGGCCTGGGTCACGACGACCCGGTAAATCCAGGTGCGCAGCGCGGATTGCCCGCGAAATTGACCGAGCGTACGGAAGACGCGCAGAAAGACTTCCTGCGACAAGTCGAGCGCTTCCTGCTGATCGCCGAGCAGATGCAGCGAGAGCTGATAGACCATTCGCTGGTGGTCCGTGACCAGGCGCGTGCACGCCTCCTCGTCTCCGGACAGACAGCTCTGCGCGCACGCCCAGTCGGCGGCCCAAAGTGTCTGGCCTTCGTTGGACGGGACGGCTTCCGCCGTCTCTGGCCACGCGAATGCTCGAATGGGTTTCACAGCGCTCTCCCTGTTATGGTAGCACCCGTTGACTGAGTTAGACCCCGCCGGCCGGAATCCGTTCCGTGGGCCCAGCCCAAGGCCTTCCTCGATAAGATTGTCCCGATGAAACTCGCCCTGGCCGCGGCTGGACTGATCGGCATCGCCATCGCGTCAGCGTTCGCGGTTCAGTTGTTCGATCGGAGCGAGCAATTCCGAGTCCTGATGGCCGCTGGCGACCGGGCGCTGAACGCCGGCGATACCTACGGCGCCATCGAGTCCTACAGCGGGGCGATGGCCCTGCGTGCGAACTCAATGGTGTCGCATCTGCGCCGCGGCAGGGCCTATGCCGCACAACGGCGGCGGGATGAGGCCGTCCGGGACTACCTCGAGGCCCTCCGGCTGCAGCCGGGCGCCGCCGATCCCCTGCTGGCCCTGGCTGAGCTGTACGACAGCCAGGCAGACGCGGCCCATGCCGCCGAATGGTACGGCCGGGCGGCGGACGTAGACCCGCAGAACCCGACCCTCCTCTATCGCCTTGCCCTGAACCGCTACCGCGCCGGCCAGGCCGCGACGGCAATTGATCCGCTTCGCCGCGCACTGGCCCTCGACGCCGGGTTTGACGAAGCCCACTACCTCCTCGGCGTCGTACTGCGCGATACCCAGGATCAGGCCGGCGCCACGGCAGCGCTCGAACGCGCGATTCAGGCCAACCCCGCACTCACGGCGGCGCGCGACGAACTCGCCGACGTGTACCGCGTCCAGGGCCGGTTCGCCGACGAGATGGCCCAGCTCTCCGAACTCGCCTCTTCCGATCCGCGATCGCCCCGCATCGTGGCCCTGGCACTTGCCGAGGCCCGCCAGGGGCAGTACGGCTCCGCGCTGGCCAGTCTAAATGCCGCGCGCGACCGCGACCCTGCCGATTCGCACGTCACGCTGGCGCTGGGCCGTGTGCAGATCATGCGCGCCGAGGCGGCGACCGACCCCGCCCGGCGAATCGCCGCCGCGCAACTGGCCCTCCCCCCGCTGGAGGCAGCGCTGGGCGGCAGCGCGAGACGCAGCGAAGGCCTGACCCTTTACGGACGCGCGCTCTTCCTGGCAGGAGAAGCCGAGGCGGCCGAACGGCTCCTGCAGGAAGCCGTCGCCACGTCGCCCTTTGAACGTGCGGCCTTCGCCCATCTCGCCGACGTGGCGGAACAACTCGGGCACTACGCAGACGCACGCGACTGGCTGGCCCGTTTCGACGCCCTGGAAGGCGACACCGCGCCCGCCGGCGTCCGTGCCGCGCGCGCCCGCCGCCTTGGCGGCCTCGCGCTGGCCGCCGGCGATCCGGCCGGCGCGCTGGTGTATCTCGACAGCGCCAGCCAGCGCGGACTGCGCGACGCGACGCTGCTCGGATGGCTGGCGGACGCACGGTGGCAGACGGGTGACACCGCAGGAGCCCTGGCAGCCCTGACCGACGCCCTGGCGCTCGCGCCAGGCGACGTCACCCTTCGACGACTGCGGCAGAAGATCAGGTAGCGCGCTCGTCGATGCGATCGCGCAGCCCATCGCCGACGAAGTTGAAACCGAGAACCAGCAGGGCGATCGCCATGCCCGGGAACAACGTCAGGTGCGGTGCGTCAAAGAGGTGCGCGCGCCCCGCATCCAGCATCGTGCCCCAACTGGGCGTGGGTGGCTGCACCCC
>JAHEFO010000091.1 GCA_024640135.1 Acidobacteriota bacterium
TCGACTTGGTTTCCGGCCCCACTTTGCCGCACCGCGCCCAATCCGGCTACTCGTCGATCCGGACCTTTCCGCGGCCGCGTTTGACCTTTGAACGTTGAACCTTGCTGTCAACCCGCCGCGCGCGCGCGGCCTTGCTGGGTCGTGTCTTGTGCCGCGCCTTGGGCCGGATCGCGGCCTGATCCAACAGGGCCTGAAGGCGTGCTCGGGCGGCCTCCCGATTCTGCACTTGGGTTCGGTACTCCCGGCTGTCAATGATCAGCACCCCGTCGGCTGAGATTCGTTTTCCGGCGAGTGCGATGAGCCGGGTCTTGACCGGAGCAGGCAGGTCCGCGGCGCTGAGGTCCAGGCGCAGTTCGACCGCCGTCGACACCTTGTTGACGTTCTGGCCCCCAGGGCCGGAGGCACGGACAAATCGCTCCGTGATGGGAAGGTCGTCGAGAGACATGCTGCGACGATTTTGCCACAGTGGCCATCGGCAGCAGTTTCCGCGCGCCCACCCCGGCCGCGACCCGCAGTTTCTGCCAGGAGCACCCAGGACAGACCGGACCGGCGTGGCTTCGCTCCAGCCCACATCTTGCAATGTGTCGTCGGGTGTCGGTTGGGCTGTGGCTTTCCCTGCTCGGTGTTGGTGGTGTGGCGATCGGCGTGGTCTCCGATGTGCAATGGGCTGCGGGTCTCGCCTTGGCGATCGGTGCGGCAGCCTGCGCGCCGGCCGCCGCATGGGCCGGGCGCCGCTGTGGCCACTGGTGTCTCTGGAGTGCGGTGTGTGCGCTGGCGCTGGCGTACGGAGCGCACGCCCGCGATCTGGCGCTCGCCCCGAAACCTGCGTGGGCAGCCGGGCAGAACAACCCTGTCTTCATCGAAGGACGGCTGCGTCGAGATGCCTCGAGAGGAGAGTCGGGCGTCCGGCTGGAATTGGACGAGGTTCGTGTGCTCGGCGGACGGGCCGCGGTCGTTGCCGATTCCAGATTGACAGTGCTCGCCGTGGTCGGTGGGGAACTGTCGCCTGGTCTGCAGGCGGCGTGGACCGCGGGCCGGCGAGTGACAATGCCCGCACAATTGCGGATACCAGCGGTGGTTCGCAACCCGGGGTCGCCCAGTGTCCGCTGGCAGCACCTGACCCGTCCCTTCGACGTCGTCGGGACGGTCAAGAGTGGTCTCCTCGTGACGGCGGAGCGTGGAGCGATGTGGCAGGAAGCCGCCGCGTCAGTCCGTCGATACGTTCGCGCCGTTTCCAGTCGGTGGCTGGCGCCGCTGGGCGCCCAAAGCAGCGCGGTGATGACCGCAGTGCTGATCGGCGATCGCGCCGGGCTCGATAGCGCAGTGATGAGGCGATTGCAGGTGGCGGGGACATTCCATGTGATCGCCATCTCCGGTGGCAATGTGGCGATCCTGACCGCGCTGTGTCTGTTCCTGTTTCGGACCCTCATTCGTCATGACCAGGTGCCGGTGCTGGCCACGCTGATGATTGTGGTCGCCTACGGCCTGATTGTCGGGCGGGACGCGTCGGTGATGCGCGCGGTCGTGGCGGCCACTCTGTATCTGAGCCTTCGCCTCCTCGGAATCGTCCCGCACCCTCTGAACGTCCTCGCTCTGACGGCGCTGATCTGCGTTGGGATCGATCCGTTCGTGGTACTCGACGTGGGCGCGTGGCTGTCGTTCGGCGCGACCTTCGGCCTGATCGCTGTTCTGCCACGGTTGATCGACGATGGTGGGGCGCGCGTTCGGCGCAACCTCTGGCGGACACTCTGGCGGGCGGCGCGCGGGCTCTTTCTCGCCACGGTGGCGGCGGAGATCGCAATTCTGCCGGTGGTGGCGTCCGTGTTCATGCGGGTCGGGGTGGCCGGCCTGGTCCTGAACTTCGTGGCAATTCCGGCCATGGCCCTCATCCAGGTTGCCGGCCTCGTCCTGTGTGGGCTCAGCCCACTGGGCCAATGGTGGGATGGTCCGGCCGCCCTGGTCGCGATGGTGGCTCATGTGGCGACGTCCGCGCTTCTGGGGTCGGCCGGCCTGGTGGACATCGCGCCGTGGCTGGTGCGGCGGGTGCCATCGCCGCCGCTTGGATGGACGACGATGTACTACGCGGCCGTGATGTTCGCTTTGACGTGGCGTGGTCGTCGAATAGGGAGGCGCGGCGCCGTCGTTGCTGCCGCGTTGTCTGCCTGCGCCATTGTTGCAGCGCCGTGGATCGCATTGAGACGCCCTCCGGCCGGATGGGTCCGGCTCACCGTGATCGATGTCGGTCAGGGGGATTCGATCGCCGTGCAGTTGCCCGGCGGCCACGATCTTCTGGTGGACGCCGGCGGATCTGCGGGCACGTTTGACGTTGGCGGCCGGGTGGTGACACCGGCTCTCTGGGCGTCCGGGATTCGACAACTCGACTGGCTGGCGGTGACCCATGGTGACGTGGACCACGCGGGTGGTGCGCTCCGGGTCGTCGAGGATCTGCGGCCCGGGGAGATCTGGGAGGGTGTCCCGGTGCCGGGCGATCCGTTGTTGTCCGGCTTGCGGCGTGCCGCTCACGCATCCGGCATCGCCTGGCGGCGGCTGCAGTCAGGCGATCAACTTGAACTCGGCGGAGTGCTGATTGACGTTCTCCACCCGCCTCCGCCCGATTGGGAGCGTCCCAAGGTCCGTAATGATGATTCGGTCGTGCTCCGCCTGCGGTATGGAGTGGTGGAACTTCTGCTCACCGGTGACGCCGGACCTGAGTTCGAGTCGGCCTTCACGCCCGGCGCATTGCCACCGCCGATTCGTATCCTGAAGGCGGGACACCACGGCAGCCGGACGTCGTCGAGTGAGCAATTCCTGAACGGGTATGGCCCGGCGGTCGCGCTGGTGTCCGCGGGGCAGGGCAATCTGTTCGGCCATCCGTCTCCGATTGTGATCGACAGGCTGCTTCAACGTGGCGTCGACGTCTTCCGGACCGATCGCGATGGCGCGATTGTCATCGAGACCGACGGCCGCGAGGCGCGGGTGCGGACCGCGACCGGCCGGTCGCTGACGGTGAGGATCGGGCACGCTTCGGCCGCGACACCTTCGCGCGTTTCACCCGCTGCCACGCGGCCTCCATTTCCTCCGTAGTCGCGTCATGGACGGATGAGCCTCGGCGCTGGAGATCCGCCTCCACCCCGGCGAATCGCACGGAGAACTTTTCGTTGGCCGCGCGCAACGCTGCCTCAGGTTCCAGGTTGAGCTTGCGCGCCAGGTTGGCGATGGAAAACAGGAGATCTCCCAGTTCTTCCGCGGCTCGCTCCCGGTTCTCCGTCAGAGCCTCCCGCAACTCCCGGACTTCCTCCTCGATCTTGTCCACGACTCCGCCAGTGTCCGGCCAATCGAAGCCGACTGCGGCCACGCGCGTGCCGATTTCGTACGCGCGCAGCAGTGCAGGCAAGGTCCTGGGCATGCCAGAGAGGATGCGCTTCTCGGCACCTGCGTCACCCTGTTCCGCCGCCTTGATCTGTTCCCACTGCGTCAGGACGGCTGACGGAGTGCTCGCGACCCTGCGGTGCGTCTGCCGCCCGGGTGCGAGGGGGCGCCCAGATGGCGTGAACACATGAGGGTGACGCCGGATGAGCTTGGCCCGGATGGCCTCCAGCGCATCAGCCATGTCGAATCGACCGGCCTCAGCGGCGATCTGGGCGTGAAACACACACTGAAAGAGCACGTCGCCGAGTTCACCAGGCAACGCATCCAGGTCTCCTCGATCAAGCGCGTCCAGGGCTTCATACGTCTCTTCGAGGAGGAAGGGCCGCAACGACGCGTGTGTCTGTTTCCGGTCCCAGGGACAGCCGTTGGGAGACCGAAGCGTGGCCATGATCTTGACGAGCTTCGCCATGGCGCGCCCGGCGCGCTGCGCCCTGGCGGCGGGGGACTGGACGGAACGCTTGGCGCGGGGAGAGGAGGGCATGGTTACTAATCTGTAATCGGTAATCTGTAATCGGTAATCTGTGATCGGTAATCTGTGATCGGCAATCTGTAATCTGCAATCGATAACCTACCATTTGCCACTTGCTGTTGGATGACAAGCCCCCAGCACCCAGCACTCAGCACCCAGCACCCAGCACCCAGCACTCAGCACCAAGCACCCAGCACTTAGCCCCCAGCACCCTCAGACTACAAATCGCAAGTAGCCAATGAACAAATGATCAATAGTCGTCTGCTATGAACGTGCTCTTTCTTGGGACCGGGACGTCCCACGGCGTTCCGATGATCGGCTGCGATTGCGCCGTGTGCCACTCGCGTGATCCGCGCGACACCAGGCTGCGGCCTTCGATCTACCTGGAGTTGGACGACGGTCTGCGGGTGCTGGTGGACACCACGCCCGACCTCCGGCAGCAGGCGCTCCGCCATCAACTGAAGCAGGTGGACGCGGTGCTCTACACGCACTCCCACGCGGACCATATTCTCGGACTTGATGAGGTCCGCCGCTACAACCACATGACCAGGGCGGCGCTGCCGCTGTACGGGGATGCGTCGACGCTGGCCGATCTCCGGAGGATCTTCAGCTACGTCTTCGATCCCGATGCTGCGAAGGGAGGAGGCGTTCCCGATCTTCGGCTCAATACCATCGTCGGACCGTTCTGTCTGGGGAGGACCGTGGTGCAGCCGCTCACCGTGCTGCACGGGGGCCGGCCGGTCCTGGCATTCCGAATCGGCGGCTTCGCCTATCTGACTGACTGCAACGAAATCCCTGCCGGGACCATGGCGCAACTGGAGGGGCTGGATGTCCTGGTGCTGGACGCCCTTCGCCACAAGCCGCATCCGACGCATTTTTCTCTTTCCGAGGCGGTGGAGGTCGCCCAGCGGCTTGGGGCCCGGCAGACACTGTTCACGCACTGCTGCCACGATTTGGGGCACGCCGAAACGTGCGCCGCGCTTCCCGAGCGCATCGCGCTCGCATACGATGGTCTCCGAGTCGCATGCAGATAGCGCATTTTCCCTCGGATCAGCGTCCCCGATGGGTTCGGCCCGTGGCCGCGCTCGGAAATTTTGACGGCGTCCACCGTGGACACCAGAAGATTCTCGATCGGGTCAAGAGGCAGGCTGATGAAGGGGGCGGCGTGCCCGTCGTTGTCACGTTTGACCCTCATCCGCCTCGAGTAGTGCGTCCTGACAAGGCGCCGCCGCTTCTGATGACGCTCGACCAGAAACTCGAGACCTTTGAGCGGGCCGGCGTCCACCGGGTGGCCGTGGTGCACTTTTCGCCCGAACTGGCGCGCTGGGAGCCGGAAGTGTTTGTCGATACCGTGCTGGTGGACTGGCTCCGCGTCGCCGAGGTCTGGGTGGGGGCGAATTTTGTGTTTGGCCGCGATCGGGCAGGCACGTTCACGCTCTTGAATGCGCTGGGTGAAGACCGCGGCTTTCGGGCGGAGAACATCGACCCCGTGCGATACAAGGACTTTGTCGTGTCCAGCACCCGGATCAGGCATCTTGTCGGGGAAGGCCGGGTGGATGAATCGGCAGCCTTGCTCGGCCATCACTACTGCGTGGACGGAGTTGTGGTGCATGGCGACAAGCGAGGCCGGGAACTCGGGTATCCCACCGCCAATCTGCGAACCGTCAACGAATTGTTGCCGGCGCACGGCATCTATGCGACCGTCGCCATCGTCAATGGCGTCCAGCACGCCGCCGTGACGAGTGTCGGGATTCGGCCGACCATCAGTCGTGACGACGGCCTGGACGGCGCTGGGACTCCTCCCGTCACGGTTGAGACGTACCTGCTGGATACGTCGATGGACCTGTATGGCGTGACGATGCGGCTGGCCTTTGTCCAGTGGTTGCGGCCCGAGGCGCAATTCGACAGCCTCGAGGCGCTCTCTGAGCAGATCGCCCGGGATTGTGAGGATGGGCGTCAGGTGTTCGCGCGCGTGGGCCTGTGAGGCCGGCACTCTGGATTTACGGCGCTTGCGAGCTTGCGGTTAGAATTGGGGCACGATGGCCGACGCGGTGAATCTTACTCTTCCCTCGGACGAACGCTTTCTGGGCCTGGCGCCGGAGGTGGGCGGCCGGTATGTCGTCGCCGCCGGGGGATCCGAGGCTGACGCGGGGGCGATCGTGGAGGCGCTGTCCGAGGCCATTGGCGCGCTGACCGAGGGCGTGGACGGCGACGTGGAACTGGATTTCCGGTCGCCCGGGGCCGAGGTGGAGGTCACCCTGCGGTGCCACGGCAAGTCATCCGTCGTCACACATCCGCTTCCGGCAGCCAGGACTTGATTTGACGGCCCGGCCGCCGGGCATCCCGTTTATGCGCCTGTTCAACACACTGACCCGGACCGAAGAAGACTTCGTGCCTGCCGACGGCAGGACGGTGCGGATGTACACGTGCGGACTCACCGTGTACGCGCGTGGCCACATCGGAAATTTCCGGACGTTTGTCAGCCTGGACGTCTTGCGTCGCGCCCTGCGCCACCAGGAAGGCTACACCATGCACCACGTCATGAACTTCACCGACGTGGACGACAAGACCATCAACGCCTCGCAGCAGGCCGGGGTGTCGCTGCGGGACTATACGGACCGCTACATTCAGGCGTTTCGGGATGACTGCGCGGCGCTGGGCCTGGAACCGGTCGAATCGAATCCGCGCGCGACGGACGAAGCCAACCTTCGGGCCATGGTCGAGATGATCGCGCAGCTCAAGGCACGGGGGCATACCTACGAATCAGAAGGGTCGACGTACTTCCGGATTGCCACGCTGCCCGAGTACGGCAAGCTCGCGCGCCTGGACCATGAAGGGATGCAGCCCGGGGCGCGTGTGGATTCCGATACCTACGACAAGCAGGACGCGCGTGATTTCGTGCTGTGGAAGGCCACGAAGGAGGGCGAGCCGACCTGGGACTACGGGTGCGGTCCTGGCCGTCCGGGCTGGCACATTGAGTGTTCCGCCATGGCGCTGCGGATATTGGGCGACGGGCCCATCGACATCCACGGCGGCGGCATCGATCTGATCTTCCCGCACCACGAGAATGAAATCGCGCAGGCCGAGGGAGCCACCGGGCACCAGTTCGCGCGATTCTGGGTGCACGTGGAGTTCCTGAACCTCAACCACGAGAAGATGTCGAAGTCGCTGGGGAACGTGTACACCCTGCAGGACATTGTCGACCGCGGTTTCCGGCCGTCCGCCCTTCGGTATGTCTTGATTTCGGTGCACTACCGGAAGCAACTGACGTTCAGCTTCGAGATTCTGGCTCAGGCCGATGCGGCCCTGACGCGGCTGACAGATTTTATCGGGCGACTGGAGCGCGTGACGGGCGGAGAGGCCCATCCGGAGATCGCCGCGCGTGTCGAACGTGCGCGCGCGGAATTCCGCCGCAAGATTGCTTCAGACCTCAACGTGCCTGGTGCGCTGGGTGTGTTGTTCGAGCTGCTGCGCGAAATGAATGCGGCCATGGATCAGGAAGACGGTGGGGCCGTCGGTGCGCCTGACGCGGCCCTGATTCGCGAGGCATTTGAGGAATTCGATCAGGTACTCGGAGTGATGGCGCTACGCCGGATCGAGGAGGCGGCGCCGCCGGTGCCTGAGGAGGAGATTCAGACGCTCATCGACGAGCGGCGCCAGGCTCGACGCGATCGGAAGTTTGGCCGGGCGGACGAAATCCGCAACAGTCTGGAAGCCAGGGGAGTGATTCTCGAAGATTCTCCCACCGGCACCAGATGGAAGCGCAAATAGGGACACGCACTCCCACTCCTGGATTCCCGCCATTCTCAGATGGCACTGAGCTTGCTCTCCATGCGGTGTGCGACGACCGCAGAACACTGTCGATGCCGGAAAATGGGGCGAGAACCTGGCGGCGAACGAGTTGGCGCGCCTCGGGTACGCAGTTCTTGCGCGCCGGTATAGGACAAGGTTTGGCGAAATTGACATCGTGGCCCAGGACGGTGGCACCGTGGTGTTCGTGGAAGTCAAGGCACGGCGGACCGAGCGGTACGGGTCCGCGGCTGAGAGTGTGACGAGCTGGAAACAGCGGCGGATCGCCGCCATGGCCCTGGACTACCTGGGTCGGGTCGGCCGTCTTGACGATCCATGCCGGTTCGACGTGGTGGCCATCGATGGTTTCGGCACACGCCACGCCACCGTCCGGGTGATCAAGGACGCGTTTCTGGCCTGCTAGTCCCCCGGCTCGCTCAGCTGCGGAAGTTCCCGAACTGGAGTTCGACCCCGAAGTCCTGGCCTCGCAGAACCTGGATGGCGTTCTGCAGTTCGTCCTTCGATCCAGATGTGACGCGAAGCTGGTCGCCCTGAATGGTGACCTGTACTTTCTTCATCTTCTGTTCCTTGACGAACTTGGTGATGTCCCGTGCGACGTCCGAGCTGATGCCCTGCTGTAACGCCACCGTGCGCTTCACCAGTCCGCCCCCGATCACTTCAACCTCCGACGGCTTCATGTTCTTGGTGGGCACGCCCCGGCGCACGAGGCGGGCGGTCAGGATATCGAGCACGGCCTGCATCTTGAAATTGTCTTCAGCCGTCAGCTCGATCAGATTCTCCTTGGCCTTCAGTTCAATCGAGGCCTTGGATCCTTTGAAGTCATACCGCTGCGCCAGTTCCTTTCGGGACTGATTGACGGCGTTGTCAACCTCCTGAAGGTCGACGGTCGAGGTAATGTCAAACGATGATTGAGCAGCCATGGGAGCGATCGTAACGTATAATCGCGCCGCGATGCCGGGACTCGACCTTGCGTTCGCGCGGTCGCAGTTTCCCGCGCTCTCTGGCGACCCCGACGGCTGGGTCTTCCTCGACAATGCCGGTGGCTCGCAGATTCTGGGTTCGGTCATCGATCGCATTCGCGACTACCTGACGACTTCCAATGTTCAAATCGGCGCCAGCTATGCCGTGTCGATGCTGGCCGCGGAACGCCTGCGTGAGGGACAGGCCAAGGTCGCTGAGCTGATCAACGCCGCCAGACCGGATGAAGTCGTATTTGGCCCGTCCTCCACCGTGATGATCCAGACGGTGGCCCGGGCGATGGCTCCGCGGCTGGGACCCGGCGACGAGGTCGTGGTGTCGCGCATCGATCACGAAGCCAACATCGGTCCCTGGGTCGGGTTGCAGGCGCAAGGCGTCCACGTGAAATTCTGGGATCTCAATCGCGCTTCGATGACGCTGGAGACATCGGATTTGGAGCCGCTGTTGTCAGCGCGAACCCGGCTCGTGGTCTTCACCCAGACGACAAATATCTTCGGCGCGATTCTCCCTGTGGCTGAAATCACCGCGCTGGCGCACGAGCGGGGCGCGGAGGTCTTTGTGGATGGCGTTGCGTTTGCGCCCCATCGGCTGGTCGATGTGCGGGGCTGGGATGTCGACTACTACGTGTTCAGTCTCTACAAGGTGTTCGGCCCGCACCATGCGGTGCTGTACGGCAAGTACGAACGTCTGCTGGCGCTTGCGAACCAGTCGCATCACTTTGTGCCGGCAGACAGGATTCCAGGCAAACTGCAGCCGGGGAATCCGAACTACGAGCTGTCGTATGGGGCGTCGGCGATCCCGGACTATCTCGTGGCATTGGGCGCGCGTTCGGGTGCGTCGCCCGAAGGCTCCCGAAGGGAGCACATCGCCGCCGCATTCGACGCGATTGCGGACCATGAGGAAATGCTGGCTGAGCGGGTCCTCGCGTTCCTTCGCTCGAGGCCGGATATCCGCATCGTGGGCCCTGCGGTATCCAGCGGCGAGGTCCGTGTGCCGACCCTCAGCTTTGTCGTCAACGGCCGTCGATCCGGATCGGTAGTTCGTGCCATCGATCCGATGAAGATCGGCATTCGTTTCGGCGATTTCTATTCGCGCAGACTCGTCGAAGATCTTGGCCTGGCCGGCAGCGAAGGCGTTGTGCGCGCGTCGTTCGCGCACTACAACACGGGTGAAGAGGCCGACCGCCTCGTCGCAGCCCTGACAACCGCTCTCGCGGTCTGATGTTCTGCGGCTCCACGTCAGGGCATCGGCTTGACGTCGACTCTTTCGCCCCGTACCTTCTTGCCCTTCATGGCCCTGACGACCTGTGTGGCCAGACTCTGTGAGACTTCCACCGTCGAGAATTCATCGTTGATTCGGATGGCGCCCAGGTCGCGAGACGTGATCCCCGCCTCGCCGGTAATCGCTCCCACCAGGTCGGCCGGCCGCACCCCGTCGTCCTTGCCGACGCTGAAGGCCAGGACCACCCGCAGCGCGCTGTCGCCATCCTGCGCCTTGCCGCGCGGGCGGGGCGGACGTTCCGGAGCCGGCTCGGGCCGCCGATAGGGTCGCGCTGCCTCGCGCGGTTCTGCGGCCCTGGACGCCCGCGGCGGCCGGGCGGGCGCGCCCGCGCCATACGGTCGTGTCGGACGCGACGGCGGAGGCGGAATCTCCGCCGGAGCGGCCTTGCCGGCAGGTGAATCAGACTCTGCCTGGAACAGGGCCAGGGCCGCGGCGGCGATCTCGATCATCTCGAAATCCTCCGCCAGCGACTGCACCAGTGCCCGCGTCTCGTCGAAGTCGCCTCCCGTGATACGGGTGATGAGCGCGGCGCGGGTGGTGTCGAGGCGCTTGGCCTTGAGCGCCGCCAGGGTCGGCAGCGTGGCCATCTCGATCTTCTGCTTGATCAGTGTTTCGATGTGCCGCAGTGTGCGCTGTTCGCGCGGGTCCACCAGAGTGATGGCCACGCCCTCGCGTCCGATGCGCCCCGTGCGGCCAATACGGTGGACGTAGACCTCAGGCGCGGTGGGGATGTCGTAATTGATCACGTGCGACACATGATCGATGTCCAGCCCACGCGCCGCCACATCGGTCGCCACCAGGACGTCAGCCTTGCCGGTGCGGAACAACTGCATGACCCGGTCTCGCTGCCGCTGGTCCAGTCCGCCATGCAGCGCTTGTGCACCGTAGCCGTGTGATTTGAGCGTGTCCGTCAGCTCGTCCACTTCGATACGGGTTCGACAGAACACGATGGCGGACGTGGGATCCTCGAACTCGAGGATGCGGCCCAGCGCAAAGCCCTTCTGCCGGCGCGACACCAGGTAGGCCGCCTGCCGGACGAGCGGCATCTTGCCGGGGGCGCGTTTTTCGGCCTTGATTGTGATCCGCTCAGGCTCGCGCAGGTGACGCTCGGCGATCGAGGCGATTCTCCGGGCCATCGTTGCAGCGAAGAGTGCCGTCTGGCGTGTCTCGGGCGTGGATGTCAGGATCGCTTCGAGATCTTCCGCGAATCCCATGTCCAGCATTTCATCGGCTTCGTCGAGCACCAGGATTTCCAGGGCGCTGAGGTCCAGTGTCTTGCGGCGCAGGTGATCGAGGGCGCGCCCGGGCGTGGCGACGACAATTTCAACGCCGCGGCGAAGGGCGCGGATCTGTTGATCCATGGGCGCGCCGCCGTAGAGCGGCACCACAGCCATGGACGTCTTCTTGGCGTACTTGTGGACGGCTTCCGCCACCTGCATGGCGAGTTCGCGGGTGGGAACCAGGATCATCGCGCGGACCGCACCAGCTCGCGCGGCCGGCGTCTCCAGCAGTCGATGGAGCATTGGCAGCGCGAACGCCGCGGTCTTGCCGGTGCCGGTGCCCGCCTGGCCGATGATGTCGCTCCCGGCCAACAGCACCGGAATCGCCGCGCGCTGAATGGGGGTGGCTTCCTCGTAGCCGAGCGCGACGACGGCCTGGACGAGCGGCTCGGCCAGTCCAAGGGAGGAAAAGCCCGCCGGCGGCGGGCTGGTGGATGTCGGTTCCGATTCTTCTTCTTTGCTACTCACCCGGCAATTGTACTGTCCCAGCCGCCAATTGTCCGAAATGGTGCAATGGGCCTTGTCAGCGCCGTTTTCTGGCAGCCCTGGACCTGGACCTCGGTGGCGCGGAAGCACCGACGGCGACGGATTCGCGTGCCCACTCCGTCAGTTGGTCGGCGTCTTCCAGGACGCCAGTCGGCACCTGGTAGTAGCCACGCATCGGTGGTTTACCCGGAATGGGCGCGAAGGGCGCCATGCGCTGCTTCACGTACCGCGGCCGGGTCTCGTCGTTCACTTTCAGGAAGAGCGTATCGTTGGCGATGACCGCAAAGAACACGGCATCGCTATAGAGGCCCACTCCGCCGAACATGCGCCGCGCCGTGACTCGGGGGACGCCGGCAAGCTGCTCCAGGACATAGTCGAGAAAGGATGCTGACACGGCCATGGTCGCGCATCCTACACCAACCGCCGCAGTGTCCGCGCTGCCCTGGCTGGGCGGATAGTTTCCCCATTTCGTGGCGGCAGTGTCATGATCGCAGCAGGAGGTGCTCCGATGCCTCAGGCGTCGTCCGCTCGATTTCGAGGTCTTCATCGACTCATCGGCAACACACCGCTTCTGGCGATTGACGTGGTTTACAGGGGTGAGCCGCGGGTCATCTACGCCAAGTACGAGTCGTTGAATCTCACCGGCAGCATCAAGGACCGGATGGCGCTGTATATCGTCGAGCAGGCGTATCGCGACGGCACGATTCAGCCTGGCGACCTCATTGCCGAAGCCACCAGTGGGAATACCGGAATTTCGTTCGCGGCCGTGGGGCGTTCCCTGGGACATCCAGTGACCGTGTTCATGCCTGACTGGATGAGCACAGAGCGGATGTCGCTCATTGCAAGCTTTGGCGCGTCGATCGTGTCGGTGTCCAAGGACGACGGCGGGTTTCTTGGGAGTATCAGGAAGAGCGAGGAACTGGCGGCCTCCACGCCCCGGGTGTTTCTCCCGTGCCAGTTCTCGAACGAAGCGAACGTGCAGGCGCATTTCGAGACGACGGGGCCGGAGATCTGGTCTCAGCTCGCACAGGTCGGTCTGGAACCCGATGCGTTTGTTGCGGGTGTTGGCACGGGCGGCACCGTGATGGGCGTGGGGAGGTACTTCCGCGCGCGAAAGCCGTCGATTCAGGTGCATCCCCTCGAGCCCGCCGAGTCGCCAACCATGTCCACCGGATACCGGGTGGGGCATCACCGCATTCAGGGAGTGTCTGACGAGTTCATTCCCGCCATCGTCAAGCTGGACGAGCTCGACGACATCATTGCCGTGCCTGATGGCGATTCCATCCTGATGGCGCAGCATCTGGCGCAGCACGGCCTGGCGGTGGGGATTTCGTCGGGGGCGAATTTGCTCGGAGCCTTGAAGATTCAAGAGACGCTGGGAGCCCAGGCGGTCGTCGCGACAGTCTTCGCGGACAGCAACAAGAAGTACCTCAGCACGGACTTGCTGCGCCCCGAGCCTGTCCGGGACGACTACATGTCGCCTCATGTCGAAGTGATCGGGTTCCGGGCCTGTCAACGGGTGTGTGCCATGTGCATCGACCACCCGTCCATACCAGCCCCGTCCACGCTGATTCAGTAGCGATTGTCGTAGCGCGGCACCCGGCAGGCCACAAGGTTGGCTAGACTACAGTGGGAGTATGTTCATGACACGACGGATACGGTTCTTCTTTGCAGGCACCGTCTCGGCCTTTGTGCTGGCCGGAGTCATTGCCCTCGCGCAACAGGCGGTGACGCTGGCCCAGGCCGCGATGCCGCCACTGACTCAGGCGCTGCCTTTCGATGCGGACATCACCGTCGGGCAGTTCGACAACGGACTGAAGTACATGATTCGCCACAACGGGTTGCCGGCGGGTCGCGCGGAGTTGCGGCTGGTGGTCGACGTCGGATCGTTGGTCGAAGACGACGACCAACTCGGGCTGGCGCATTTTGTCGAGCACATGGCCTTCAATGGGACCAGGAACTTTCCCAAGCTGGAGACCGTGGCCTTTCTCGAGTCACTGGGCATGCGGTTCGGACCCAGCATCAATGCATCCACCAGTTTTGACGAGACGGTCTACATGCTGCAGGTGCCGACCGACAAGCCCGAGGTGCTGGATCGCTCCATGCTGATCCTGGAGGACTGGGCGCACAACGTCAGTTTCGACCCGGCGGAGATCGACAAGGAACGCGGCGTCATTATCGAGGAATGGCGCCTGCGTCGCGGCGCGGCGGCCCGGATGCAGGACCAGCAGTTTCCGACGCTGCTGAAAGGATCCAGATACGCCGAGCGGCTGCCCATCGGCACCGTCGAGAATCTGCAGACGTTCAAGCACGAGAGCCTCACGCGGTTCTACAAGGACTGGTACCGCCCCGACCTGATGACGGTGATCGCCGTAGGCGACTTCGACGTGGCCGCCATGCAGGCACTGGTGACGGCCCACTTCGGAGCGCTGCCGAAGGCCACGAATCCGCGACCGCTCCCGACGTTCGAGGTGCCGCCACAGCCCGGGACGCTCTACGCCGTCGCGACCGACGCGGAGGCGCAGTCAACCACAGTCAGCGTCTACGGCAAGATGGCGCTGCGTGACCCGTCCACGGTCGGCGCGTACCGGCGCCAGATCGTGGAAGGACTGTTTGCGGGCATGCTCAACGCGCGCTTTGGTGAGATGGCGCAGAAGCCCAACGCGCCGTTCATGGCGGCCGCCGCGGCACGCGGCCTGTTCGTGAAGTCCGCCGAGGCGTCGATGCTCAACGCCATGGTGGACGAAGGCGGCGTGGAACGGGGCCTGACCGCGTTGTACGCGGAAGCCGAACGTGTGGTGAAGTTCGGTTTCACGCAATCCGAATTCGATCGGCAGAAGACCAATCTTCTGCGAGGGCTCGAGCAGGCTGTGGCCGAAAAGGACAAGCGGCAATCCGGCAGGCTGGCGGCCGAGTACATCCGCTCGGTGACCCAGGGC
>JAHEFO010000315.1 GCA_024640135.1 Acidobacteriota bacterium
CCAAGAAACAACTGGAGACCGAGGTCTCCGAAGATCGAGATGCCGAGCACGGCCTGGAAATCGAGGAGCTCCTCATCCGGCTGCCCCAGCACATAGAGACGATAGAAGATCACGCCGGCCAGCAGAATATGTGTGAGATCATTCTGGGGCCTGGGTTACGCTGTCGCATCATGCCTCGTACCGCTTCCGCTTTGACCGGCGGCTGTATCGCCACGATCGCACTCAGCCTGGTCGTTCTAACCGCTGCCGCGCCCACAGAGAACTGGCCGGGATTCCGTGGCCCCCACGCCGACGGTGTCGCCGAAGCTCCGGGGGTTCCTCTTACCTGGTCGAAGACGGAAAACGTCACGTGGTCGATTGACGTCCCCGGGCGCGGGTGGTCGTCTCCCATCATCTGGAACAACGTCGTGTACCTGACGTCGGCCATTGGCAGCAAACCGTTCAAGCAGCCGACTCCCGGGCTGTATGGCAACGACTACATCGCGGAGATGCAGGCGCAGGGCCTGCCTCCAGCCGAGATCAATCGCCGGATCAGGGCGCGCGACAACGAACTGCCTGACGAGTCCGACGAGATTCGCTACATGGTCTCTGCCTACAGCGCGCCGACGGGTGAACTGCTCTGGGAACGCGAAGCCCACAAGGCACTGCCGTTCGGCGGCCGGCACCGCAAGAACACCTACTCGTCCGAGACGCCGTTCACCGACGGTGAGCGCCTGTACGTCTCGTTCGGACAGAACCTTGGCCTCTTCTGCTATTCACTCGACGGCACTCTGCTCTGGAAGAAGCAGTGGCCGCCGCAGCCGATCTACCTCGACTTCGGCACGGCTTCGTCGCCGGTGGCTCACGCCGGCAAGGTGTTCCTGTTGCAGGACAGTGAAAAGGAATCGTTCCTGACAGCACTCGACGCCACGACCGGCGAGGAACTCTGGCGCACCCCGCGCTCATCGCGGGGCCTGCTCCACTCGTCATGGAACACGCCCTTCGTCTGGCAGCACGACCTGCGGACCGAAATCATCACGACCGGCCACGCATCCGTCCGCTCCTACGACCTGGACGGCAAGGAACTGTGGCGGATCACGCTTCCGGGAACAACGATGCCGACGCCGTCTGCGTTTGCCGGCAACGGCATGCTCCTGGTGGGCACGGGCGCGCAGGGTGGTGACGCCAGCCGCCCGTTTCTTGCCGTGAAGCCGGGCGCGTCCGGAGACATTTCCCTGAAGGGCGATGCCACCAGCAACGAATTCATCGCGTGGTCCCACCCCCGCGCATCGGGCTACACACCGTCGGCCATCCTCCACGACGGCCGGGTGTACCTGGTGCACGACACGGGCATCATGGTGGTCCTCGATGCCGCGACGGGCAAGGAACTGTACAAGGCCCGCGTCGGTGGCGTGGGCCACACCTTCTCCGCCTCACCGATCTCCGTCAGCAATCGCCTCCTCTTCCTCGACGAAGAGGGCACGACGGTCGTCATCGAACCGGGTTCCGAGTACAAGGAAATTCGGCAGAACGTCCTCGATGAAATGTCGCTGGCCTCACCAGCCATCGCGGGAAACGCCATCTACATTCGGACGGAGACCAAGTTATACCGAATTGGCTGAGGCCCTGGTGCGAATGCCGCGACGTGATGCGTGCCGACGGCTCTACTCGCCGCCGTGCGCCTCGACAATAAAACGGTCGAACGCGTGCAGAAGGTCTTCACGGTCCGAGTATCTGCCCGGTCTGTATGCGCGTGAACTGATTCCGGCCTGAGCCATTTCACAGACACGCCAGTCCTGCTGATTTGTCATATCCCAAAACTCCCGCACATCGTCTGCGGTGAATCCTGGACGCGCCATTTCGCTGGGATGGAAGTGCCACTCACAGACCAGTCGCGTGCGGTCCGGTCCCAGCGGCCAGAGCGTGTGCGCCATGACGTAGTCCGGATGCGCGCTGATGAGCAGATTGGGAAAGAGGGCGTAGTAGTACACGCGGCGCTGGTCCTGCGGCGACAATCCCGGCAGGAACTGGCGCGGGCAGGTGCCGTCCATGGACATGGTGGTCACGCCGTCGTTCAGGTCCATTCGCCCGCCCATGTAGGTGGGCCGCAGCGGTTCGTTCTCACCGCTCATGTAGTGCGAGAGTTTGTTGAGAGCCGGATGCAGGTTTGGGCAGTGCAGGCATTCGCTGAAGTTCTGGATGATCAGTTTCCAGTTCGTGGCGATGTCGTACGTGATGCCGTCGCCTCGTCTCAGTTCACCCATTCTCCAGGGCTTGAACTTCTCTGGCAGGTCCGCCAACTGTTCCTGGAGGGTGGGACCGGCATCGGCAAGACAGACGTAGACGAATCCTTCCCACACATCCGCGCGGACGCTGAGCAGCGGGAAATCTTCACGGCGGAAGCCAGCCGAGCCGTCCATGTGGGGCGCGCCAACGAGCCGGCCTTCCAGGTCATAGGTCCAGGCGTGGTATTCGCACTGAATCGATCCCTTGAACTGGCCCAGTTCATCCCGGCACAACTGCGTGCCCCTGTGCCGGCAGAGATTGTGAAACGCCCGCACGGAATCCGGTTCGCCACGGGCGCTGGTGCGGACGATGAGAATGCTGTCGCCAGCGATGTGCCGGGCGAAGAACGAGCCGCGGTCTTCCAGTTCTCCCATGCGGCCGACACACACCCACATCTGCCGGAAGAACATGTCCACCTCCCGTTCGTACAGGAGGGGATCTGTGTAGTACTTCGCGGGCAGCGTAAATGCGGTTGGTGGCAAGGGAGCGCGCGACGCCATCTCCTGTGCATGATACTCGCGGAGGGCGCGGTTGCCGTGATTAGCGTCCGGTGATCTCGGCCACCCAGATATCCGCCTGGCGATCTTCGAGGGTGAAGTAGAATTGCCCACCACCGGCGGCAAAGTCGTTCCTGACCGACGGACGCGATGGATCGCTGAAACGGACCAGCAGTCTGGGCTTGCCTCCGACCGTCGAAACGGCCCAGATCGTCGATTCGCCCTCCGCGTCGAAGCTCTTGAAGTACAGCGTCTGGCCGTCATCGGACCGGGCGACGCTGCGCACGACAGGATCGTCCGAACCTGGCGCCGGCGCATACACAATTCTGGATGGACCGCCATCAACCGGAATGAGCTCGAGCCCGGAGTTCCGTGGGTACGCCAGCGTCTTCCCGTCAAGCCACTCGCCCTGCACCTGGACATTCCGGCGAAGCTCGGTAGGCTGGCCCCATGTCCCGACTGCGTCACGTTGAATGATGTTCAGGGTGTTCAGATACTGGTCCACAAATGCCATGGCGCGACCATCGGGCGACCATCGAGGATAACTCTCCTGAGCGGGCGTCGCGGTCACAGTCTGAAGCGGTCCGGCATCCAGCGGTTTCACGACGATGTCTCGCGATCCCGACGCCCAGGAGTGGAAGGCGATCTCGCGTCCGTCAGGCGACAGGTCCGGCGCAAATTCATCTGCCGGGTCCGTGGTCATCCGCTCGGCCGCGCCGCCGGAGATCGGCATCCTGAAGACGTCCGCGTTCAAGTGAAGGGTGGAATCGTACAGCAGCCATTGGCGGTCCGCCGACACGCGGATGGACTCAACAACTTGACTGCTGTTGGTGACCGCGACCGCCCGGGAGGTATCGACGACGCCGGCCGTGGGTATCGGCATGGACCAGATGTTGGCTCGGGCGACATAGGTGACATACGCGAGCCGATCTCCTGACGCAGAGAACGAGACCGACTGGAGGCCGAGGCCGGTCGTGATTCGGCGCGGCTCCGAGCGAATGTTGCCATCCGGGGGCACGTCAACGACGTAGATGTCACGCGGACCTTCCCTATTCGAGACGAAGTACAAATGGCCGCCGTCGGGAGACCACACCGGGCTCACATTCAAGCTGACGTTGTCGGTCACATTGACCAGTTCACCGCCGGCGACCGGCACCAGGACGATGGCGCTGGGCGCGATGTTCCCGAAGTTCACGCCTGGAATCGTACTGGGGCTGTTGCCGCTCACGCACACGATCCAATCGTTGCGCAACGACCACTCGCACGAATGCAGATCGCGGGTCGAGTCCGTTGCCAATGGCTGCACATCGCCGCCGTTGATCGCCACCACCAACAAGGCACGGTTGCGCTCGATCAGGATGCGGTTGCCG
>JAHEFO010000092.1 GCA_024640135.1 Acidobacteriota bacterium
GCACCAACTCCGGCGAGCAGATTGGTGACGATGCGGCGGACCAGGTTGGCCATGAACCAGCCCACGAGCAGAATCAACCCGGCGCCAAGCAGGTCAGGCAGGAATCCCAGCAGGTCATCCACCAGTGACTGCACCGGCGCCAGCAGGCCTTGAAGCGCAAGCGCGCCGAGAATCGCCGGCAGGAACAGAAGGAAGACCATCCAGTACACGACGTTGGCCAGGTTCTCAGACACCGAAGTCTGGGCTGCGCTGGCCTCGAGTCCGGCATCGGCGCCGAGTCGAGCATCGAGATTGGCCGCCTTGAGCGCACCACCGACCACACGCTGCAGCACGGTGGCCGCAACCCAGGCCAGCGCCAGCAGGAGCACGGCGCCACCGAGCCTGGGCATGAAGGTCGCAAGCTCACTCAGGAGCGCTTTGACCGGTTCGGCAACCACACCGAGATTCAAGGTCTGGAACACGGCCATGACGACAAACAGCATCAGCACCCAGAAGACGAGGGTGCCTGCGTGCTTCTCGACCTCCACGGGGCGACCACCCGCGACCCACTCGGCCACTCGATTGTCGAATGTCGTTCGTTTGAGGGTTCGGCGGACGAGGGAACTCGCCAGGAGCGCCACGATCCATCCCACCACCAAAATCCCAAGCGCCCCAAGCATGGTCGGGAGGAACCCTCCCAGGAGCTCGGCGCTACGACTCAGCATCTGTTGCCACATATCAGCCATGGAGAACCTTTCTCGCTACAGTGTGGCTCCGTCCGTGCATTCAGCAGCCGGAGCTTCCACGTCGTGTGTACGGCAGGGGCCCGGCGAGAATGCCGAACCAGAGGAATCACCGGCTTTGATTACGCACGCCTGGAGGCCACGCGTCACGCGCGCCTGTGAAGAATTGTGGAAATGCGAGCTGGGTTCCCTGGCGGGCACACCCGAACACCTCGACCGGAGCCAGCAAGACCAGCGGCGATTCAGTATCAGTATACAGGGGAAAGACAGTGTGACCGGAGCGCACGTCCCTGTTCACCTGCATCTGCAATGCAGCACCCTGGCCCTGAGAATGCCTGGCCAACCTTTTGACCCGGGCTCTCGTCTATACCGCGAAAGGGTATAGCTGCCAACGGCAGAGGTGTTTCATGAGCCCGCAGGTGTTTCACATTCTTCTGGCCCTGGCTGACCAGGACTTGCATGGTTACGCCATCATCCAGGACATCGCAGTCCGTACCGGCGGTGCGATGTCCATGACCGCAAGCACGCTGTACGCGGCCCTCCGGAGACTGCTCGATGAAGACCTGATCGAGGAACTCGCCGAACGGCCCGACGATGATGATCCGCGTCGTCGCTACTACCGCATCACGAAGGCGGGACTGGCCGCCGGCCGCGCGGAAGCCGCTCGAATCCATGCCCTGGCAGAACTGGCGCGGGACAAGCGCTGGTTACCGAGATCACGCTGATGCACGCGCACCGCTGGATCCGTCTCGCAAGCCGCGCCTATCGCGCCGCCCTGGCTGCCCGCGCGCGCTACATCCATGCCGGCGACCGTGAGGCGGCGACGGCCGTCTTCGAAGTTCTGCAGCAGCAGTCGTTCCGTTCGGGTGGCTGGCCGGCGCTTTTCGTCTGTTGGTGCCGCGAAGCCTGGAGCCTGTGCCGCGCGGGCGTGACCACCAAGCGTGCCCTTGCCCCCAGTGTGTCCCGTCCGGAGGCCCGCCGGTCATCCTGGGCGAGGGAGGTCCCCATGTCGTTTCTGATGGATTGCCGCCACGCGTGGCGGGCGCTCGTACACACGCCCGTCTTTACGGTGACGGCCGTGCTGACCCTGGCGTTGGGAATCGGCGCCAACAGCGCCATCTTCAGCCTGGTCGATGGAGTGCTGATCAAAGCGTTGCCCTACCCGGATGCCAGCCAGTTGGTGGCCGTCGCCGAGCTGCCGCCCAGCGGCCTCCGTAACACCGTTGCGCCGCTGAGTTTCCTGGCCTGGCAGGAGTCAGCGCAGTCATTCGCGGGACTGGCCGCCCGGCAGGCCACCCACATCGTGATGCTGGATGGGGGCGACCCGGAGGAGGTGCGAGCGGCCCGCGTGTCCGCTTCGTACTTCGACGTGCTCGGCGTCCCACCCTCCCTGGGGCGCACCTTCACACCAGCGGACGGTCAGCTTGGCGCGCCGTGCGTCATGTTGCTGAGCGATCGGTTGTGGGGGCGTCGCTGGGCTCGCGATCGCAACATTCTCGGAGCATCAATCAGGCTGGCCGACGGCGCGTGTCAGGTCGTGGGCGTTCTGCCTCCGGGGTCGGCCTTTGATCGGGTGCCGTTTCAGGCATACACGCCGATGACGTTCACCAGAGCCAACGCCCCAAGGGGCCACTTTCTGACCGTGATCGGGCGTCTGCGTGCCGGGACAACCGTGTCTCAGGCCGACGCCGAAATGGGAGTGCTGGCAGCCGCGGTCAACCGGGAAGATCCGATCAAGTCCGGCTGGAGCGCCCGGGTTGAACCGTGGCGCGATACGGTCGTCCGGGCTGACTCAAGGCGCCTGGTGCTGGTGTTGTTCGGCGCCGTTGGTGTCGTGCTCCTGGTCGCCTGCATCAACGTGGCAAGTCTCGCACTGGTCCGGGCCTCGGCCCGGCGCCGTGATGTGTCCATCCGCCTCGCCCTTGGGGCCGGTGCAGGCAGGCTGTTCAGCCACTACCTCGCCGAAAGCCTGCTCATGGTATCTGCCGGCGGTTTCCTTGGCCTCATTGTCGCGCAGTGGTGCCTGGCGGCATTTGTGGCGCTGTCGCCGGCGGGCACGCTCCCGTCTGAAGCCGTGGTGGCGCTCGACGGGCGTGCGGTGTTGTTCACGGGCTTGGTGATCATCATTGTCAGCCTTGCCGCGGGCAGCGTCCCGGCCTGGCAGAGCCTCCGGGCAACCGCAACGGACGCGTTGCGCGGAGAAAGCCGGACCACGACCGCGTCAACGTTCACACGACGCACGCAGAGCGCGCTGTTGACGATACAGGTGGCCCTGGCGATGGTCCTGGTTACCGGAGCGGCGATGCTCGGCGTCAGCTTCGCCCGCCTGACCGGCGTCGACCCTGGGTTTGACCCCGGCGGTCTGGTGACCTTCCGCCTCTCGGCACCCCCATCGAGCGTGGCGGACGAGCCAATAGCGATGTTCCACGCGGACGTCCTCGATGAATTGCGGCGCCAGCCCGCCACTGCTTCGGCCGGGGGCAGCACCAGTCTGCCGCTTCGTGGGTGGTTGTACGGCACCACCGTCCGGGTGGAGGGCGTGGCGCCCACGGACCCCGCACGGATGAACGCGCACGTGCAGCATGTGGTCGGCGACTATTTCTCCGCCCTCGGCATCCCGCTGAAGCAGGGCCGGGCCTTCACTGATACAGACCAGCGCTCGCCGGCCAGGGTGGCGATCGTCAACGAGACGTTCGTGCGTCGGTTCATCGGCGAGGGCCCGGCCCTGGGCCGACACCTCCATCTGGGGATCGGCGACGACGGCAGCGGCCGCCCACCAGCGGCCTGGGACATCGTCGGCGTGATCCGGGATGTCAAGACCGGAGGACTGGCCGACGATGTCTGGCTGACGCCAGAAGTGTATGTGCCTCTTGGCCAGGCACCCATGCCGACCGTGTCCTACGTGGTCCGCGCACGGAGTTCAGGCGACGCCGTGACGCTGGACATGGTTCGCAGGGCCGTCGAACGTGTGGACACCCGGGTGCCGATCAGCGCGTTTGAAACAGGTGATGTGCTGGTCGACGATTCGGTCGTCCTCCAGCGATTCCGCACGATGCTGATGATGGCGTTTGCCGGCCTCACGCTGGTGATCGCGGTGATCGGCGTCTATGCCATTCGCGCCCAGGCGGTGACGGCGCGTCTGCGTGAGGTCGGCATCCGGCTGGCGCTTGGCGCAACCCGATCTCAGGTCATGCACCTGGTCGTGGGGCAAGGGCTGCGACTGGTGTCTGCAGGCGTCGCGCTGGGGCTGGTGGCTTCGTACGCCGCGCGCGCGGCGATACGACAGTGGTTGTTCGGGGTCGACGTGTACGACGCCTTTCCCCTTGTGCTGGCGATCGTGACGCTGGGCGGCGCCGCCCTGGTGGCGAGCTGGCTGCCGGCCCGCCGGGCAACCAGGGTCAGCGCGCTGGAGTCCCTCCGGCACGAGTGAGGCGGAGACTGGCGCGGCTCGGCCGACTTGATCAGGTACGCGCGAAGCCCGGCTGATCGCAACCGTCGATCAATCCGCCCGCAGCACGTGGATGGGATTGACTCTGGCCGCCCGAAGGGCCGGCGCCAGCGCCGACGCGACGGCGGTGCCGAGAACCACGAGCACGACAACCCCCAGGATGGAGACGGATGCCGGCTGGATCTCAAAGACCAACGACGACAACCAGCCGGTCAGCAACGACGAGGCGAACAATCCCGCTCCCAGGCCTCCGGCCACCAGCGCAAGCGTCCGGCCCAACACCATCCGGATGATCCGGAATCCGGAGGCGCCGAGCGCCATCCGAACGCCAATTTCCTTCGTTTGCTGAACGACCAGCGCGGAGATCACGCTGTAGATTCCGAATGCCCCAATCAGCAACGCGAGCGCTCCGAACGCCGACATCAGCCGGGTCTGAAACCGGCGTGAAGCGGTCACCCGGCTGAACTCGTCGGCCATGAATTGGGGCGTCTGCAGCGACTGCCCCGGCGCCAGGTACGGCGCAATCAGTGCCGCGACCGGCCCGACGATCGACGCCACCGGGCCCCTGCTGCGCACCACCATCGTCCTTGACCAGGCGGCGCGAAGTTCGCCCTGTGCCAGCGGCAGGTACATCGCCATGCGCCGCTCCGTCTCCGGTCCGGACGTTCGCACGCCGTCCACGACCCCGACCACGCGACGCAGGCCACGGAACTCGACTGCCTGTCCGACCGCGCTCTGCCCCGGAAACAGGCGCCGCGCCGCCGGCTGACTCAGCACCATGACGGGGAGGGCACCCTGACGATCTGACTCGCTGAGCAGTCGTCCCTCCACCAGTCGCAATCCCGCCGCATCCTGGTATCCAGGCGTCACTTCGTGAAGGTCCAGGCCCACGGATTCCTTGTCTCTCATCGCCGTCGTCCTGACTTGGTACGACGCAAGGCCTCCACCAAGAGGACGCCCCTGATCGATGTACCCCGCGCTCTGGACCCCGGGCAATGCCCGCACCTTCGACACCAGGTCATCGAGCCATTCCACCGCCGCGCTTTGTGGATCGCGCGTGCCTTCACGGACCAACGCCAGCCTCGGCGAGGACAGCACGAACACAACCCGGTCCTGATAGTCGAATCCCATGTCAGTGGTGACGACCCGGATGAAGCTGGCGACAAAACTGGCGGTGGCAAACACCAGAACCACGACGAAGGCCACCTGCACGACGACCAGCGCAGCCCGAGAACTCTGCCCGGCCGGCACCGCGCCGGCGCGCAGCAGACGCGTCAGATCGGACCGTGCGGCCGCGCGAGCCGGCACAAGTCCGGCGACCAGTCCGGCGACGGCGGCAACGGTGAGCGACACGATGAACACCCTGGCGTCCAGGGCGACCGACGACACGCGACCGATACCCGTCGGCAACCAGGCCACCACCGCACGAATGCCCAACCAGGTCACGCCGAGGGCCGCCACACCCGCCAGACTGGCAATCGTGAGGCTCTCGAGGAGCACGACCCGGCGAAGCCTTCCCGCCGAGGCTCCCAGCGCCGCCCGCACTGCCAGTTCTCGTGAACGGTGGCCGGCACGCGCGAGCAGCAGGTTCGCCACGTTGGCGCTGGCGAGCAGGACCACCACGCCGACGGCTCCCAGCGCGAGCAGCAGCCAGCCGCCGGCCGGCCCGACCACAGCCTCGCGCAAGGGCATGACAACGGGCCGGGCGTTCTTCCAGTATCGGCGCCCGTATTCGGTGTCGAGGTCGTCGACAATCTGGCTGAGCTGCGCTTGCGCCTGCGCCCGCGTGGCACCCGGAGACAACCGGGCAATCACATCCATCGAGTAACCGCGACCAGGCGAGGCTGGATCGCGATCGGCCGGACGCATGGCGAACGGTATCCAGAGGTCGGCCTCATTGATCGTGTTGAGCGGATAGCTGAATCCGGGTGGCATGACGCCCACCACTTCCCGCGTGCGGTCTCCGAACGAAACCTGTCGCCCCACGACCGACGGATCACCATCGAAGTACTCACGCCACGCGCGGTCGCTCAACAAGACCGCGGCATCCTGCCCTGGGATTGCCTCGGCTTCGGTGAAGCCCCGTCCCAGGACCGGAGCCACGCCAATGGCGGGCAGGAAGGTGGAGGTCAGTCGCTGGGTGCGGAACGCCACGTCATGATCGCCCGTGGGCATCCGGAGACTCGGCCAGGCGGCACTCGCCGCCATCGGTTCCAACAGCGATGCGCGCGCCTGCCACGCCAGGTAGTCCTGCGGCGCGTTCGTGGACGTTCTGAGCCCGTCTGCACCCTCCACACGTTTGATGGCGACCAGTTGGTCGGGCTCAGCAAAGGGCAATTGCCGCAGCGCCACGTGGTCGACCACGGTGAAGACCACCGTCGCGGCCGACAGGCTGAGCGTCATCACCAACCAAACGGTCACCGCGGTCCTGGGAGACCGATGAAGAATGCGTACCGCGTCTCGAATATCGTCGAACATGCCTCTTTCTCCTCCAAATATTCTGAAAGCCGGCTGGACTACCGAAGCTGGCGCAGCCGCACCCGAAGCGAGAAGCCGCCCATCGGCACTCGAAACTCCACGACCTCACCGAGCGCGGCGTTGAATGGGAATGTTGAACTTCCCGAGGGCAGCAGGGGGCGTCCCTCAATCCTGTCCTTCCGTGCGATGGTCAGCCTTGAATCAAACCGCCCAGACAGCAGGTCCCTGAGTTCGAACGATCCCTCGACTTGGGCGTGTGCTCCGCCCGGCTCGAGCACAACGTCATCGAAGTAGAAGCTGGCGGCATCGCCGAGACGGGTTCGCAGAGTCTGGCGCTGAGTGACCGTGCCGTCGGCGGAGGCCCCGGCCATCAGCCACAGGTCCAATTCGAACAACCCGGTCGATGGCCTCGGGCGCCGAGACAGCTCCAGCGCCATACCGACCGCGTGACAGCCGGCATCCGCGTCCGCTTCACCGGCCGGGAGATAGTCCAGTTGCACCCGACCACCCTCCGGAAGCTGAAGCTGTCTCCTGATCGCTGTCACCGGCCCCTCGATCGCGCGGCCGTTCTGCCACTGGCGTTGCCAGGTCGCGTCGATCACCAGTTCGTTCTTGTCGGTAATCTCACGCAGCAGCACTTCGAGCCTCCACCCGAAGCCCGCGTCGGCCCGGGATTCGGTTCGCGCGTTCCCGGCCATGCACAGGTTTGCCCCTGACGTCGCAAAGATCACCCGGCGTTCCCCTGGCGTCAACAAGAACGGCGTGCTGGCTCCGAACGGACGCCCAGTGCTGGACGACACCGGTGTGTCGATCACGACGGCGTAGGTGTTGGTCGCCTGGGCCTGCGCCATCGCAGGCCCCGCGCTGAGCACGACCACGACAAGTGCCAGGAGTCCGGCCATCCTCAGTTCCCCCCGGTGCCCTGATGCCATTCGATTCCCTCTCGCAGTTCAATCACGCGTTGCGGCTCGGGCGGACGCTGCTCTGCCACGGCAGTCACCCGCGCGTCCTGCTTCCCGGCCTGCATGCCCATGGCGAACGATCCCAGTCCCAGAACCAGGGCCGCTGCAACAGCTCCCATCCAGGTGGGCCACGCGCTCTTCCCTCGTCCAGGCGCAAACGAGGGCCGACTCACCGATTCGGCCTGCGTCTCGTCGGTCTCGTCGATCAGAGCCCGCAGGGCGAGCAACTCAACGAGGTACCGCCGGCCCTCCTCGTCGGACAGTGCGTCGCCCAACCGCCTGGGGTCCACGGATTCGTGGTCTGCGAACGCAGAGATGATTTCGTACTCAGTCATACGCGTCTCCTTACGGCCTCGGTTTCAGGGTCACGGGCGCGTGCTGTCGATGGCTGATCGGAGCCGCCAGCTGCCCGCGCAGATGCAGTCGGGCGCGGTGAATCCGCGACCGCACGGCATCCGGAGTCAATTCGCATGTCGCCGCAATCTCGGAGTACCCGAGGCCGGCGACTTCTCGCAGGAGAAAGACATGCCTGTCCAGTTCGTGAAGCGACTCAAGCGCGCGCTGGACCTCAACGCGAACGTCCTGCGCTGCCGGACGCGGCACCTCCGCAGGGAACACAGGGGTCACCCGGCCCGTCCGGCGGAGGTGATCGAGCGCGAGGTTCCTGGCAACGCGGTACATCCATGCCAGCGCTTCACCATCGGCAAGGGCAGGCATGCGGCCGGCTGCCACCCGAACGAAGACCTCCTGCGTCAGGTCACGCGCGGACTCCGCCCGACCGACCAGACGGGAGATGAAGCGAAAGACTCGCGGCTCATGTGCCCGAAACAGGGCCTCGACATCCGTGGTGTCCATATCGTCGTTCACACCTTTAACGCACGGAGGCCGGAAAGCTCTCAGTCTTTTTTTGACCGCCGCCACCAGGCGTCTGCCCGCGCATCGGCACCGGCCGCCAATCCCGCCGCTGTCTTCCGGCCGGCAATGCGCGCGGCCGCGTTGACAAGCGGCCTTCCCGCCCCGTCAGTGCGATCCGTCGAGCGTCACTCGAAGGGCACGCTCGACCTTCACGGCGTGCGAGGATCCGCAGACGGCAAAGACTCGATCGCCCCGGCGCACCAGCGCCACAATCACCCTGGCGAAGTGCTCGTCGCGCGCACGGTTCGCGTCCATCTTCCCCAGGAAACCCGGGAGCCCGAACTCATCTGAGACGCCACGCCAGTCGGGTCCATCGGGAAACCGCGCCGCCCACTCCGCGTCGATCGCGGCGATGCTGTCCAGCGTCCCCTCCAGACCCGCCCACCGTACCCGCTCTGCCCGGAACTCCTCCACGAAGGCCTCGGGCCGATCCGGCCGGCCGTGCCGGAGATTCGAGAAGTACGGCCCGAGAATCATCCGCATGGCGACTTCCCGCGGGGTGAACCCCTGTTCGATCAGCGACTGGACAAGCCGCTCGTCCGGCGGCTCCCAGGTGAAGGTCGGGACCCCCGCATCGCGGGCGAGCGCGTGGACGGCGCCGACCTCGCCGAAGGTCTCGACGGGATTCATGAACGCCGGAAACATCATTCCCAGATCGCTTTCGACCAGCGCCACCGTCGGTGCGAAGTGCGCCCAACGCGCGGCCAAATCCGCCACCTGCGGATCGGCGGGGTTCCTGGTGTGCTCGGCGCCGTAGACGAGGACGGCACCTTGTCCCCGTGCAGGGTCAGATTCGATGTCGTAGATGAAGGGGCGCGCGTGTGAGCCGGCGAGCGTCGCGTACTCCTCCGGCGTCAGGATGGGCGCAGCCAGCTCGATCTGAGCTGAGACGTCATGGTGCGGCACACGGTACCAGGCTGTGCCGAGCAGCCAGCCGGCGAAGGCCGCGAAAAGGACAAGGAACACACCGGCACCGGCAAGGGTGCGCTTCAAAGTTGGCATGTCCTGTACTTACACGCCCCAGGGCGCATTATTCGCCGTGCCCTGGCCGGAGAGGCTGGCGACTGGCGAACGGAGTTGACGCGGCGACCGCCGAAGGCGAGCTGACGTCGCAAGCTGACGCCACGCCCGGCGATGCGCGCAGACTGACGCTACCCGTCGGACGCTTCGTCAAAGACGATGCCGAGGGTTCTGGCGTTGTGGACGCCGAACGCGTCGAACCCCTTGAGCGTGAGGGACGAGTTCACGTACTGGTCCTTCGACTGCCCGGCCTTGACCGCCGCGCGCGCGTGTTCGATCAACGCCGTCAGATAGTCGCGGAAGAACATCAGGTCGGTCTTGCTGCCGGTCACCGGGAACCCGCCACCCGCGTGACCGAAGATGAAGATGGTGTCGCCGGGATGGTCGGCGGCCGCGGCCTCGAGCACCTTCGCCCAGTTGCCCACCAGCGCGCCGTTTGCGCGGTCGATGACCGGCACGCGCGAGTTGAACATCAGGTCGCCCATGTGCGCCACATTGGCTCGCTCGAAGGTGATGACCGCATCGCCACTGGTGTGCGCCCGGCCGTAGTACTGGGCGCGGACCCACTCGTTGCCGATTTCCTCGCGCCACACATCCTTGAAGGTGCTGTCCGGCACCAGATTCTCGGTGTCGGCTGCCGCCGAGCGAATCAGGGCTGCGGCATTCTCGTGGGCCACAACCTTCTGCACCGACCCCTTGAACGCAATGTTTCCGGCGCTGTGGTCGCCGTGGTGGTGCGTGTTGATCAGGCGATCGATGGGCCGGCTGTTCGACCGCTGGTTCAAGCCCTCGAGACACTGCTTGGCCGAGTCAGGAAACTGGCTGTCCACCACCACGATGCCGTTGGCATCAACCAGATAGCCGATGGTGCCGCCCCGGCCAGTGAAGAAACCGACGTTCCGTCGAATGTCCGTGAACGTCGGGGCAGGAGCCTGCTGCTGCCACGCACGCGCCAACGCCGGGCGCCCGATGGCCGCCGTACCGAATGCCACCGCAGACGCAGCCAGGAAATCTCGACGGGAAAACGACATGATGGGATCCTCCGCCGCCGATTGTACCCTCGCCCGCCCGTCTGCGTACCTGGCCGGCGATCAGCGACCTTCCTTCTTCCAGCCCGAAGGCAGGCGTTCGGCCTTTGCCCGCACCGCGGCCCAGCGACCGGCGTGGCCGTCCGTGAGCTCGTGCACGTGCGAGAGTTCGCGTTCCGCATCCTCCCGCTGCTGGCGCTCACCGAACAGGCGGGCGAGTTCGTAGTGATGATCCGGCTCGCATGGGTCGAGCATTTCCGCGGCGACAAGGCGGCTCTGGGCCTCCTCCCACGACGCCTGCTTGAGCGCCCCGCCGCCGAGCACGCGGGTCGCCAGAAAGCGCGTGAGGCGGCCGAGTCGCATGACGGCGGCGTGCAGACGTCCCAGGAGATAGTTGCCTCCCGCGTGCGCCGGTTCGAGGTCAACCACGCGCTGCGCCTGCGTGGCCACCTCCTTCGCCACCGAGATCTTCGTGCGCCCGCCCTCCCGCTCGGCGCGGGCGCCGAGCAAAGCAGCCAGGCGGTACTGGGCCTCCACGTCCTCCGGCGAGGCGAGAGCGGCGGCTCGGACCCCGTCCTCAGCTTCTATCAGCGCAGCCTTCGCCTTGCCATCGTCATCAAGGCTCAAGGCGGCGGTGATCGCTGCCAGGATGGGATCCGACTCGATTTCGCGCCCGGCGCACCGCCCGGCCAGACTCTCTCGACCGGCGGCCGAAGCCTCCAGGTCAAGCGCCGTCAGTGCCTGCGTGTCTGCCGTCAGCGGCAGGATCTGGCCAGTCACGTCGCGTGTCGCAAGTGCCCAGAAGAAGAGGGCGGCCGCAGCTGTGCCAGCCGCCGCCCTGCCACGGGGTGTATTCAGTCCAGCGTTCATGAGACACCGTCCTTTTGACGCACGTCAGTGCGTGCAGTTGAACCCGGGGATCGGATTGAATGAAGGAATCGAGCCATGTGTGCAGGCTACGAGTCGCCGGGCCGGCAAGTCGTGAGGGAACCCTGAGGGTTCAATGAAGAATTTGTGAATCGTGACGTCTACGCCGATCTTCACGAGCTACGACAGCGCGCCTGGCGCTTCCCCGGTCCGGATTCACTGACTCACGATTTCCTCACAGTAACCTCAGGGTTCCCTCACGACATTGCGGCAGGGCGACTCGTAATCTGCGGGCCATGACAACTCTTCACCGAACGGGAATCTTCATCACGTCGCCTGACGGCGGCGCTGTGGCTCAGGGGCGCGCGGATTCAGCACACTTCGTGTTCGGCGCCGCGCCGGCGGACGCAGCCTGGGAGGATTGGCGCACCTGGGCCAATGCCGTCACGTCGGTTCGCCTGGTGGCAGGCGTCGTGATCTTTGCGTATGCCGCGTCCACTCGCAGCGAGACATGGAACTTCGTGGGTCTTGCCGTGTACTGGGTGCTCGACATGCTCGACGGCTTCCTCGCCAGGAGGCTGAATCAGGAAACCCGCATCGGCGCGCAGATGGACATCCTCGCGGATCGACTGCTCGTCGCGTTCTTCTACCTGAACTACGTTGTGCTGTATCCGCAGCTGATCGTACCCGTGGCAATGTTCCTGCTCCAGTTCATGGGCATCGATCATTTTCTGTCCAACCAGTTCATGCGCTGGCCGCTCAAGAGCCCGAACTACTTCCATCAGATCGACCGATCGATCTGGGCCTGGAACTGGTCGCCGATCGGCAAGGCGCTCAACAGTGCCGTGGTCACCCTCGTCCTGGTGTTCACCAAGTCACCGGTCCTCGGCGCCATCGTCTGCGCAGCCATGCTGCTGCTCAAGGGATGGACCGCCGTCCGGATGTATCGGTTGCCCGCACCAGAGGCGAACTGGCGATAGGAGGTCCGAGCGATGAACGGCCAGCTGATCTTCGGCGCATTCCTGTCGAACATCCTGAGTGGATTCTTTCCACTGGTGAACGCCGAACTCGTCGTGGTGACCGCGGCGTTGCTGGTGACCAGTGATGCATACGTCCCGCTGCTTCTGGCGTGCGTCTGTGGCCGGATGCTCGCGAAGTGCTGCCTATACGGACTTGCACGCTGGGCACCCCAGCGCCTTCCGCAGCGCGCACGCACGGTCATCGCCAGGCTCGAGAAACAGTGGAAGGAGCGGCGTGGCGCCGGGTTGGTCGTGATGGCCAGCGCCGGCGTGGGTGTCCCGCCGTTCTACCTGATCACCCTGGCAGCCGGCGCCTTTCGACTGTCACCCGGACTGTTCGCTGCCGCAGGCACCGCCGGAACACTGGCGCGCTTTGCCGTGCTCGTGTGGAGTGCCACACGCCTCACCCACTGACGCTCGGTCACCAATGGACTCGCGGCTTGTCCCTTCCCGCGGCGGACGCCGAGGGCGAGGGCCGTTGTCCCCGCCCCCGGCGTGTGCCAGTACCGCTACCGTCCGGCCATTCCGCCACCACCAGGGCCGCGACCGGCCACTCTCCCGCGACCGCGGCCTTCGCGCAGCCGCATCGTCTCGCGCTGCTTGGCGGTGAGCACGTCCGCCATGGACGTGGCGGCTTTCAAGTGCACGTCCGCGAGCTGCTTCTCGAGACCAGCCACGGCCGCCGAGAGCTTCGCAATCTTCGCGTCATCGCGCTCGTCGGCGAACAGCTCTCGGTGCAGCGTCTTCCGCGTGAACTCCAGTTCATCCTGGAGCGGCGCAATCTGGTCGCGTACCCCGCGCTGCAGTTCGACGATCGTCACGCGCTGGTCCTCGGTCAGCCCAAGCGCCGCCAAACCAGCGCCTCTGCCGCGGCCGACACCGGGGGCTGCCGGCCCCGCGCCGCGGCGCCGGTCGATCATCTGGCCACCGCGTCCGGCGCGCGGTCCGAGTTGCTGTCCGAGGCCCTGACCAGGTCCAAGCCCCTGGCCTTGACCCTGGCCCAATCGACGTCCGCGGCCCGGACCCATCTGGCCTTGCGCCGGCGGCGCCGTGCCCTGCACGACCGGCGGATCGCCCGCCTGACCTTGCGTCGTGGTGTCCTGTGCGCTGACGAGCGCGGCCGCGAGTGTGACCGCCGCGATTGTCACTCCAAAAGCAAATAGTTTCTGTGTCATGGTTGTGCCCTTTCTATTTGATTGGACCGACGCACCACGGGCGATGACACTCCCGATCGGCGACTTTCACAGAGTTGTCACAAATCGGGCATCGAGGCGCGCCCGCGAAGATATGAGGCCGTGACGTGACTGCTGCCCTGACGTGACTCGCATCCGCAGGTGAGAACCTGTGGGAAGTGGCTGCTGGCCGGCCCCACTCCAGCAGTCTTTTGGCACCGGCGTGGTCGACCTGACCGGCTCTTGTGGCGGGACGAGACCCGACGGACTCGTTTCCGGTATCCCGCAGGTCGTTCACCCGCGACGAGGCCTGGTGCCACCGGGTTGACGCGCGCCGCGCAACGGCCTACGCTTCAGTAAGCCCCTTTCTTCCTGTTCCGTTCCTGCCTGGAACTCCGAGGGGTGTTGTCGGGACGAAGAGCCCCAACCGGCCGTTCGCCCCATGAGAAAGTAGTCGCCGCACGCATCCGAGTTCGTTCTCGAAGGGGGGTGGCACCATGATGAAAAGGCTTTTCGCGCGTTTCATTGCGGGCGACCATGGGCAGGATCTCGTCGAGTACGTGTTTCTGGCCGTGTTCATCGCCCTGGTGGTGGTGCTGAGCCTGCAATCGATCGGCACGACTGTGAACACCCAGATGAGCAATATTGGGGCACTAATCTCGTCTGGCACCTAGTCTCCGGTTGCGCGGGTCGCTGGCGCCGCCGGCGGCAGTCCCGGCTACGACACGAGCCGTTGACATCAACCCGCCACAGGGCAAGGATCGCGGTATGTTCCGCGGACTGGTCCTGACCATCCTTGTCATGTTGACCCCGCACACTGGCGCCGCCCAGGCGCGCGGCATGCTTCACATCACGGTCACGATCGTCGACAGCAGTCAGAGAGTGACGCCGGTGCCGCGACATGCGCTGCTCATCAGTGACACGCCGCCGAGTGCCCCGCCCCG
>JAHEFO010000093.1 GCA_024640135.1 Acidobacteriota bacterium
TCGACCACCGACACCTCGGGCCGCGCCTGACGGACGTGCTCGCGCTCGACCGGGTTGTCGTCGAAGAACACGAAGCTGTCGATCCCAAGGTTGAGCGTCTCGGACATCTGCGCCAACGCCGAGACCTTGGGCTCCCAGTTCGCGGAGAACACCGAGATATCGTCGAGGGCCAGAACCATTTCCGGGTTGCCCTCAAATGGCTCGCGGGCGTCGACGGCGTTGTTCTTGGTCGCGACGCACAGCACGGTGCCCGACTCCTTGAGTTGCCTGGCGTACGCCTGAAATGCACGAAACGCCTCACCGTCCGGAGTCTCTCCAAGCGTGACCCCTAAAGGCCCCATCTCGCCGACGACACCGCCCCAAACTGTGTTGTCCAGATCCAGAACCAGAACCTTCTTCGGGCCAGTCACCAGCGCGCGGACACCAGCCCAGATGTGGCGCGCCAGAACATCAGCGCCCTCCTCGCTGAACGGCTGTTTGGTCCAGTAGTAGCGCCTGGCGTCGTAGAAGTGACGCCGCCCTTCCTCGCCCGACACCATCGGGAGGTCAACGAAGTAGCTTCCCTGGGGCAAGGCATCACGGAGGCGTGCGTTGAGGTCGCGGACCATGTGCGCCGGCCCCCCGGGCTGTCCGCTGAGGTGGTAGCCCATCGGCCCTGGCTGAACCCAGTCGTAGCCCACCTGCACGACCCGCGCCTGGTACCGCTCGGCGATCATCGTCCACATCTGAACCCAGAACTCCAGCTCGCTGCTGACCCGCTCTTCAGGCGTGCGCGTGCCGCCTCCCAGTAACCGCTGAAGCCAGGGCACAAGCACCACCGTCTGGGGTGCGAGGTCGGCGACGTCGGTCTTGAGCAGTTCCTGGAGTACGTTGTCGTACTCGCCGTCTTGAACCTGCAGGAGAACATCATCTCCGAGCCCGTGGGCAACCAGACAGTTGACGACCCAACTCGTGGTGCACTGACCAAGGACGAGCACCCGGTGCACCTGACGATCGTCGTCGGCGGGACGCGTCAGCCCGGCGATGAAACGACCGGCCCGCTCCATCTCTTGGGGCCCCAGTTGACCGCGTCGAATCGAGTCTCGAAATAATGCGAGCGCCTGACTGTTCTGGCCTTGCTGGCGAAGCAGGCGCGCCTGTTTGAAGAGATGTTGCGTCATACCAGCGACCTCATACCTGTTCCACTACAGGCCCCGCACGACGGCTGGCAAGACCCTGCTGACAATACTACCCACTGAATTCAACCGTCGAGGAGGTTTCGGCCGGCACCGGGCAGTCACGTCTTACCAGATGAATCCGGATCTGGAGGTCCCAGAGTCTAGAGGCATGAAGGACACGAACGAGACTTGTCCGGGTCCCGCATGAAGGGCGCCTGCATGTCCTTCATGCCTCGTGTGCGCTACTTCGGGCCGAACGCGTACAACGCTTCAACGGTACGGACATAGATCTGTCCGTCGACAAACGCCGGCGTGGCGTACATGTCCTCGGCCAGGTCGTTGACGGCAATGGGCGTCAGGTCGCCTCCAGGTGGCAGCACGGCAATGGCGCCACGCTGGCTCATGAAGTACAAGTGTCCTCCGGCCACCACTGGTGAGGCGAAGTAGGCGCCCAGGGCGCCGGTCAGGCGGCCCTGCTTGATCAACTCGCCCGTGCCGGGATTCAGGGTGGTGACGATCCCGCCATCGTTGACCATGTACAGCACGTCCTGAAAGACGACGGGTGATGGCAGTTGCGGCACGGCGCGGTGGTATTTCCAGCGAACGGCCGTCTCGGTCGTGTCACCTGAACCGCCCAACCGGATGGCGATCATGCCGTTTTCCGAATCGAGCGCCGCCCGATAGTACTCCCACTCGTCCTTCGTCAGAGTCCCATTGAGATTCAGGTCGGCCACCCCGAACCAGAACGCCGCCGAGTACTTGGGAAACTCCTCGGTCGAGAGCACGCCGTTCTTGTCGGCGTCGGCGCTGGGCCAGACCTCGTCGGCGGGCGGAACATCAATCTTGTTGCCCGGATCGTTTTCGGGCGCGCCGTAGCCATTGATGAAGACCGTGTCGTTATACATGACAGGCGTCGACTTGATTTCGAAGGACAGCCCGCGCACCCACCAGCGCTTCTCGCCGGTCATCACGTCATAGGCGGTCAGGAGAAAGGAACCGGGCAGGAGCAATTGATCGCGCCCGTCCGGCGCAGTCCACAGGATGGGCGTGGCATGGCCGCTCTTGGCTTCGGGCCGCGGCGTCCGCCAGCGTTCCTTACCGGTCCGCTTGTCGACTGAGAGCAGGAACGAGCCAATGCTCTGATCGCACGCCAGAATCAGCTGGTCGCCGACAATCACCGGCGACGCACCCATGCCGTAGATATTGTCGAACGGCCCCAGTCGCATCCGCCACAATTCCTTGCCGGCCGAATCGTACGCGAGCAGGCCGTAGTCCGGAAAGAACACATACACGCGATCGTCTTCAACCGCTGGACTGGGTGAGGCCGGATTATTGCGCTTGTCGACGATGACAGTCTTGGTCTCCGGTGCCTGACGGTCCCAGACGATCGTTCCCGATGCACGGTCGATCGCCATCGTGAAGAGGGCCTCTCCTCGAAAGGCCGTCAGGTAGATGCGGTCCTTCCAGACGATCGGCGACGAGTGTCCCTGCGGCAGAGGCAGGCGCCACAGGATGTTCGTCGTCTTGTTGAATTCGATTGGGAACTCGCCGCCGATGGCCTGGCCTGATCCGTTCGGACCGCGAAACCGCGACCAGGCCGTCGCCGTCGACTGCTGCGCGGCAGGCGCCGCGGATCCGACGACCCCGGCCGCAATGAGGACGAGCGAGAGGAGGAACGAGGGTTTCATGCGCGGAGTATACCGGTGAACCGGCGTCCGATGGCGGCCAGGTCGGACACCTGGACCATGGACCCGGAACTCGCCTTCACTCCGATCGCAACACTTCGATGGGATCGACCACCATCGCCCGGCGCGCGGGCAGCACAGCCGCCAGAAGGCCCGCAAGACCGAGCAGGACAACCACAGTGGCCAACGTCCAGGGGTCGGCCGGCGGAGTGGCGAAGAGCAGCGAGGAAGCCGCCGAACCCACGGCAATGCCGCCGGCCAGTCCGATGATCGAGCCAGTGGCGATGAGTCGTGCGGCCTGTCCAACAACGAGGCCGGCCACCTGGAGGCTGTTGCCGCCCAGAGCGAGCCGAATGCCGATTTCCTGGCGGCGGCTGGCCACCCAATTCGAGATCAATCCGTACACGCCGACGATCGCGAGGCCGATGGCGCCGAGCGCGAAGACGCCGACGAGGAGCATCGCGAGGCGCTGGGGAAACACCCCGGTCGCCATCACCTCGTCCATGGTCTGAATGTAGTAGAGCGGCTGATCGGGATCCATCTCTGCCAGCGTGCCTCTGATGGCGGGCAGAGGCGCGGCTGGGTCACCAGCGCTGCGAACCATCAGATAGTACTGATTGTTTCCCTGGCCGGCCTGCTCCATGGTGGCATAGATCTCTGGCCTGACCGGGCCGATGAGGGACTGGTTGCTGACATTGGCGACAACGCCGACGACTTCGACGAGAGTCTGTCCCGGACCGACGCGCAGGTGCCCGCCAGACGCGCCGTCGAGGTAGCGTCGCGAGAACGCTTCGTTGACAACGGCCACAGGAGGAGCGTTGGCGCCATCGGCGTCGGTCAGCCCGCGGCCCGAGCGAAGCGGCGTGCGCCACATATCGAAGAGGTTCGGACTGCCAATCGTCAGCAGGGCGTTTGGTAACACGTCGCCGGCCGTGGGCTGACCTTCCACGCTGAAGGTCGTATCAAATCGCGCGGTGGTCGGCATCTGGTTGACAGCGGCAGCTGCGGTCACGCCGGGGATGGCGGCCAGCCGGGACGTCAGATCGGAGAAGAACGCAGCGGCTTCGTCGCCCGGATACACCCGCGGGTCGATCGTCAGCCGCATCGTGAGCACGCCTGACGGGTCGAAGCCGGGATCGATGCGCGCGATGTTGCCGTAGCTGCGCACGAACAGGCCTGCCGTGACGAGCAGCGTCACGGCGAGCGCGAGTTCAGTGACGATCAGCGCCCGGCGCCAGTACTGGCGCCCCGGCCCGGCCACGGCGCGACTCGTATCGGCCAGTGACGCGGCCGCGGCGCCTCGTGTTTGCCAGGCCGGCACCGCAACGGTCAGACCTGTGGCCACCAAGCCGGCCAGAAGGCAGTACACGACGGCTGCGGTATTCATCGAGAACTCGAAACCGATTCGGGCAATTGGCTCGGGCAACAGTCCTGGCAGGGCCAGAAGGGCCGCCCTCGTCAGGACAATACCCATGACGGCTGCGATGGCCGCCACAATCAAGCTTTCCATGACCAGCAGCCTGGAAATGCGCCACGCGCTCGCGCCCAGAGCCCTCCGCACCGCGAGCTCGCGCTGCCGCGAGGTCAACCGCGCCATCAACAGGCTGGCAATGTTGACACACGCCACCAGCAGCACCACCACACCGACCGCGAGCAGGAGCCCCGCAGCCAGGCTCTGGTCACCAGTGACGGCTTCACTCCACGGCGCGGCACTCAGACGCCAGTCTTCGTATTCGGGATACTCCGGAGCCACCGTCGTCCTGGCTCGTGCGCTGATGGTGGCCAACGCCGTATCCACGTCGGCGATTGACGCGCCGGGGGTCAGTCGAGCCACCACGGTGAACGGCCGGTTGTTGCGGGGCATGAGCGAAGGGTCGCCGCCCCACGGAATCCACAAGTCTGTGCCCAACAGCGGGCTGCCGGCGCCCAGGACTCCGACGACCGTCGTCGGTGTGGACGTCACACGGACGGTCTTGCCGATGATGGCCGGATCGGCGCCAAAGGCGCGTACCCAGATGCGGTGGCTCAGAATGGCGACCTCCGGGCCGCCTGGCGCCAGTTCCTCCGCCGTGAACCCGCGGCCGAGAGTCATCGGCTGTCCGAGGGCGGGAATCGGGTCGCGAAGCACGAGCGCGGTGAAGAGCCGCTCGGACATCTCGCCGTCCGACAGAACCCGGTTGCCGAGATCAAACGCTCCTAGCCGCTCGATCACTGGAATGGCGGCAAAGTCGTCGACATCAGGCGGCGAGTGCTGCTCGATGAAGTTCCGATCGCGGCCCAGCGTCGGAAAGGCGCTGCCGATGGAGACGAGCGTCGAACTTTCCGGATAGTTGAATGGATTGAGAATCAGGCCATTCACCAGTCCAAAGACGACGCCGTTGGCGGCGATCGCCAGGGTCAGCGACAGCACCCCGGCGGCCAGATAGGATGGGTGTCGCAGCAGTTGACGGGCTGCGAAGCGAGCATCGTGAAGCAACGCGGACATGCTGGACTCCTGAAGCGGGGTGGACGGAAGCGTCGTCACGGATCGAATCGGCCAATGCCAGACGCTGGCCAGCGCCTGCCGCCAGAACCATCGTCCTGCCGCGGGCGCACCAAGTTGAGTTGTCTTGATCTGGAACTGCTCGTTCAAGTCACCGAGCACGTGTTCCCGCAAGGCGGGCGGCGTGGCCCATTCCGCGAGCGCCGATGCGAGACGAGGCGGGCGAACGCCGGAGTTCATCCCTCGAACCCCCGGCCCAGGCCTGCAGTCATTCGGCGAAGAGCGGCGAGTGAGGACTTCAGTGCGCGATCGCCCGGCGCGAGCACACGGTAGTGCTTCTTTCGGCGGCCGCCTCGTTCGGCGGTCGGCTCGCCGATACGGCTCGCTACATATCCCTTGTTTTCGAGGCGCTCCAGGGTCTTGTAGACAGCGGCAACAGAGACGTCGCGGCCCGTACGTTCAACCAGATCCTGGCAAATCGACACACCATAGCCATCGGCCCCCTGTCGAACCAGGGCCAGAAGGACCAATTGTTCAAACTCTCCGAGTACCGGCTCACCCATGACAATATCTTAGACGATGTCTAAGATATTAGGTTCCCGCCTTCGCCGAGGCTACTGCGGACTACGCCCGGACTTCAGGGCTCCCTACCACTTCCAGTCAGCGATGAAGACATTGGTATCCATCGGCTTGGCCCCGTTGCGGTTGGAAGCGAACACCAGTTTCGTCCCGTCGGGCGAGAACATGGGAAAGCCGTCGAATTCGGGACTGAATGTCACTTGTTCCAGGCCAGTGCCGTCGACATTGATCAGGAAGATGTCGAATTCGCGCCCTCCGGGGACGTGGTGGTTGGACGCGAAGATGATCTTGGTGCCGTCCGGCGAGAAGAACGGAGCAAAGCTCGCCGCCCCCAACTGAGTGACCTGACGCGGTTCGCTGCCGTCGCGATTCATGACGAACAGTTCGACTGACGTCGGTCTCCACAAGGCCTGCTCGAGCAGTGAACGGTATTCGTCCAGCTCAGGACCAGGGTCAGGGTGCCTTCCGCGCCACACGATCTTCGTGCCATCGGCCGAAAAGAACGGGCCACCGTCGGGGCCGGGCATATTGGTCAACCGCTTCACGTCCGACCCGTCGCCGTTCATGGAGTAGATCTCCATGTCACCATCGCGAACGCTCGTGAAGACGATGCGTCCGTCGTTGCCAATCGTGGCTTCCGCGTCGTAGCCCGGCGTCTTCGTAAGCTGCACTGGATTCGATCCGTCGATGTTCGCGCGGAAGATATCGAAGGAATCGTAGATGGCCCAGACATACCCCTGTTCCATGCTCGGGCGAGGAGGACAGGCCGCGCCGGCAAGGTGAGTGGAAGCGTAGAGAACTGACTGGTTGTCAGGATAGATGTACGAGCACGTCGTGGCACCCTCGCCCGTGCTGACCATGCGCCGATCCGACCCATCAAGGTTCATCGTGAAAATCTGGTCACACTGCCGGTCATCGTCCATGCTCTGAAAAATCAGCCGGCTTCCGTCAGCAGAAAAATATGTCTCGGCGTTTTGCCCGCTGAAGGTGAGTTGCTTGATATTGCTCAAGTGCGGTTCGGGCTGGGATGTCCCCGCCTGAGGGGCCTCCGGCACCGTGGCCAATGCAGGGTCTTCGCCCTGCGCGCCACACGCAACCAGAGCGGAGGCAATCGCCAGAGCAACAAACGGACGGGTGAGCAGAAGCGGCTTCAGATTCATAAACAAATGATAACAAGACCCGGCGAGGCGAGCGGACAATACTTGAGGACCCGATGATCCGCCGCATTATTCACGTGGATATGGACGCGTTCTACGCGTCCGTGGAGCAACGGGACCGTCCGGACCTGAAGGGCCGCCCGGTGGCCGTCGGGGGCCTGCCCGATTCACGGGGGGTGGTGGCCGCCGCCAGCTATGAGGCGCGGACCTTTGGCGTCCGCTCCGCAATCCCGATGTCGCGAGCGGTTCGACTCTGCCCACATCTGGTGATCATCAGCCCGAACTTCCAGAAGTATCGGGCGGCCTCCCGTCAGATCTTCGAGATCTTCCGATCGGTCACGCCGCTGGTCGAAGGCCTGTCGCTCGATGAGGCGTATCTGGACGTGACGAGCAATGCGTGGAACGAGCCCCTCGGGATGACCGTGGCCCGCCGCATCAAGACCTTGATCCGGGACGCCACCGGACTCACGGCCTCAGCCGGGGTCGCGCCGAACAAGTTCCTGGCCAAGATCGCGTCGGCCTGGCGCAAGCCTGACGGCTTGACGGTAATTGCGCCGGAGCGCGTCGAAAGCTTCCTCCAGAAGCTCCCCGTGGAGGCGCTCTGGGGCGTGGGCCCGGTCACCTCCGCGCGCCTTCGCCAGCGCGGCATCGAGAAGCTGACTGACGTCCGCCAGGCGGACCCGGCAGTGCTCCGTGCCGCCGTCGGCAATCTGACAGACTGGCTGGTCACACTCGCCGCCGGGCAGGACGACCGCGCCGTCACGCCGAATAGACCAGCCAAGTCTTCATCAAGCGAGCGGACCTACGCCGAGGACCTGAAAGATGTGGGGCGCATTCGCGAGGAGGTCACGGGGATGGCGCGACACAACGCCACGTGGCTGGCCGCACGCGACCTGCTCTGCCGCACCGTGACGGTCAAAGTCCGCTACGACGACTTCACCACCATTACGCGCAGCCACAGCGCGCCGGCCACCCGTGACATCGAAGCCATCGTCCATCGCGCACTCGCGCTGCTCGACAAGACCGAGATCGGGGAACGGCCCGTCCGCCTCCTTGGCGCAGGCGTGCATAACCTTGTCGGTCAGACCGATCCGGGTGATGACGATGGCCGGTGGCCGTTGTTTCGAACCGACTGAGTCCAGGATCTGTCTTCGACTTTGCTCAAGCCGCGGAAGGTCCGGTCCGACCGGCCCACGTCAACCGTCAGACGATTCCTCCGCGAGCAGGATCAACGGTTTGACCTTGCCTCGGAGCGCCCGGTCAAAGGTGACAAGCGTCATTTGGGCGCAGGTGGCATACGCGGCGAGATAGGCGTCCGCCCAGGCCTTTGGAGAGGCTGTCTTCAACCGAGTCATCTCGCGGAAACGGCGCTCGAGGCCAGGGGGTTCCTCGATCAGGCTCACACGGTCATCGCGCATCCAACTGTCGTACGCGGCCCAAGCCTCCGTCTGTCGCATGACCTCAGACCCCATGACTGCGTCTGCCGTCAGGAGACGAAGAAACCCGAGCTGCGTGAATCGGCAGAAGCAGAACCGCACGTCAGTCTGCAGCGACTCAAACCAGTCGCGTGCGACCAGGTGATGAATGTGCGCGCCGTGTGTCAGCGCAATCCACACGTTGATGTCAGGGAAAAGAAATGACGTCATAGATCCTGGCGTTATCGAGCGTGATCGTGCCTGGATGCTTCGCCCGAACGATTGGCAGCGACACCCGCCGGCCAGGGACCGTTGGCGGAGGCGTGAGCACCTGCTCGACGCCGCGCAGAATCAGGGACTTCGCCGACTGTCCTTCACGGGCTGCTCGGGCCTTCAGACGACGGTACATCGCGTCGGGAATGTCAATGGTCGTCCGCATGAACCTAGTCTGCCATATTTATGGCAGACCGAGATTCACCACGGAACTCTCGGAGCTTGCCGGGCCAGGGGCTTGACGGTAGGTGTACTAGCTGTTATAGTACACACATGATCCCGTTCCGCTTGACGTTTCAGGCCGGCACATCCATCTACGAGCAGGTGGTCTACGCGGCGAAGAAGGCGATGCTCGCGGGCCAGTTGCGTCCCGGGGATCCCTTTCCTTCGGTCCGCGCCCTCGGCCGAGAGTTGAAGATCAATCCAAACACGGCACACAAGGTCGTGACCCAACTGCTAAGTGAAGGAATGCTGGAGGTCATGCCGGGCATCGGCACGGTCGTGGCCACGCCGGCGGCCTCCACTGCTGCGGAGCGCAGCCAACTGCTCCGCACGGAACTCGAACAACTCGTCGTCCAGGCCAGAACGCTTGGCCTGAGTCTGCAGGACCTGACGCACGCCCTCGGAAATCACTGGGAACGTCTGGGCGGAACCGGCAACGGAAGGAAACCAGGAACGGAAGTGAAACAATGACGGACGTCCTCACCACACACAAGCTGTCCAAGCGGTATCGCAAGCAACTCGCACTGGACGAGCTCTCGTTGTCCATTCCCGAAGGCGGCGTGTATGCCTTGCTGGGCCCGAACGGCGCCGGCAAGACGACCGCGCTGAAGCTCATGATGAATCTGCATCCGCCCACGTCGGGTGAGGCGACCGTTCTCGGCGTTGATTCGCGCAAGCTGCAGGGTGAGCATTTCACGCAGATCGGGTACGTGTCGGAGAATCAGGATCTGCCCGGCTGGATGACGCTGCAGTACCTGCTCGACTACCTGAAGGCGTTCTACCCCACGTGGAACGACGAACGGGCCGCGGAGTTGGTGGCGCATTTCCGTCTGCCGCTCGATCGCCCGATCCGCCATTTCTCACGCGGCATGCAGATGAAGGCGTCGCTCGCCTCGTCGCTCTGCTACGACCCGAAGCTATTGGTCCTGGACGAGCCCTTCAGTGGCCTGGATCCGCTCACGCGCGACGAACTGATCGGCGCGCTCCTGGAATGCGGGCACCAGACTTCGATCCTCGTGTCGTCACATGACTTGTCCGATATCGAGAGCTTCGCCAGCCACATCGGCTACCTCGATCACGGCAAGCTGGAATTCAGCGAAGAACTGGCCTCGCTCACGGCGCGATTCCGTGAAATCCAGGTGACGCTGGACGAGCCCGCCCTGCCCACGCCCTGGCCGGCGCACTGGCTGCGGCCCGAGGCCTCTCCGGCGGTCGTGCGATTCGTCGAGACGCACTTCGACCCGGAACGGACGATGGCCGAGATTCACCTGCTGTTCAAACGCGTCAGTCATATCGACGCCAGTCCGATGCCTCTGCGTTCCATCTTCGTGACGCTGGCGCGGAACTCACAAGTGGCCGCCTGAGGAGAACCATGACTACGATTCAGCAAGCGTTGCACATCTTCCGCAAGGACGCGCGGCATCTGCGTTTCGAGATTGCAGCGGTGGCGCTGTTGCTCACGATTCTGATGCTCACGGGCATCCAGACGTGGGAGGGACTACAGGAAAGTGGTGGCCGCATGCCGGACTCGGCGGCCCCGTTGACGGTGTTGCTGGTCATTTCATGGAGCCTGCTGATTGCCCGCGTCATTCAGACCGAGGCGCTCCCTGGGGATCGGCACTTCTGGCTGACACGCCCCTACGGCCGCGCCAGTCTTGTCCTGAGCAAGGCGCTGTTCATTGTGGCGTTCATCAATCTGCCCCTGCTCGCGACCCAGGCGATTATCGTGTCACTGGACGGGCTCCCGCTGTCATCCAACCTGGGCGGCCTGTTCGGCAATCAGGTGCTCCTGACCGTGGGATTGCTGCTTCCGATGGCCGCGATCGCGGCTCTCACCCGCAACCTGGCGCAGTTCCTTCCGGCTGCCGTGCTGGTCGGCGCGGTGTTGGCCGGCCCGGTGATGGAGCGGCGCGGCTACGGTGACCTGGAGTGGGTGCCGTCCCTGTTCGGCGCCGTGCTCGGCGTGTCGATTGCCGGGCTGATCCTGTGGCGGCAGTACCGGCTCAGACGGTCGGTGAACACCGCGCTGCTGGGCACGGCGGCAACCGCGATCGGCGTCATCCTGTATGTTGCCTTCCCGCAAAGTGCCGCGTTCGCCGTTCAGTCGCAGTTGACGGGCTCCCCAGACGGCCCGTTCGCCCTGAGCCTGGGCCAACCGGAGCCACGCGGTGAAGAACCGGTCACGGTCAATCGCTACCGGCAGTTGGCGGCCTTTCCGCTCACAGTCGAGGGCGCCAACCCGGCGGACCTGCGGATCCAGTCCGCGGAACTGACCTTCAAGACCCTGTCGGGAGTGCGTCGCCGTGTCCGCGCGCGTGTCGAGGTCGTCGGCCAGAATCTCATGCACGTCGTCTCACTCGACCGGACCTTCTTCGACGCCGCCAAGGACTCGCCGGTCAGCCTCGAAGCCGAGTTGTATCTGACTGCGTATGGGAACGCCCGATCGGCCGACGTGCCGATGGATGGGACGCCGGTCTACATTTCAGGCCCGGGACAATGTGGCGTCGCGGCCGGCTACAGCAGGAGACGATTCGTCTGCCGGTCTGCATTCAGGATTCCCCAGCCCTTCCTGTCCGACCGGGTGATTCCGTGGGAGGGCTACGATCCGCTTGTGGGACAAGCCGACCTCCGATCCCGGTTCCAGGCTCTCGTCTACCCGGTGATGGCCCGCAGCTATCAATTCGTTGGGGGGGACGACGAACTGGCGCCGACGGCACCCTTACGGCCCACCTCGCTCCTGGTTCGTGAACCCATCGCATACTTCCGGTACACGATGGAAGCGGCGAATATCCGTCTGGGTGATTTCGCGATCAACGACGCGGAGAGCCGCTAAGGGGCTCCTATCGCTCCCGCTCCACCATCCAGATGTCCGCGGCGCGCACGCTACCGGAAAGATAGATCGTTCGTCCGTCTGGTGACGCGACCGCGGTGGCCTGCTCGATGTCGAAGGGCGGGTCGTGCGCCAACACACGGCGTCCGGTGCCGTCCAGGTTCACCACCACCAGCTCCTGGCCCGCCGTATAGATCAGGCGCCGGCTGTCCGGCAGGAACAGCGGCACGCTGTTGTTGACCTCCGGACTGACGAACCGCGCTGTCTGATGCTCCAGATCGTAGACGCCAATGCCGTTGTAGCCCCCTGACACCGCCATCGCCGTTCCGGCCAGCCATCGTCCATCGGGCGAGGCGGTCGTCATCCGGAGCCGAATCGCGCGTCCGTCGACCGTCACCTCCGCCGGTGGCAGTGCCGTGGGCGCGGCGGGCAGATTGGCTCCGGCGAGTTCAAGGGAGAACAGATCGCCCTTCTCGAAGATGCCGGTGTAGATCCGATCGCCGCCGGGGCTGAAGAACGGATAGAGGTAGTCCTTGTCGACCGACGATCCGTTCGTCAGTTGCGTGAGGCCGCTGCCGTCGCGGTTGATGCGCCACGCGTTGTACGTGCCTCCGCGGTTCGAATAGAAGATCAGCGACCGGCCGTCGGGCGACCAGCGCGGGACGCGGTCGCGCGCGGCGTCGTTGTTCAGCCGCCGAAGATCCGTGCCGTCGACCCGGCTGATGAAGATGTCTTCCTGTCGCTCGCCCTGGTTGTTGAAGACGAGCCACTGGCCGTCCGGTGACACGTCGCTCGCCACCAGCCTGCCGGTCCGCTGCATCAGGACCCGCGGCGCGCCGAGCGCGAGTGTCTCGGCATTGACCACGTCGAACGCGATGGGATTCACCGTGACCTGCTGTGAGCGGAAGACCATGCGCCGGCCGTCGGCCGAAAACGACGGGAGCTCCGGCGCGGTCTGCACGCCGCTCAGCACCGGCTCCGGCTCGGCAAGCGCGCGGCCGGTCGCCTCGTCGACGGCCACCCGCCACAGGCTCATCGTGCCGCCACGCTCGCTGGCAAAGTACAGATACTTCCCGTCGGGCGACCAGGTCACGCCCCAGTCAAGGTCGACGTCCTGGAGTACCGGCGTCGCGTCGCCCCCTTCCGCCGCAACGGTATAGATGTCGCGTTGGCCGCTCGGCGCCGACCAGAACGCGATGCGCGTGCCGTGGGGCGACCAGGACGGCTGCACGGCGTCCAAGTCGACGAGCATGCGCTTGTCGCCGGTCGCGATGTCCACCACCCAGACGCGGCTTTCGGTCCCCCGGGCGTGCGGATCGCTGATGGCCTCGGTGCTGTAGGCGAGCCGTTCACCATCCGGCGACCAGGTCGGATGAAAACCGGCCTCGGTCACCCGCCGGGCGTTCTCGCCGGTGGCGCCGACGATGAAGAGGCCGCCGTCCGGGTCGCTCTCGTGAAACGCAATCAACTCGCCGCTGGGCGAAAACGCCGGCGAGCTTTCGTCGCGCGCCGGGTCGCCGGCCACCACCGTTTGGGTGCTGCCGCCGATACGCTGCACGAAGATGTCCCAGTTGCCGTTGACTTGCCGGGCGAAGGCGACCGACGTGCCGTCGGGCGAGATCGCGGGCGAATCCTCCGGGCCGGACTGATCGGTCAACTGCGTGAAGTACCGCCACTCCGACCCGGTCGACACGGGCACGGGCCGGGTCACCCAGGCGGCGACGGCCGTGGCGACCGCGAGCGCGGCGACGACCCATGCGACGCGCGCGTTCGCCGGCGACTTGACGGGCGTCGTACCGGTTGTCGATGCGGCAAACGACTCGGCTGCCGGGCCGGCTCCGACCCCGGCAATCTCATCGTCCAGTTCGAGGCGCGCATCACCGATGTCGCGCAGGCGCTTGTTCGGATCGCGCTCCAGACACCGCTCGAGCACTCGGCGGATGCGCGGGGACGTCTCTGCCGGCAGGCGATCCCACGGGATGCTGTCGCGCAGGACGGCGGCCACCGTGTCCGAGACGCTGTCGCCACCGAACATCCGTTGTCCGGTCAGCATCTCGACGAGGACGACGCCGAAGGCCCAGATGTCGGCGCGCTTGTCCACCGGCCGCCCGCGCGCCTGCTCGGGCGCCATGTAGGCGGCCGTGCCGAGGATCATCCCCATCGCCGTGAGGGCGGGCGACGTCATGGTCGGTCCGGGGTCATGGGTCCTGTCCTGGGCGAAGCCCGCCGTAGCCCTGGCGGAGGCGGGTCCTGAGTCCTGGGTCCTGAGTCCTGAGTCCAGTGCTTTCGCCAACCCGAAGTCCAGCACCTTTACGGTGCCGTCGCTCTTGACCTTGATATTGGCGGGCTTCAGGTCGCGGTGCACGATGCCGCTCTCGTGAGCCGCCTCGAGTGCGGCGGCAATCTGCCTGGCGATAGGAAGCGCCTCGGCAAGAGGAAGCGCCCCTTCGTCGAGTCGCGCCGACAGATCCTCGCCCTCGACCAGTTCCATGACCAGAGCGCGGGGACGGGCGTCGGTCAGGGATCGGGAAGCCCCGTCCCCATCCACTGGCCCGTCTTCTATCCCATAGATCTGCGCAATGTTGGGATGATTCAGCGAGGCCAGCGTCTTTGCCTCGCGCTCGAATCGCATCAGCCGATCTGGATCACTCGCGAACGACTCGGGCAGGATCTTCAGCGCCACGTCGCGATCGAGCTTCGTATCACGAGCCCGGTAGACC
>JAHEFO010000094.1:0-3048 GCA_024640135.1 Acidobacteriota bacterium
CTCCGCGAATGCCCCCCTCTGCACACTTCGGCGGGACAGGCCACCCGCCGCCCTTGCCGCGGTGGCTGGCCATCAGATACCTGCCACCTGACTGCAGCAGATCAGCCCAATGGCCTGCCCTCGCGAATCAGGGGCTGGTGACGGGCGGGCGGAGGAGCAACGATGAGGGAATCTGAGGGCCTCCAGAGGGAGGAGCATCCCGCCTCCCGCGATCTGCCGCCCGGCCAGAAGGACGCCACGGGATTGCCGGCGCAGGGCCGAGGGGACAAAAAGAAACGCGACCGGGGTGTCCCGGTCGCGTTCAAGTTCACTGACGACAGCCGGGCCGGTGGCCCGGCTGCGGCCGAAGACGACTGCCTCTAGTTGCCGCCGGCGGCCGCTCTCCGCATTCCATCGGTGACGATGCCCACCTTGGTCACTCCAGCGCCCTGAGCGGCGTCGATGATGTCCACGATCTCGCCGTAGCGAACTGAGCCATCGCCGATGATGAAGATCGTCTTTTCCTTGCGCGTCTCATAGATGGCGCGCAGGTGCTCCTGCAGACCTTCGATCGAGATTTCCTGCTTGTTCACGGTCAAGCGGCGGTCGGCGGTGTAGTCCACCACGATCTGGCTCAAATCGATGGCAGCCGAGGCGGCTTTGTTGACCTCCAGGGGCAGGTTGATATCGACGCCCTTTTGCGTCAGCGGCAGCGCGGCAATGAAGATGACGAGCAGCACGAGCAGGACGTCAATGAGTGGCGTCACATTCATGTCGGCCGAGGCTTCGGTCTTCGCGACCTTGACGACCTTCTCAGCCCCGTGGTGCCGGTGTGCGTGAGCCATTACTGCCCCCCTTCCATGTTGCCGCCCTTTTTCTCGGTAATCAGCCCGACGGTCTCAATCCCGGCACCGCGCAGGGCGTCCATCATCTGCATGATCGCGCGATAGGGTGCGTCCTTGTCGCCCTTGAGATAGACCGTCTTGTCACTCGAGGTCTCCAGGATCACCTGCAGCCTGGCCACAACTTCGGCCTCAGTGACCATAATCGAGTTCACGTACAATTGACTGTTCGCATCAATGTGCACCACGGTCTGATCGGCCGTATCCGGCTTGTCACCGGTGTTCTCTGCTTCAGGCAGATTGATATCTACGCCTTTCTGCAGCATCGGCGCGATCAACATCACGATGATCAGCAACACGAGCATCACGTCGACCAGCGGTGTGACGTTAATGTCTGCCTTGAGGCCGCCTTTGGCGCCCCCGACGTCCATTGACATGGGACTTTATCCTTTCAGCTGGGCGTTAAGAAGACCCGCGAGAACGGCAATGCGGGCGCTGGGCCTGCCCGACATCACCGTCATCAAGGTTCCGGTGGAACCATAGGTCTCCGACGCCGTCCTCACGCTCTACTCTTTGATCTTGATGAAGAAGTCCACGAGTTCCGATGACGAGTTATCCATCTCGACGTTGAAGTACTCGAGTGCCCCTGAGAAATAGTTGTACAGCCAGACGGCGGGGATGGCCACGACCAGACCCAGCGCGGTCTCAATCAGGGCTTCCGAGATGCCGGCAGACACGGCACCGAGACCAGCAGATCCGGTGCTGCCGATACCGGCGAACGCGTTGATGACGCCGACGACCGTGCCGAGCAGTCCGACGAACGGCGCAGTCGCGCCGATGGTGGCCAATGCCGGGATCCCCTTCTTCAGATCATTGGCCGTGAGCGCGGTGGCACGCTGGATGGCACGACGCACCGTGTCGACCATGTCCTCGCGGGTCAGGTTGGAGCCGGTGTCGAGCTGGAACTGATATTCCTGCAGCCCCGCCAGCACGACTTTTGCCAAATGGCTGTACTGAAACGGCTTCGACTGCGAGACGGCCAGGGCCTCCTTCAGTCGACGGTCCTTCAAATGCTTCGCCACCTGGGGCGCGTACAGCTTCGACTGCTTCTTCGCCTGCGTGAAGGTGTAATACCGCTCGATGGAGACTCCGAACGACCACATCGACATAAAGACCAGAATAAAGGCGACGGCCTTCGCGACGAAGCCCATCTGTTCCCACATGTGCACCAGATCCATCTCACCCATTACAGCCTCCGAAACACTTGACCAAAGTTAAAAAACAACCCCGACGTTCAGCCTCAGGCGACACCTGCCGCCGGAGAGCCAGCTAGCACTTCTCTCTCTATCGCACTATCGCAGCGTGAAATTAACGGTGACAGTCATGATCACCGGCACGGCCGTGCCGTTGAGCAACGTCGGTGAGAACTTCCACTGCCGCACCGCATCGAGCGCGGCCTGATCGAGCAACGCGACCGGACGAATGACTTTTGCGTCCGTGACACTTCCATCCACGCCAATCGTGGCTTCGATAATCACGACGCCGGAGACGCGCGCCGATTGCGCGATCGGCGGGTAGATCGGCTGCACGTCGTGGATCTTGGTGGGAGGTTTGATGTTGCCACCCACACGAACCGGTGCCTGCGGGGGCGGCGGGGGCGCCGGGATGCCACCCACCACGCCTCCCACGCTGCCGCCGGGAATACCACCAGCCACACCGCCGACGACGCCAAGTCTCCCCACAGCAGGTCGTGGAGGCGGCTCGGGCTTCACCTCGGGCGGAGCCTCAATGGGCGCGGCCTCCGGGTTGATATCGGGTGTCGGCTCCACCGGCCGAGGGGCCGCCGGAGGCGGCGGGGGCGGAGGCGGCGGGGGCGGAGGCGGCGGCACCGCCACGAACGCCATGACCGACTGCGGTGTCGGAAGAATGTCGGAGGCCAACAACGGAATCACGACCATCGCCGCAAGGAGAACGGTGTGCACCAGAATCGACAATGGCACCGTGTACCACTGTTTCGTCCCCAGTTTCACTGACGGGTCGGACACGTCGCTAAACATTTCACGCGGCACGGCTGAACCTCCTGCCCAGAGCTTGCTTGGGACCGGAATTATAGTCAGAGCCAAAAAAAGGTGTCAACAAACAGGCACCCTCGATTTCTTAGACACGGTTTGCGGCAAAACGGCCCGCGGGTCGTCCCGCCGCGTCATCATGCCCCGGAGCCGCCCTC
>JAHEFO010000094.1:3086-14383 GCA_024640135.1 Acidobacteriota bacterium
TGAGGAACACACGCACGCCCTGCTCCACCGAGAGATCGGGAAAGGAGACCTGATCCGGGCGGCAGACAAGAATGTCCCCGAGATACAGATGGTTGGTCGGGACATACACGGCCAACATCGCCTCAGGCCCCGATCCGCGATCGACGGTGAACTGCCGGGTCAGAAATCCCAGGACAGCGCCTCGCCCAGATTCCTCGACGAGGACCACGCGTTTGAAGCCGGACTCGTTATCCGGTGAGAACGCCACGATTAACTGCTTGATCGGAGCGTAGATCGTCCGAAAGACGGGCACATGCATGAGGAACTGCTCGCCTCTGCCAAGCAGGCGGCGGCCGATGACGTTTGTGGCCAGGGCACCGATGGCCAACACGATGGCGGCCGTGGTGGCGAATCCCAGCCCTGGAGGGTGAGGGCCGAGCCATCGTTCGTACAGTCCCCGCGTCAGCCCGTCCACCGCCCGGAACATCCAGATGAGAGCCGCGATCGACACGACGAGAGGCACCGTGACGAAGAACCCGGCAATGAACGACCGCCGCACCCACTGAACCATCGATGTCCCCACGTCAGAGCCAGGCGAAGATGGCCAGTGCCACGGCGATGCGGTACCAGGCGAAGACGTCGAGCCGGTGGCTGACCAGGAATTTCAGGAGATAACTCACGGCAAGATACCCGACGACACAGGAAGTGGCCAGGCCGACGCCGAACAGCGCCCAGTCGTTCCCGGTCAGCGCCATGTGCCGAAGCTTCAGACCTTCATGCGCCGCGGCGGCGGCAATGGCCGGAACACTCAACAGAAACGTGAACCGCGCCGACGCGAGCCGGTTCATCCCCAGCAACATGCCCGCCGTGATCGTTGCCCCTGACCTGGAGACGCCAGGCACCAACGCGAGCGCCTGAGCGATCCCGATCCCGATGCTTCCGGACACGGTCAGACTGGCCTCCGTCCCGGTCCGGTGCTTGAGCCGCTCCACCAGGAACAGGAGTCCGGCACCGGCGATCAGCGCGGCGGCAGTCACACGCGGCCGCCCCCGCGCGATCTCGAGATAATCGCCCAGAGTCAGCGCCACGATCACGATCGGGAGCATCGCGGCGGCAATCAGCCAGATGCGACGACCGTCGGCGTCGGGACGGCTGGACAACGCACGTGGAATGGACCGAATCATCGCGGCGAGGTCGCCTCTGAAGTACGCCACCACGGCCACGAGCGTGCCCAGATGGCAAGCCACGTCGAACGCGAGGTTGAGCTCGCCGGCGTCCCAGCCCAGGACGGCGCGCACCAGAATGAGGTGCGCGGAGCTGGAAATCGGCAGGAACTCGGTGAGTCCCTGCACGACCCCGAGTGTCGCGCCCTCGACGAGGGTCAAGGAATCACGCCTTGGCGCGGGCGCGCTTTGAGCCGGTGGACCCGACCTTCGGGGTCTCCTTGGTCAGAAGGATCGCAATGGCGGCCGCAATGAAGATGGACGAGTACGTGCCGCTGATGATCCCGACCAGCATCGTGAACGCAAAACCGTTCAGCACGTCGCCACCGTACAGAAACAAGCCCATCACGACGACGAACGTGGTCCCTGACGTGATGATCGTCCGCCCCAATGTCTGATTCACGCTGTCGTTGACGACCTCGGTCAAGGAAGCCTTGCGCAGCATCCTCGAGTTTTCGCGGACGCGGTCGAAAATCACGATCGTGTCGTTCACTGAATAGCCCGTCATCGCCAGCAACGCGGCGACCACGTTGAGGGAGAGTTCGTAGCCGAACCAGTTCAACATCACGAGCGTCACGAGCACGTCGTGGAAGGTCGCGACCACGGCGCCGAAGGCGAACGTGAAACGGAAGCGAAAACCGACGTAGATCATGATGCCGGCCAGCGCGGTCAACGTGGCATAGATCCCCTTGCGTTGGAGTTCCGCACCCACGACCGGGCCGACAATTTCAGTGCTTTCGCGCGTGAACTCTCCGATATTCGCCTGACGAATCAGCGTGTCCACCTGATCGGCGGCATCATCGAGGTTTGTGCCTTCTTCCACCGACAGGAGTTGCGGCAGTCGGATGAGCAGTTCATTGTCGGCAGCCTCTCCGTACTGCTGCACCGTCTTGTCACCGGGCAATGTCTCCAGCGCCGTGCGGACGGCGTCTTCGGTGACAGGCTGAGCAAACCGCAGTACCAGGGCCGTGCCGCCAGAAAAGTCCACGCCAAGGTGGGGTCCGCCCTGGGCGATGATCTGGCCGAATCCCGCAACCAGCACAATGATGGAAATCGCGATGGCGTGCCACCGCCACTTGAGGAAATTGATATGGGTCGTGCCGAGAATCTGCATGGGGCTCCGTTACGACGATCAGATGCTGAGGCGGACCGTGCCGGGCCGCCGTGAGAGTGAGATCTCAAACAACGTCCGCGACACGAACACGGCCGTGAAGATGTTCGAAATAAGACCAAAGAACAACGTCGTGGCAAACCCGCGCACGGGCCCGGTGCCGAACTGGAACAAGAACGCCGCGGCGATCAGCGACGCAATGTGCGTATCCAGAATCGTGATGAACACCCGATCGAATCCGGCGGCAACGGCCTGGCGCGCCCCCTTGCCATTGGCAATTTCCTCCCGAATCCGCTCGAAGATCAGGACGTTTGAGTCAACACCCATACCGATCGTCAGGATGAACCCGGCGATGCCCGGCAGCGTCATCACCGCACCGAGGTAGGCCATGAAGCCCATGAGAATCATCAGGTTCAGCGCGACGGAGATGACGGCGTTGAAGCCGGCAAGTCTGTAGTACGTCAGCATGAACAACGCGACCAGGACCAGTCCGATGACTGACGCCCGCACACCCGCGCGGACCGAGACCTCACCCAAGGAGGGCCCCACCGAACGCTCTTCCTGGTAGGTGAGAGACGCCGGCAGCGCTCCCGACCGGAGAATCAGAGACAGGTCCGCGACCTCGCGCGGCGTAAACGTGCCGGTAATCTGCGCATCCGGCGTGGTAATCGGGCCCTCGATCACCGGCGCGGACTGCACCCGATTGTCAAGAATGATGGCCAGCAGGCGGCCGACATTGGCGGACGTCACCCGGCTGAACTTGGAGACGCCTCCGCTGTTGAGGGTGAACCCGACCGCCGGCTGCCCGATGGTGTCGATGGTCGACTTCGCATTGCGCAGGTCCGTGCCGGTAATCACCGGGATCTTGCTCACCAGGTAGAACTGAGAGCCGCCCTCCTGCGCCACGCCCTGCACGACCTCCTGCCCCTCCGGGGCTGTGCCGCCGAACGAAGCCAACAGGGTCGCCTCATCGGGGGCCGGTCCCGATTCCACCAGCTTGAGTTCGAGCACCGCCGTGCTGCTGATCAGTTCCTTCGCACGCGGAACATCGGTGACGCCGGGCAACTGCACGACGATCTGGTTTCCCGCATTGCCGTACTCCGCCACGATTGGCTCGGAGACGCCGTATTCGTTGACCCGCCGCTCAATTGTCTGGATGGCCTGGGTCACCGCCTCGCGCCGACGGTCGACATCGACGTTCGGCTTCATCCGAAAGGTGTACGACCCGCCCACACCGGTTTCCCGATCAAAACTCAGGCCCACCTGATCCTGTGCCAATTGCCGGAACTGCTGGTCCCGATCCGGGGGAACCGCGTCCACCTGGAACGTGGTCAGCGTCAGCACCCGGACGTTCGCCCCGATGATGCCGGCATCAGTGAGGGCGACCTTCAACTGCTCGGAGTTCGTCTCAGTCTCGAGTTCGAGCGCATCCTCAGTGTTGACCCGCAGCACCAGATGCACGCCGCCCTGAAGGTCCAGGCCGAGCTGGATCTTGTCCTTTGGAGGATAAAACGACACCACGGCCAACACGGCCACGGCAACGACAGTGATCACTTTCCAACGAAGGTTCTTATACATGTCTAAAGTCCGCCGGCATCCTTGACCACGGGTTCCTGCCCTTGATAACCACCAACCGCCGCCTTGGCGACCTCAATCTTGACCTTGTCGGCGATCTGCAGCTGCACCGACGTCTCCAGCAATTTGGTCACTTGCCCATAGATACCGCTGGTCGTGATGACCTTGTCGCCAACCTTGAGCGCGTCCTGGAACTCCTGAATCTTCTTCTGCCTGCGTCGCATTGGCAACAAGACGAGGATGTAGAACACCGCCAGCATGAGGGCGAAGGGAAAAATCTGGATCCAGATGCTGGGCTGGCTTCCCTGGGGAGCTGCCCCCAGAGCGGTGGCGAATGGTAGTGTGGGCAAATCAATCATTTGGGCACTTGTCGGCGGGAAAACGTCCGATGGAACTCTTGTCTGAAATGGTCGAAGGTTCCGAACTCAATAGCCTTCCTAATCGCCCTCATGGTGTCAAGGTAAAAGTGGACATTGTGCACGGTATTGAGCGTCGCCGCCGTCATCTCCCCGACCATATAAAGATGACGCAAATAGGCACGTGAGTGGCGCCGGCAGGTGGGACATTCGCACTCCGGATCCGGGGGCCGCAGGTCGTCGGCGTACCGGGCGTTCTTGATCGAGATCAGACCGTGCCGGGTCAACAACTGACCGTTGCGCGCATTGCGGGTGGGCAGGACGCAGTCAAACATGTCGATTCCACGCGCCACGCATTCGACGAGGTCATCCGGCATGCCGGTGCCCATCAGATAGCGCGGCCGGTCCAGCGGCAGTTGCCCGGCAGTGTGGTCAACCACGTCGTACATCAAATCCGCGGGTTCGCCCACAGACAGACCTCCGATGGCGTAGCCCTCAAACCCGATGGCCAGGGTGCCCGCCACGCTGCGGTCCCTGAGATCCAGGTGCGTCCCGCCCTGGACGATGCCGAACTGCATCTGCCCCGGCGTGGCGCGGAACACCTCTGGCGCGGCAGCGGCCTGCACGGTCAGAAACCGATCGCGCCCCCGGCGCGCCCACCGCAGGGTCCGCTCCATCGCGGACTCGACGACGAGGCGGTCAGCGGGCCACGGGGCGCACTCATCGAAAATCATCGCGACATCAGATCCGAGCCTGGCCTGGATATCGACGACGGATTCGGGCGTCAGCAAGTGCGCGGCGCCGTCGATGTGAGATCGAAACGCTGCGCCCTCCTCGCTGATCGTCCGCTGGCCGGAGAGACTGAAGACCTGATATCCGCCTGAGTCGGTCAGGATTGGCCGTTCCCATCCCATGAAGGCGTGCAACCCACCGAGACGCCCAATCAGGTCGTCGCCAGGCCGCAAGTGCAGATGATACGTGTTCCCGAGAATGATCTCGGCGCCCAGCGTGACGACCTGATCGTGGGTGAGGCCCTTGATGGCGGCGCGCGTGCCAACGGGCATGAACGCCGGCGTGTCGATCTCGCCGTGCGCCAGACGCAACCGTCCGCGGCGCGCCTGGCCATCGGTCGTCATCACCGTGAACGCAACAGGTGTGGGCACAGCGATAGCCTATAATGTCGGCGCGTGAAACGTCTTCGAATCGGTGTGCTGTACGGCGGACGATCGGGTGAGCATGAAATCTCGATTGCCTCGGCCGCCGCCGTCTTCGCCAATCTGGATCGCGACCGTTACGATCCCGTCGCCCTGCGAATCGAGAAGGATGGCCGGTGGATCCTCGCCGACCGGCCTCCGACCGCCGCGTCAGCCGCGGCTGTCATCGCGCAGATGCGGAACGGCGAGCGCGGACGGGGTGGACGTGAGGTGCTGATGCCGGCCCGGCCTGGCGGTGACACACTTCTCCGGCTGGCGCGGCCCGGCGGCGATGCGCAGGCGCCGGCCCTGATGTCGGGCCTCGGACTCGACGTGATCTTCCCGGTGCTGCATGGCCCCTATGGCGAAGACGGCACCGTCCAGGGACTCTTCGATCTTGCCGGCGTCGCGTACGTGGGGTGCGGCGTGCTGGCCTCGGCGGCCGGCATGGACAAGGACGTGGCCAAGACACTCTTCCAGGCGCGCGGCCTCAGGGTGACGCCATGGGTCGTCGTGCGACAGCACGCCTGGCAGGCGGGTCGTGACCAGGTCATCCGCACGCTGTCCACCACGCTGACGTATCCACTGTTCGTCAAGCCCGCGAACCTTGGGTCCAGCCTGGGCATCTCGAAGGTCTCCGCGCCGGATGCGCTCGGCGAGGCGATCGATCTTGCCGCGGCGTTTGATCCGAAGATCGTGGTGGAGACCGGAGTGCCGGACGCGCGCGAAATCGAGTGCGCCGTCCTCGGCAATGAGTCCCCTGAAGCGTCGGTGCCGGGCGAGATTGCGGCATCCGGCGAATTCTATGACTACGAGTCCAAGTATCTCAGCGGTGCGTCACGCGAGACCATTCCGGCGCACCTCACGTCCGAGATCGCGCGTGAGGTGCAACGACAAGCGCTCGTCGCGTTTGATGCGCTCGAGGGCACGGGACTGGCCCGCGTCGACTTCCTCCTCTCATCATCCGGTGAGTTGTTCATCAACGAGATCAATACGATGCCCGGCTTCACGACGATCAGCATGTACTCGAAGCTATGGGCCGCCAGTGGCGTCGACTATCCGACGTTGATCGATCGACTGATCACACTCGCGCTCGAACGTCACGCGCATCAACAACAGCGTCGACTGAGCGCGTTCTGAACCGCGCGTGATCGTGCTCTCGCCGCCGATCCGAAGACATTCTGCGCGTCACGTTTTGACAACAACGCGAATTTTGTGCTTGACACAGTTTTCATCTCATCCATAATCTACATCTTGTGTGAGGATGGACCGCTCAGCCCATCTATTGGGTACGAACGAGCCGTCATCACATCGCCCTGAACACGACAGCGTGTGCCGGGTGCGAAGAAACGAGATGCGAGGCGCGTGAAGTCAACCGTGTCTGCCACGAGGCGAGGGGCACCACACCGCGGGTCACGAGTCGAGAGACCGCGATGCTGCGGCGGGGATGAGTCCAGCGCGATCCCTAAAAGAAGGGGGGGAAAACTACATGGCCAAGAAGAAAGCAGCCAAGAAGAAGGCAACGAAGAAGGCAACGAAGAAGGCAGTGAAGAAGGGCGGCAAGAAGCGCTAGGCGCTCTTCCACCTCAAGAGAAAAGGGGGCGACTGTCGCCCCCTTTTTTTTTCAGCGAACAAACAATCTACTTCAGCACCGTCCCGTCCCAGATGCGAACCCGCTCGATCACATCGTGGATCGTCAACTGGTCGACCACATCCATCCCTTTGACGACCTGACCAAACACCGTATACCGTCCGTTGAGATTCGGCCGAGGAGCGTAGCTGATGAAGAACTGGCTGCCGCCCGTGTCGCGCCACGACTCCGCCATTCCGATCGTCCCCCGATGGAATGGCAGCGGACTCAACTCGTCTGGTATCGAGAACCCGGGGCCCCCCTCACCATCACCACGCGGGTCGCCAGTCTGGAGCACGTGGTTCGGCACAAGCCGGTGAATCCGCAGGCCGTTGAAGAACCCGGCGCGCGCCAACTCAACGAAATTGCGGGTCGTCAGCGGTGCTTCCACGACGTTGAGGGCGACTTCGACCGTGCCGCGGCGCGTCTCGATGAAGGCCACCGGCGTGAACTCCGGGTGCAACAACGCGGCCGACTCAAAGAACTCCACGGCCTGACGCAGCGGGGCCGGCCGCTCCGGCGCCGCCGTCACGTCCCCGGCCGCACGGAGCAACTCGGCCGCCCGCAGGCGCACCGGCCATTCGCGATCGGCCAGTCCTCGTCGCACGGCCTCGAGGGCCTCGTCGCCGCCGATCGCGGCCATCGCCGAGAGCGCGGCCGCGCGCGCCTCAAACGTGGCATCGCTCAAGCCGCGATCGTAGGCGCGTACCAGTGCAGGCACGGCGCCTGGCGTCCTGCGCCCGCCGATGATCCGTGCGGCGGTCGCCCGCACAACATAATCCGGCGCCTCAAGCGCGGCGAGCAGGCGGGTGTCCAGATCCGGCGCGCCGACCTGCGCAAGGGCGGCCAACGCCGGCCCGCGCACGCGCTGATCCTGATCCTCGGTCATTTCGACGAGGCCTGACCGTACGCGATCCGGTTCCAGCGTTCCCAGCGTGGTGGCCAATGCCGCTCTCACGCTCCAGTCACGATCGGCCCCCAGACTGGAGACGACAAACAGAAACCCCTCTGGATCAATCCGGGCCGCGCCGGCGATGGCGGCCGCACGAATCTGCGGCCGGGAGTCTGTCAGGCGATCGAGCATGTAGTTCAACGCACGCGGATCCTCGGTCGCCGACAGCGCGGTCAACACCTCCAGCGTGAGCGTGTCGGACATCCCCGGCGTGCGAAGCAGCGTCATCAGGGTGTCCGCACCCCCTGCCGATCCGCGGCCGCCAAGCGCCCGAATGGCGGCGACGCGCACTCGGGCATCGGCGGCCGAATCCTGCGCAAACCGCTGCGCAAGCGCGACGCCGTCCGGCGTGTCCGCGATCGCACGCAGGGCGAACGCGACCGTGTACGTCCCGGCCGTGCGCGCCAGAAGCGCCAGGACGGGTTTCGCGCGCGGGTCATCCACCTCCTGCAGCGCATAGGCCACGGGCCACCAGGCCGAGACGGCCTGGCCGTCGGCTGCCAGGACGACGTGCGCGAGCCACTCGAACTGGCGGAGGCGCGCAAGTGCGAAAATCGCCAGCCGGCATGCTTCAATCTCAGGCGCCTTCGGATATTCCTCGTCATCGGGCGCAAGTGGAGCAATCAAGGGGCCGCAGGTCGAAAACGTCTCACCGATCGCGGCGGCTGCCGGCGCACCGAACGCCTCGGCTTCCGGACCGGACAGCTGGCCCCCAATTGAACCCAAGCCTTCGGCCGCGCGGCCGCGCACCATCGGATCCGGATCGGTCAGCGCCTGCTGCAACGGCGGCCCGGCCGCGGCCTGTCCGAGCAGGCCCAGCGAAAACGCCGACTGTGCGCGGACCGCGGCGTCGGGATCTGACAGCGCGACAATCAAGGCCGCGCCACCTTCGGCCATCCCGACCCGGCCGATCGCCAGCGCCGCCCGATTGCGCACCACAGGGTCGACATCCCGCACGAGCGCGACCAGGTCGGCGGCACGCGCGGGCGTCGGTTCTGCGGATATCACCTCCGCGGGTACCACCCCGGGATCCCGGAGCACGCGCTGGGTTTCGAGTCGAAGGACCCACGCCACCCGCCGTTCGAGCGGCACCTCCGGCGCCGGACGTTCCGCCACGGGTACGACTGGCGCCGACGCGCACGCGGCGAGCGCGACCTCCAAGCCCACGGCAAGCACCGCAAGCCAACGTCCGGACTTTCCTTCAATCCCTGTCATCACACGCATCATCCTTCGTGGCACCCTGCCCTATCGTAGCCCAGCGATCGTCGTCCGGCCGGCTGGTATACTCGCGCCACCGTGGACTTTCGCTACCTTGCGATTGAAGGGCCGGTGGGTCTGGGCAAAACCAGCCTCGCCGACCGGCTCGGCGCGAGACTGGACGCGACCGTGGTACTCGACGACGCCGAGAACCCGTTTCTGGCGGATTTCTATGCGGGGCGCGCCGGGGCGGCATTCCAGACGCAGTTGTTCTATTCGCTGGCACGGCACCGGCAGCAAATGGAACTACGCCAAGGCGACCTCTTCAGCCAGGTTACCGTGTCCGACTACCTGTTCGACCGGGACCGGATCTACGCCCACCTGAATCTTGACGACAACGAACTGTTCATCTACCAGCGGCTCTACGATCTCCTGGCGCGCGATTTGCCGCAGCCTGACCTGGTCGTGTTTCTTCAAAGTCCGACAGATGTGTTGCGGCGGCGGGTGCGCGGCCGCGCGCGACATGCCGAGGACGATCCACCGCTGCCGACCGAAGGCTATCTGGCCGAGTTGAATGAGGCCTATAACCACTTCTTCTTTCATTACTCCGCCACGCCGTTGCTCGTGGTCGAAACCTCGCAGTTCGATCTGTCGTGGGGTGATGACGCGATTGACGATTTGTTGCGGCAAATCAAGTCGATGGCACGAGGCACGCGGTACTACGTGCCACGCGCCTGATGCTAGAGTGCATGTATGCCGTGGTTTAAGAAGGCCCGAAAACCCATCGAGCCTCAGTCCGACAAAACGAGCAGGGTCCCCGAGGGACTGTGGGTCAAGTGTCCGGGCTGCGCGCAGGCACTGTACAACAAGGATCTGCTGGCCAATCACCAGGTCTGCCCCAAATGCGCGCACCATTTCCGCATGAACGCTGCCGACCGGCTGGCTCTGCTGTTCGACGAGGCGGAATGGACGGAATACGACACGCACCTGCGTTCGACCGACCCGCTGCAGTTCACTGACACCAAACCGTATCGCGATCGTCTCGACGCCAGCATGCGCTCCACCGGTCGCGCCGACGCGGTCGTAACGGCCGACGGCACGATCGGCGGCATCCCCGCCGTGGTTGCCGCGATGGAATACAGCTTCATCGGCGGCAGCATGGGCGTGGTGGTGGGCGAGAAGATCACCAGAGCCATCGAGCGGGCCATCGTCGAGCGGCAACCGGTCATCGTGGTCTCGTGTTCAGGTGGCGCACGGATGATGGAAGGCACGTTGTCGCTGATGCAGATGGCAAAAATCAGCGCGGCCCTGGGCCGGCTCGATCGTGCCGGCCTGCCGTATATCTCGGTGATGACCGACCCCACAACCGGTGGGGTAACCGCGAGTTTCGCGATGCTTGGCGATCTCAATATTGCGGAACCGAAAGCGCTGATCGGTTTCGCGGGGCCGCGGGTGATCGAGCAGACGATCCGTCAAACGCTGCCGGAAGGCTTTCAGCGAAGCGAGTTTCTGCTCGAAAAGGGCATGATCGATGTCATCGTGCACCGCCGGGAGCTGAAAGCGACGATTGCGGGCGCGCTGCGCGTCATGACAGGCCTTCCGCCGGGAGCACCGCCCGCCGCGGCACAGGTCGACGGCTGACTTGACTGACTCCGCCCGTGACTGGCTGTTCGGCCTCGAAGCGGCCGGCATCGCGCTCGGCCTGGCGCCAATGCGCACGCTGCTCTCCCGGCTTGAACACCCCGAGCGCTCGTACGCGGCGGTCATCGTGGCGGGCACGAACGGGAAGGGATCTGTCACGGCGATGGTGGAACGCGGCCTGCGTGCCGCCGGTTGCCGCACTGGCCGCTACACCTCGCCGCACCTGACGGCCATCGAAGAACGTGTCGCCATCGCCGGCGAGCCAATTGATACGGAGGCATTCGACCGCGCCACCAGGCGGGTGCGACGGGCCGCAGAGGCGCTGACGGTGCCGCCGACATTCTTCGAAGCCACAACCGCGGTGGCGCTGGCGGCGTTTCACGAAGCCCACGTCGATATCGCGGTGCTCGAAGTCGGCCTGGGCGGACGCCTTGACGCGA
>JAHEFO010000095.1 GCA_024640135.1 Acidobacteriota bacterium
GTGCTCGGTGTCAAAGCCCGGGTCGATCTCGGAGGCACTGCGGCTGCTGCGCAGGAACAACGCGGCCGTAATGAGCGCGACGAGCGAGAACGCGACCTGGCCGACAATGAGCACGTTCCCAAGGCCGAAACGCCGTCTTCGTCGACCGGCGCCCTGGCCCTGATCCTTGATCGCATTGACGACGTTCGTGCGCGATGACGCGAGCGCGGGAACAAGGCCGAACACGAGGCCCGTTGCCATCGAGACAACCAGGGCGAACAGCAGGACACGCGCATCAAGGTCCGGCGTCACGAAATTCAGTGCAAAATTCGGCGGGCGCGTGGACCAGATAAGGTTCCGGGTCCAATAGGCCACAAGGAGGCCGAAGACACCGCCCAGAAGACCGAGGAGTACCGCCTCGGTCATGAGCTGTTGGACCAGACGGGCGCGGCTCGCGCCCAGCGCCAGACGGACCGCGACCTCCTGCCCCCGGCTCGTCGCCCGCGCCAGGAGGAGGTTGGCGATATTCGAGCAGGCAATGAGCAGGACAAGACCGACGATCCCCATCAGCACCGCGGTACCGGCAGCCAGCCCTTCACGAAGGCCTGGGAAGATGGTCGCTTCGGTCAGCGGGCGAATTGCGGTAGACCGTCCCTCGTTGGGCAGCGGGTACGTCTCCTCCAGCGATTTCGCGACGGCGGCAAGATTGGCGCGTGCCTGGTCGATCGTCGCACCGGACTTCAGGCGTCCGGCCAGGCTGAATACGAGCGCGCGGCGCTCTTCCATCCAGTCTCGAAACTGTGCCGGCAGCACCTGCCCGTACATCATCGTGGGCACCCAGGCGTCAGGCCCGAAGAGCGAGTTGACGCCGTGGAAACCCTCCGGGGCCACGCCGACGACCGTGAAGGAGACGCCGTTCATCCGGATCTCGCGCCCGACAATATCCTCTGCCCCGCCGAACCGGTTCTGCCAGACCGAGTGCGACAGGACGACGACCGGTGACGCGCCGGGTACCGCGTCGTCGTCAGGACCGAAGACCTGTCCCCGGGATGGACGGACGCCGAGCACCTGGAAGTAATTGCCCGACACCATTTCGCAGAACAGTTGCTCGGCCGCCGGACCGATTGATGCGCTCACGGGAAGTGGGAACGAGTACGCCGCCAGGCCCGTGAAGACCGTGTTGTTGTCGCGATAGTCCTTGTAGTTCGGGTACGACACCTGGAGCAGGTTCCCCAGGGGCGAGGCATTCTTCGCGTCGACCGTGTAGACCGCAACGAGTTCGGAGGCGCGATCGACGGGCAGCGGATTCAGGAACAAGGTGTTGATCAACGTGAAGATCGCCGTGTTCAGGCCGATGCCCAGCGCCAGCGAGAGGACCGCCGCGGCCGTGAACGCCGGGGACCGGCGAAGAGTGCGCAGCGCGTACGTGACGTCTTTCCAGAGTCGCTCCATGAGGAAAACTCCCTGTTGATGCCGGGCTGGTCCTCTGGCGTCCGGCGGCACCCGTTGTCGGGCTCGTGACACTCAAGCAGACGAAGGACTCCCTGGAAATGTTCTGACCGGGTTGCGTTGACCGCGCGAGTCGTCTGCCCGGACCTGACGGTCCGGGCCTCCGCTACATCCAGGGCGCCTCAGCCAGCGTGGCGCCCTGGGGACAAATCGTCACCCCTCTCGCAAGGCCGTCACTGGACTCAGGCGAACGGCGCGGCGAGCCGGCAGCCATGCCGCAAGTACAGCCACGGCCAGCAGCAGGATTGTCATGGCCGCAAAGGTCAGCGGGTCGGTCGGCTCCACGTCGAAGAGCAGCGTCTGGAGAAACCGCGTGACCGCCAGCGCGGCCACGGCCCCGATCGCGGCGCCGGCCAGCGCCCACGTCAGCGCCGCACGGATCATGGCCGTCGCGACACGCGCAGGTTCGGCGCCAAGCGCCAGACGGATTCCGATCTCCTGGCGGCGTTCGGCCATCGCGCAGGAAAGAACGCCGAAGACGCCAATCGCGCCCAGGCCCAGCGCCAGCAGTGCGAACGCACCCAGCAGGGTCGTGGCGAAACGGCGCCGCGCGTCATTCTCCCTGAAGGCCGCGTCCATGGTGGCCGCGTCGAGCAGCGGAAGATTACTGTCGAACTCCCAGATCGTGTCGCGCACGGACGGCAGGACACTCATCGGGTCGTTGGCCGTGCGGATGACCAGCGTCTGCCATGTCATCCATGCCCATGAAGCGTTGCGTTGCGCGAGAGACAGGTAGATTGTCGGCGGCGGCGGCACGTCGAGTCCCTCGTCGTGGGTATCACCGACGACGCCAACCACTTCGTACCAGGGCTGGTTTTCGCGAAACCGTATCCGGGTGCCAACGGCTCCTCCATCCGGCCAGTACTTCATCGCCAGGGCGTGGTTGATGACGACCGCCCCGGCGGAATCGGGTCCATCGGACGCGTCGATGGCACGACCGTCGAGCACCGGTATGCGCATGGTCTCGAAGTAGCCCGGCGTGATCCCCTGAAGGGGCATCGGATCCTCCCGGCCCGTGGGATTGGTCGAGGGGCGGCCGTCAATGGCGAAACTGAAGGTCATGCCGGCGCCCGCGGCCGGCGCGGAGGTTGTGCCAGCCGCTGCCGTCACACCGGGGACAGTCCGGAGACGGCCCAGGAGTCCATTGTAGAACGCCACTTGGGCAGCGTTGTCGCCATAGCGGGCCTGGGGCAGATCGAGAGACACCGTCAAGACGTGATCCGGGTCGAATCCGTGGTCCACAGCCTGCAGTTTCCAGAAGCTCTGGACAAGCAGGCCGGCCGACACAAGGAGCACCAGGGCGAGTCCGATTTGCGCGGCAACCAGCGCGTGACGCAATCGTGTTTCCGACCCTCCCACCTTCGCGCGCGCCGCCTGCAACAACGCCCGAACGTCCGTGCGGGAAACCAGCAGCGCCGGGGCGAGACCGACAAGCAATGCGCACACCAGCGAGACGGCCGCGGTGAATCCCAGCGCGGTGGAATCGAACGTCACGTTCTCGAGAAACGGGATGTCGCTGGGCGCCGCGAGCACGATTGCCTTGAGGCTGACTGCCAGGACGACGGCGCCGAGGGCGCCACCAGCCAATGCCACCATCAGGCTCTCAGTCAGAAGCTGGCGCACGAGCCGTCCACGGCCGGCGCCGATCGCGGACCGCACGGCCATCTCGAGGTTGCGCCGGCTGGCGCGCGCGATCTGCAGCGTGGCCAGGTTGGCGCACGCAATGAGCAGGACAACACCCACAACGCCCATGAGGACGAGCAACAACGGCCTGACATCACGCACGGTATCCGCGTGGGCAGGCACGATGTTCACGCCCCAGCCGGTCATGTCCGCTGGATGCTCCACCGCCAGCGTCCCGGCCACCGTCGTCAGTTCTGCCTGCGCCTGCTCGATGTCCACTTCGTCCGCCAGCCGGCCGATGACGTTGTAGTTGTGCGATCGCCATGAGTCGCGGTCCGCCGAAGCGAAGCGCTGGGAGACCCAGACATCGATGTCCGGATCCGGAAAACGGAAGCCGTCCGGCAACACACCAGCCACTGTGGCCTGCAGGCCGTCGAGCGTGAGGACGCGGCCTACGACATCGGCATCACCATCGAAACGGCTCTGCCAGAACGCCGCGCTCAGGAGCACCTCCCTCGGCTGGCCGGTGGACATCTGGCCCGGCTGAAATCCCGGTCCGACCGCGGGCCCGACCTGCAGCACATCGAGTACCGCCGGCGAAATCATCGCGGCACTCAGCTTTTCAGGAGGGCCATCGCTTCCGGTCAGCGCGATGTCGAACGAAGGCCGATAGGCGGCAAGGGACTCGAAGGACGCCGAGCGCTCACCCCAGGCGAGATAGTTGCCGGAGGACACGACATTGCGGAGGTCTCCCTGCGGAGATGCCTCCCACACACGAACCAGACGGTCGGCGTCGGGATACGGCAGCGGCCGCAGCAACACGGCCTGGACAAAACTGAAGATCGCTGTGGTGGCGCCAATGGTGAGCGCCAGCGTGGCCACCGCGGCCAGCGTGGCCGCAGGCGTCCGGACAAGCAGTCGCGCGGCGTACCGGACGTCTTGCCAGCTCTGGCGAATCCAGCGGACCGCCACCGGCGTCAGTCCGGCCGCATCGCCAGGACTGGACGGACTCGCGGTGCGGGCCAGAGCCCGTCGCTGTCGTGCCGTCGACTGCAACTCGTCGAGCACGCGGCGCTCGGCCTCGGCCGGCGTCACCCCGGCCTGGCGCAGTTCCGCTTCCCTGGCGGCGCAGTGGGAGGCAAGTTCCTCCTGAATCTCATGGTCGCGGCTGAAGTCGCCAGTCACCACCGGGAGTGCTTCACGAACGCGGGTCTGCCAATCCATGTCAGACCTCCTTCAGGCCGGCCACACGATCGAGAGCATCAACAAAGCCTCGCCAGAGCCCACGTTGGCCGACCAGCACGCTCCGGCCCTCCGTCGTGATCTGGTAGAACCGCCGCCGGCGCTCGTTCGGATGCTCTCGCCACTCGCCGACGATCCAGCCGCGCCGCTCCATCCGGTACAGGAGCGGGTACAACGACGCCATGTTGAAGGTGATGGTGCCATCCGACCGTTCGGTGATGAGCTTGCCTATCTCATAACCGTGCCGGGGCGTCTCGGCGACCAGGGCCAGCACCAGCAAGGGCGCGCTGCTGCGTTTGAGGTCAGTGTCAGTTAGTGTCCAGGGCATATGTGTTGTCACAATATATGCTCAGACGAGTGGTGCCCCTGGAAGGTTCACGGTGTGCCCTGAGTCGAACAGTTTCTAGTCGAGTTCCTCGGGAAGGACCGCGCCGAACGGCGGATCGACGGATCGAGACCGCGCTGACCCGCAGGAACAGGAGCACGACTATCACGGGGTGAGGGGGTACGCGCGAAGCGGTGATTCTCCGAACGCCGGGTATGACCCGGCTGGCCCTCGGTTCGCTCCCTCATCCTGCAGCACGGACGCCTGGAAGCCATCTTTGACTGCATTCAGTCCCTGCTCGACGCCGGCATTTCGCAACGAGAGATCCTCGTCGTGGACAACGGCACGGGGATGGCAGAGGACGTAGCCCTTCGTTCGGACTTTCCATCGGTCCGGGTCGAGACGTGGCCGGGGCATCAGGGTCGCCGATGGCCCTTCATTGGCCATTGCCCGATTGACGCATTCCCAATAGACTCGCAATCCATGAAGCTGCACACCAAGATTCTCCTCGGGTTGCTGGCCGGCGCCGTGGTGGGCGTCGCCACGAACCTGACGGTCGGCGTGGATCATCCTGCCGTCGAGTTCATCAACACGTATCTGGCGGTTCCCGTTGGCCAGGTCTTCCTGCGCATGCTCTTCATGGTCGTGATGCCGCTGGTCTTTGCGTCCATCACGCTGGGTGTCGCGGGTCTGGGGGATATCAGGAAGGTCGGCCGCATCGGCGGCAAAACGCTCGGCTATTTCTTTGTCACCACCGCGCTGGCCGCCACACTCGGCTTGACGGTAGTCAACGTGGTGAAGCCCTGGGAGCGCGTTTCCCCTGAGACGCGCACGCAGTTGATGGAACAGTTCAGCACGGACGCCGAGGGCCGTGTACAGGCCGCCGCGACAACCGCCAGGTTCGGGCCGGATACGTTTGTGAATATCGTGCCTCGCAATCCGGTGGATGCCGCCGCTCGAACAGACATGCTGGGCATCATCTTCTTCGGATTGATGTTCGGAGCGGCTCTGACCTTGATTCCGGCCGCCCGGGCCAAACCCATGATTGACGTGCTGGAAGCGCTCAGCGACGTGGTAATCCAGATCATCAACTTCGCCATGCGACTGGCCCCGTATGGGGTGGCCTGCCTGATCTTCACCGTCAGCTCACGATTCGGGTTCGACTTGCTGTATGCCGTTGCGGCGTTCGTCCTCACCGTGCTGGCGGCGCTCGTGCTCCACCTGACGATCACGATTTCCGCCATCGTCCGTTTCGTGCTCGGGCTGTCGCCGGTCGTCTTCTTTTCGCGAGTCAAGGCCGTGATGATTACGGCGTTCTCCACCAGTTCGAGCAATGCGACGTTGCCGACTTCGCTGAACGCGGCTGAAACACAGTTGGGCGTCTCCAGACACATTGCCGGGTTCGTCCTTCCGCTGGGCGCTACCATGTGCATGAACGGCACCTCGATCTTCGAGGGGATCACGGTGATCTTTCTTGCGCAGATCTTCGGGGTCGATTTGTCCATCTTCCAGATGGGCATCGTCATGGTGATGGCGGTGGTCACCGCCATCGGCGCGGCGGGTGTGCCTGGCGGCTCGATTCCTTTGCTGGTGGGCATCCTGGTGATGTTCGGCGTGCCGGGGGAAGCCATTGCCATCGTCCTCGGCGTCGACCGTATCCTGGATATGTCCCGGACCACGGTCAACGTGACCACTGACCTCACGGCCACGATTTGGATCGCCAAGACCGAGGGTCACTGGACGCCGAGATCGTTACCGCAGGCGTAGTGAGAGCCGGGCGCCCGCTGGCAGGGGCCACGCGGGACTCCAGATACGATAGACGGGCACATGGCTGACGCCGCTCCCATCAAGCCCCAGCAGAAGAAGTTCGACCGCCGCATCATTGACGGGCCCCTTCCCGCGGCCGTCTGGATGCTGGCGTGGCCGACGATGCTCCAGAACATCATTGGGGGGTTGCAGGGCGTCGTCGACCACGCCATGGTGGGCCACTACGTCGGGCTGAACGCCAACGCCGCCATCGGCGTCAGCCTTCAGCTCTTCATCCTCGTCATCGTCTTTGTCGCTTCGGTGTTTTCCGGCATGGGCGTCATGGTCGCCAGGTTTGCAGGTGCCGGCGATGTCGAGGCCGTCAATCGCACGGTTTACCAGGCATTCCTGACGGCCGTGTTCATCGCGGTCGGCGTCCTGGCGCCGATCGGATATTTCTCAGCGCCGTGGCTGCTGTCCATGATCAATGCGGCGCCTGAGGTGCAACGCGAGGCGCTGCCGTACATCCGCACGATGTTCGTGTCCAGCATCGGCATGTTGATCTTCTTCATGATGAGCGGCGCCCTGCGCGCGGCGGGCGACGTCAAGACCACACTCCGCATGGGCATCGCGATGACCAGCATGAACATCGTGCTCAACATCGTGCTCATTGGAGGCGCGGGCCCCATTCCGGCGCTCGGCACGTTCGGTGCCGCGCTGGGCACAGCCATCTCCGGCATTCTGACCGCCGCCGGGTTCATGTGGCTGCTGTTCTCCGGCAAGCTGGTGATTCGGTTCAGCCGGGCGATGGCCTTCGGGCCTGACTGGGCCATCATCCGGGAATTGTTCCGGTTTGGACTGCCGACGGGCTTTCAAGGGATTGCCATGAACCTGGCCGGTCTGCTGATGCTGCGGTTTATCGGAGGACTGGAGTACAGCGCAGAGGCCCAGGCCGCGTATGCCGTGGGCTATACCGAACTGTTCTCGCTCATTACATGGACCTCGGTCGGCCTCATGGGTGCGACCGCAGCGGTGGCGGGGCAGAACCTGGGTGCCGGACAGCCGGATCGGACCGCGCAATCGGCGGCCGTCGCCGCCCGCATTGGCTTGAAGGTGGCCGCAGTGGTGGGGTTGGCCTTTCTGCTGGTGCCGCGTGTCCTGCTCGGCGCGTTTGCGCTCACCGAGGGCGTCGGATTCGAACTCGGCCGGCAGTTGCTGGCCTATCTGGCCGTCTCCGGGTTCTTTGTCACCGTGGCCCTGACATATACCGGCGGCCTGCAGGGCACCGGCGACACCAAGAGCCCGCTCTATATCTCGATCGCGTCCCAGGTGATTGTGCCGGTGGGCTGGTGCCTGGCCTTTACGATGACGCGAGGACTGACCGCTCCGGACATCTGGCTGGCGATTGTCCTGGGCCATGCCACGCGGGCGGCGCTGAGTGTGCTCCGTTTTCGGCAGGGAAAGTGGCGCGAGATCAAGGTGCCGGCACTCAAGACCGCCGCCCCGTAGGCTCCCCTTGCGGGCCCATAATTCCTGCTGACAATCGCGCCCCCAATGTGTATCTTGACGTTACCCTTGGGAACCACGAACCGAATTGCACTAATCGCCCTCGCTGGGGCTGTGTTTGGCACCGCTCTCACCCTGAGGGCCGGCACTGAAACGGGCCCGATCACTGCCGCCGTATCCCCGCGTGTCGGAGGAACTGTCGAATCAGCCCCGATGTCGGTGGCCGCCCAGAACGAAACCATTCAGCGTTTCTGCGGAGACTGCCACAACGACCTCGACCTGAAGGGCGAGTTGTCGCTGGACTCGTTCGACGCCGGGCACGCGGGCGACCAGGCTGAGATCGGCGAGAAGATCGTGCGGAAGTTGCGGACCGGCATGATGCCGCCAAAAGCGCAACCGCAGCCCAGCCAGGCCGTTCGGATGGCCCTGGTCACCGCCCTCGAAACAGCCCTCGACACCGCGGCCGCCGATCGTCCAAACCCGGGCCGCCGGGCGTTCCAGCGGCTCAATCGGGCGGAATACCAGGCCGCCATCCACGATGTGTTCGGCCTGGACATCGACGTCAGCGCCTTTCTGCCCGCCGACACGATCAGCGCGGGCTTTGACAACATCGCCGATGTGCAGATGCCGTCCGCGACGGTGATGCAGGGATACCTGCGGGCCGCCGCGCATGTCAGCCGGTTGGCGGTGGGCGACGCCGGCGCGGATCCCAGTTCGACGACCTACGATGTCCCGAGGACGCGGTCGCAGAAGGACCAAGTTGAAGGCGCGCCGTTTGGCACCAGGGGCGGCACGGTGGTCGTCCACAATTTCCCGGCTGACGGAGACTACAAGTTCCAGATCCTGCTGCACGGAGAACCCACCGGCGGCCTCTTTGGCCGCACCGTGCGCGACATTCAGATCGAAGTCTCGATCGACGGCGAACGTGCCGCGCTGGTGGACGTGGACCGCTGGATCACCGAATCGGACCCGAACGGTTTGTCGGTGTCGACTGATTTGATTCATGTCCGGGCGGGTCCGCGGCGCGTGGCGGCGGCGTTCATCAAGGAATTCGAGGGGTCTGAAGATGACCTCATCATGCCCATTGATCACACGCTGGCTGACACACAGATTGGCACCGGCTACGGCGTCACGACTGTGCCTCACCTGCGCAACTTTGCCATTCTCGGCCCGCTGGAGGTGTCAGGGGTATCGGACAATCCGATACGCCGCCGGATTTTTTCGTGCCGCCCCACGGCCCCCGGAGAGGCGGCGCCCTGCGCCCGGCGCATCCTGGAACAGTTGGCGACCGAGGCGTATCGACGACCAGTGTCGGCCGGCGACGTTGACGAACTGATGCCGTTCTTCGAGCAGGGCGCAGCAGTCGGGGGGTTCGAGACCGGCATCCGCACGGCACTCCAGGCGATGCTCGCAAGTCTGCACTTCATCTTCCGCGTCGAGGAGACACCGGCGCGCGTCGCCGCTGGTTCGGTCTATGACATCAGTCCGGTCGATCTCGCGTCGCGTCTGTCGTTCTTCCTGTGGGGCACGATTCCCGATCGCAACCTGATCGACCAGGCGCAGCAAGGAGCCCTCACCCGGCCCGACGTCATCGACAACGAGGTGCGGCGCATGCTCGCCGACCCCAGGGCGGAAGCACTGGCCACCCGGTTCGCGGCTCAGTATTTCCGCCTTCAGGATCTGGACAAGATCGAGCCGGACGCCCTGGATTATCCGTACTACGACGAAACGCTGGCCGAGGCGATGTCTCGAGAGACCGAGCTGCTCTTCGACCATCTGGTGCGCGCTGACCGGCCGCTCGTGGAAATGCTGACCGCCGACTACACGTTCGTGAACGAACGGTTGGCGCGGCACTACGGTATCAGCGGCGTCAGTGGACCGCAGTTCCGCCAGGTGTCCTATCCGGACGATATCCGGCGCGGCATCCTGGGTCATGCCAGCGTCCTGACCCTGACATCGCACGGCAACCGCACGTCGCCCGTGCTGCGCGGCAAATGGGTTCTGGAGGTGCTCCTGGGCAGCCCACCGCCACCGCCACCACCGAACGTGCCGGATCTGGATCAGACCGACAATGCCACGAACGGCCGATTCCTGTCGGTGGCGGAACAAATGGCCATGCACCGCAAGAACCCGGCCTGCAGTTCGTGCCACAACGTTATCGATCCCATCGGCCTGGCGCTGGATAATTTTGACGTGACCGGAGCGGTTCGGATCAAGGATCGCGGTGTTGCAGTCAACACGGCCGGGGAACTGTATGACGGCACGCCGCTCAGGGGTGTGGCGGATCTGCGATCCGCGCTCATCGCCCGGAGCGACGTCGTCGTCACTCACTTCACGTCGATGCTCATGTCCTACGCCCTGGGGCGAAGGGTGGAGTACTACGACATGCCGGCGGTCCGCCGCATTGTCCGGGACGCCAAGGGCACCGACTACCGGCTGTCTTCACTGATTCTTGGAGTCGCGCAGAGCGCGCCATTTCGATCGGCGCGCGCCGAATCCGAATAGGAGTAACTGATGTTTCTGACCGGAAAGCACATGTCACGCCGCACAGCCCTGAGGGGGCTGGGCGCCACGATTGCCCTGCCGCTGCTGGACTCGATGATTCCCGCAGGGACGGTCTTTGCGCAGACCGCAGCCGGCCGGGCCGCGGCCCGCACTCGCCTCGTCTGCATCGAGCAGGTGCATGGCGCCGCCGGCTGCAGTGAGTACGGAGCCTCGCAGAACTTCTGGAATCCCGCCGAAGTCGGACGCCAGTTCGACATCAGCAAGGGCAGTCTCAGTTCGCTCGAACCGTTCCGCGATCAGCTGACCATCGTCAGCAACACCGACGCGCGCATGGCCGAAGCATTCACGCCAGCCGAGGTCGGAGGAGACCACTTTCGGTCGAGCGCGGTGATGTTCACGCACGTGCGGCCAAAGCTGACGGAAGGTTCGGATGTCAGAGTCGGCACGTCGCTGGACCAGTTGTTCGTGCAGAAATTCGGCCAGGACACGCCGATACCTTCGATGCAGCTCAGCATCGAGCCGGTCGATCAGTCCGGCGGGTGCGCGTACGGGTATGCCTGCGTGTACACCGACACGATCAGCTGGGCCGGTCCGGAAGAACCGCTGCCGATGGTGCGGGACCCGCGCATGGTGTTCGAGTTGATGTTTGGCGCGGGCGGCACACCCGAGCAGCGATCGCAGCGTCGCGCCACCGATCGCAGCATTCTCGACATGCTCGTGGGACAGATGGCCGAACTCCGGCGGTCGATGGGCGCGAACGACCGCCAGCGGCTCGATCAATACGCCGCCAACATTCGCGAAATCGAGCAGCGCATTCAGCGCATTGAGACACGCAACGAGAGCGGGGATGCGCGCGAGCTCCCGGGTGCGCCGGCCGGCGTGCCGGACGCCTTCGACGAACACGTGAAGTTGATGTTCGACTTGCAGTTGCTCGCGTTCGCGTCGGATACGACGCGCGTCTTCTCGTTCAAGATGGGCCGGGACGGCTCGGGCCGGGTCTATCCCGGCAGCGGCGTCAGCACCGGATTCCACAACGCCTCACATCACGGGGTGGCCGAGGAGCGCATCCGCCAGTTTGCGGAGGTCAACAAATACCACGTCTCGATGCTGCCGTACTTCCTGGAGAAGCTCCAGGCGACCGCTGAAGGAGACGCCACGCTGCTCGACAAGACGCAGATCGTCTACGGATCGCCGATGGCCAACGGCAACGTGCACAATCACCGCAACTGCCCGCTGATTCTGCTGGGTGGAGGCGCCGGACTCAAGGGGGGCGTGCACCTCAAGGCCGCCGATGACACGCCAATGGCCAACGTCATGCTGAGTCTGATGCACAAACTCGGGCTGGACGACAAGAAGAGCTTCGGCGACAGCACAGGAGACTTTTCATTCGCGGAGACGGACGGGGTGCACCATGCGTAGTCGCGCGGGCGTCACCGTCCTGGTGGCGGCGTTGGCCCTTGTGTTCCTGGCGGCCAATGTGATGCCGCGTGAGAGCGTGAACGCGGCGGCTCCGCGTGACACTGAGTCACCAGTCGCGGACGCGGCTGAAAAGGGTGATACCGAGACCGTCCGGACGCTGCTGCGCGACGGCGCGGACGCGAACGCGGCTCAGGGCGATGGCATGACCGCCCTCCATTGGACGGCGCTGAACGGAGATCTCGGCACGATGAATCTCCTGCTGTTTGCCGGGGCCTCAACCGAATCATTGACGCGTCTGGGTGGTTACACACCGCTGCACCTCGCCGGCTCCCGGGGGCACGCGGCGGCCGTGGGGCGCCTCCTTGAGGCGGGCAGCAAGCTGGACGCCATGACAACGACGGGGGTGCAGCCAATTCATCTGGCCGCGCAGGCTGGCAGCGCCGAAGCCGTTCGAGCCCTGATTGACCGTGGGGCCAACGTGAACGCGGTCGACGGAACTCACGGACGCACTCCGCTCGTGTTTGCGGCGTCGCGGAATCGGCTCGAGGCGATGAAAGCGCTGATCGAGAAAGGCGCCGACCCCGTGCTGGCAACGACGGTCATCAACTACATCGAGCGGGTGGCGGCGGACAGCGCGGACCAGTCCACCAGAAACCGCATCATCAGCGCGACGACCGGCGTCGAACCGGATGCGGGTGCAGCGGGCCTTTTCGATCCGCCGCAGAACACCAGCGCCGCGCCGGCCGCATCAGCGGGCCGAGCCGGTCGGGGCGGACGAGCCGGGGGGTCTGGCCGGGGACGGGCCGGCGGGGGCAACAGTGGACCGCGCGCACTGTCCGGCACAGAGCAGATTGGCCTCCAGGGCGGGTTCACGGCGCTGCATTATGCGGCACGCGAAGGCTTCGGCGATGCCGCTCGGCTCCTGCTGGACTCAGGAGTGGACATCAATCTGCCAAGCGGCGGGGACCGCTCCACGCCGATGGTGGTGGCAATCATCAACGGTCATTTCGATTTGGCGCTCGAGTTTCTCAAGCGAGGCGCCGATCCGAACCTGGCGAGCGATGACGGCGCAGGACCGTTGTTCTCTGTGCTGAACAACGAATGGGCGCTCCGTACGTGGTACCCGCAGCCCACTGCGGCCGCGCAACAGCAGACATCACACCTCCAGTTGATGGAGGCGTTGCTGTTGGCCGGAGCGGACCCGAACGCCCGCACCGTCGCACATCTCTGGTACGCCGCGTACAACGCGGGCCGGATGGGCGTGGACTTCACCGGCGCCACGCCATTCTGGAGAGCCGCGTATGCGCTGGACGTCGAGGCCATGAAACTGCTGGTGCGACATGGGGCGGACCCGAGTATCGCGACGATGTCCTACGGAGCTGCGGAGCGATTGGGATTGCCTGCAATTCCCGCGGGAGGCCCCCATGTGCCGCCGTTTCATGCCGCCAGCGGGGTCGGCTACGGCACGTCGCGCGTCGCGCAGCAGCACCGCCATGTGCCCGACGGCTGGATGCCGGCCGCAAAGTACTTCCTGGAAGAGTTGGGCGTAGACGTCAATATTCGCGACGCCGATGGGTTTACGGCGCTCCACCACGCCGCCGCCCGTGGCGATAACGCGATGATTCAATATCTGGTGAGCCGCGGCGCCGACGTCATGGCGGTCAACCGCAGGGGGCAAACCACCGTCGACATGGCGAACAGTCCGGAGCAGCGAACCCAGCCGTTCCCCGAGACCATCAAGCTGCTCGAAGGCATGGGCGCCAAGAACAACCACAACTGCGCGGCCTGTAAGTAGGGGAGGCCGCTGATCCGGGCCTCCGTCGAGGGGGGCCCTACCAGATGTGCAGCACGGAGGAAGCCCAGTGCAGCAGACCGGGCTTCCGTCGTCTGGACTCGAGCTGTTCCCACGCGTCGGGCGGGCGATTCACCCAGTCGCTGTCGCGGCGTCCGCCTCGCCAGGCCGCCCGGCGATCCGGGACTCGGCGACGATCCACCAGAAACGGCTGAGCCGGAATGTCAGAAGCGTCGGCAGTCAAGTGCCTCATATCTCCTCCTATCGGCTGGTGGGCGAACCTTCTGCAGAGTGGGCGCTGCCGAGAAGCCCCGCGGGGCGCCGGACGGAACCTCTGAAACCGGGATTATGATCGGCTCATGCCGTTGTTTGACTTCAAATGCCGCGCCTGTGGCCACGAATTCGAAGCCCTGGTCCGGCCTGCGTCCTACGGTGACCCGCCGCTGAACTGCCGCGCCTGCGGGCACGCGGAACTGGATCAACTCCTCTCGTCGTTTGCCGTCAGTTCGGCCGAGAAGACACGGGCAGCCGCCGCAGCGAAAAACAAGAAGGCCGCGGCGATCGGCAGAGCAGACACCATCGCGATGGATCGAGAAATCGATCATCACAGACACGAAGACCATTGATAGCTGATCGGGAATCACGGCCTCTGCGAGAGCCCGGCCCATGGAACCCTGAGCGGCGCACCCGGCGTCTGGCGGATAAGATTCGTCTGTGCCTCTTCGCGC
>JAHEFO010000316.1 GCA_024640135.1 Acidobacteriota bacterium
CGCTCCGGCCTGACCTGGCCGTCGTCTATGGATCGCAGGAGGAATTGGTCGGCCGCCTCGACCGGCTGAAGATCCCGATGTTCACCTATCGCCACGCGGGTCTCGCGGACATCACGCTCACCATCCGGGCTGTCGGCGAACGCACCGGTCACCGGACCGAAGCGGACGCGCTGGCATCGCGCATTGAAGGCGAACTCGATGCCCTCAGGCAGGAGGGTTCGGGCCGGCCACGACCACGAACCTTGCTGGTCTTCGGCCGGGAAGAGGGTTCGATGCGGGGACTGTACGTGAGCGGTGGCGTGGGGTTCCTGCACGACATGCTTCAAGTGGCGGGCGGCATCAACGTCATGGCAGACGTGCCGCGCGAAGGCCTGCAGCTCTCGCTCGAGCAGCTTCTGGCACGCGCGCCGGAGGTGGTCATTGAACTGCGCGCAACCGAGGCGTGGAGCTCGGATCGGCTGGCTGGAGAAAGGGCCGCCTGGAACGCCGTTTCCATCCCCGCAGTCAGGAACGCACGGGTCCACTTCCTGATGGACAGTTCGCTCACAGTCCCCGGTCCGCGGGTGGCGACTTCTGTGCGATTGATCGCCGAGGCACTCCGGAGGTAGCATCGCGGTGTGGTGCCCTTGGACACCACACTATGTGGAGTGAACTTATGAGAGCACTGAGAATTCTCGTCGCTGCTGTTTTCGCCGTCGCTTTTGGACACGTATCCGCGTCAGTTGCGGCGCAGGCCGCTGGCCCCGCGGCATTGTCTGGCGGGTGGAAACTCAATGTGGAGGCGAGCATCAATCCGAACGGCCCCGAAAGTGCCACGCCATCCGGCAGCGGACGCGGCGGGCGCAGCAACAGCGGCGGGCGCTCCGGGGGTGATGTTGGCGGCGGCGACCTGGGTCGCGAGGAACTGCAGCGCTTCAACGCCCACCTGGCGATGTTCCGTCATGCGCCCCCGCTGCTGGGAATCCAGGCCACGGCGACAGACGTGATGCTGATCTACGATCCCGATCCTGCCAAGGGTTTGATCTACAAGTACAAGACCGACAACAAGAAGTCGAAGATGGTGACTCCGGCTGGCGATCTCGACGTCAAGGTGAAATGGAACGGCAAAGTACTGCACCGCGAAGTCGAGAGCAAGGAATCACTCAAGGTGGTCGAAGACTACACCGTGAGCGATGACGGCAAGCAGTTGGTCGTGACCGTGGTGACCACCAACATCATGGTCCGGATGGAGAAAGTGGAAATCAAGCGGGTCTACGACCGGACTCAGTGACGCGGGCGGTCAGTGCGCCGGTGTCGTTTCGCGGAGGTGCTTGACGACGGCCGCAAATTTCTCGATGGCGTAGTCGATGTCGGCTGCCGTGGTCTGCCGGCCGAGTCCGAACCTGATCGTGGCCGACGGCACATGATCGGGCCCGAACAAGGCCAGCAGGACATGGGACGGTGTGGCCGAAGCGGAACTGCAGGCGGAGCCCGACGACACGGCAATATCGGAAATGCCGATGAGCAACGCTGAGCCGTCCACGCCGTCGAATCCCACGTGGAGATTGTTCGGAAGGCGATGCTCCATGGATCCACTCACGGTGATACCGCCGACCCGCTGACGCAGGCCGTCGAGCAGGCGATTTCGCAGCACCGCCAGCCGTGCGCTCTCCTCAGCCATTTCGCGTCTGTCAATCAGACACGCGTAGCCCAGTCCGACAATCCCCGGGACATTGAGTGTGCCCGAACGCATCCCGCGTTCATGGCCACCGCCAATAATCAGCGGCGCCAGTTCGGTGCCGCGACGAATGTAGAGGGCACCACAGCCCTTGGGCCCACACATCTTGTGGCCGGTGAGCGACAGCAGATCGATTCCCTCGGCCTGCACGTCGACGGGGATCTTGCCGACGAATTGCGCGGCATCGGTATGGAACAGCGCGCCCTTCGCATGGGCAATCGCCGCAATGTCGGCCAGCGGCTGCAGGACCCCCACTTCGTTGTTGGCGGCCATGATGCTCACCAGCGCCGTCTCTTCCGTGACGACGCCCGCCAGCGCCTCGAGGTCGATTCGGCCATCGCGCTGCACCGGCACCACCGTGCACTCCCAGCCGGAAGTCTCGAGATTCCGGCACCCCTCGAGCACTGATTTGTGCTCGATGGCGGAACACACCACGTGCCTGCGACCAGCCGGTGCTGACGAGGCCACCCCCTTGATGGCGAAATTGTTCGACTCGGTCGCCCCGCTCGTGAAGACAATTTCCCTGGCAGTGCCACCGAGAAGAGCCGCCACGCGGCGCCGTGCCTGCTCCACCGCTTCCTGCGCCTTCCACCCCCACTGATGGCTGGAAGATGCAGGATTGCCGAAGACTTCGGTAAAGTAAGGCAACATCGCCTCGACGACCCGTGGGTCGACGGGCGTGGTGGCGTGATAGTCAAGATAGACGGGCGTGCGCGACATAGCCCGGTAATATTACGAGATCTGAACGGGAATCAGGATTCCTGAAGGAAGGTGACCATGCGTCGTTCTGTGATTGGCACTCTGCTGGCAGGAGTCAGCGTTGTTCTGGCGACCGGAATCGGGACCTCCGGGGCTCAGGCCCCAGTCGGGCTCGATGCCGACGGTCTGCTCAGGGCCTGGGGGACGTACCAGTCGATGCGGCAGGCCTCACCCTACCGGGGCGCCACCTGGCAGTCCCTGGGTCCGACGAACATCAGCGGCCGCGCCACCGATGTCGCCATCGCCGATGTTGGCGACGCGCGGCACATCTACGTGGCCTACGCCACCAGCGGTGTCTGGAAGAGCGAAGACCATGGCCAGTCCTGGCGCGCCATCTTCGAGCAGGAAGCCTCCACCAGCATCGGCAGCGTCGAAGTGGCCCCATCCAATTCCAACATCGTCTGGGTCGGCACCGGCGAGGCCAACATCTTCCGGGCGTCAATGGCGGGTGTCGGCATGTACAAGTCAGTGGACGCCGGCCGGACCTTCACGCATATGGGCCTGGCGGACACGCAGACCATTGCACGAATCGTCATCCATCCCACGAACCCGGACATCGTGTATGTGGCGGCGTCTGGACATGAGTGGACCGACAACGCCATGCGCGGCGTCTTCAAGACCACGGACGGAGGACGGAACTGGACCAAGGTGTACTACAAGAGTCCGCGGACCGGCGCCATCGACCTGGTGATGGACCCGACCGATCCGAACGTGCTCTACGCCGCCATGTGGCAGCGGATCCGCCGCAAGTGGAGCGACCCCAGGGTGGAGCCAGGCTACAACGAGAGCGGCATCGTCAAGACCACCGATGGCGGCCAGACCTGGCAGGACATGAGCCAGGGCCTTCCAGCGGCGGAATTCCGCGGCCGGATCGGGATTGACATCGCGCGGTCGAGCCCCAATGTGCTTTATGCGTTCGTGGACAACTACGAAGAGGGACGAGGCCCCAGACCCAACGAGACCGACGCGTACGGCCGTGCGATCACGAATGGACGAATCAAGGCCGCCGAAGTCTATCGCACCGACAACAAGGGCGGCAGCTGGCGCAAGGTCAGCGAGACGAACGACTTCATGATCGGACATTCGGGGACGTACGGCTGGGTCTTCGGACAAATTCGCGTGGATCCCACGAACGAGAACACGGTCTACACGATGGGACTCGGCTTCAACCGATCCGTCGACGGCGGCAAGACATTCGCACGCGCCGCGTCCGGCACACATGGGGATCACCACGGCCTTTTCATCGATCCAAAGGACCCCAACAAGCTCTACAACACCAACGATGGCGGCTTCTATCACTCGCTGGACGGCGGCAAGACCTGGACCTTCGCCATGGCGGCCGGCGGCGCGCAGTTCTACAACGTGACCCTTGATACGTCGCGGCCGATCTCATGGGCGTACGGATCGATACAGGATCATGGCAGCCGTCGGGGCCAGGTGGACGTCACGAAAGGCCGTGACGCCATCCCGGCCGTTGAGTGGGAGGGCGCGCCAGGCGGCGAAGGGTCGAATCACTCCATCGATCCGACCGACCCCAACGTCGTCTATACGCACG
>JAHEFO010000317.1 GCA_024640135.1 Acidobacteriota bacterium
CGCCAACGCTCGGGCGAGTGCTGGGTCTGCGCATCTCAGGCCGAAGCAGCGTGCTGGTCAGCCTTAACAAACCGCTGCCTATCAACACGGAACTCGAGCTCGACATTGCCTACAGCGGCAGGCTGCCCTCTCAGGACGTCGAGCGAGAAGCGTTGTCGGTTTCACCGGACGATCTAGGGACACAGAACCCGTTTACGCTCGGCTCTGATTTGCCGGTGCCCCCGGAACCGCGTTACCTCTACAGCAATCGCTCGTATTGGTATCCGCAGGCGCCGATCACGGACTTCGCCACGGCGTCCCTGCGGCTCACCGTGCCCGCGCAGTATCAGGTGGTCGCCAGTGGCAGTCTGATCAGTTCCGAGGTGACACCCGCGACGAATGAGTCCGGACGGGGTGGCGAGGAACACGCTGAACGCATCGTCCGGTTCCTGGCCGATCGCCCGGTGCGCTACCTGTCGTGCATCATTTCCCGATTCGTGCCCGTCGGCCAGGCGGAGGCCCGGGTGCCGTCTGTCGCGCTGGCGGAGGGAGCTGACACGGTCGACATCGACGTCGTGGCCACCCCACGGCTGCTGCGATCCAATCGTGAGTTGCCCGAACGCACGGCCGGGATTCTGGAGTACTTCAGCTCCGAGATCGGCGAGGCGCCGTACCCGAACTTCTCACTCGCCACGCTCGATGCTGAACTGCCCAGTGGACACAGCCCGGCCTATTTCGCCTTGTGGAACCAGCCGACGCTGCCCACAAACCTGACGTGGCGTGAAGACCCGGCGGCGCTGGACGACCACCCCTTCTTCTTTCTGGCGCATGAAGTGGCCCACCAGTGGTGGGGCCAAGCCATCGGCTGGGACAACTACCACGAGCAGTGGCTCAGCGAAGGCCTGGCACAGTACTTCGCCGCGATGTATGCGGGACACGACCGAGGCAAAGAGGTCGAAGAGAAGATGTTCTCGCAAATGCAGAGTTCGGCGTTCCGATTGTCGCGTCACGGCCCCATCGACCTTGGCTATCGACTCGGCCATATTCAGCGCGACGCGCGCATCTTCCGGGGCGTGGTCTACAACAAGTCCGCCGTTGTGGTGCATATGCTCCGGCGCTTCATCGGTCCTGAGGCGTTCAGCCGGGGAATCCAGCGCTTCTACCGCACCCATCGCTTTCAAAAGGCCGGGACCGAAGATTTCAAGAAGGCCTTTGCAGCCGAGACCTCCCAGCCGCTCGACCGGTTCTTCGAGCGCTGGATTCATGGGTTCACCCTTCCGGAGGTTCGCCTCAGTTGGCGAATGGCGGACGCGACCCACCTGGCCGTGCGCATCGAGCAACTGGGTGAAACCTTCGACTTCCCGTTGACCCTGACCGTCCAGCATGCGGACGGCCGGAACGAGCAGGTCACGGTGGCGGTCACGACGCCCGTCCATGACGCGGTGTTCCCGGTCGAAGCCCCGGTGCGACGGGTCGACACACGGGACGATCTGGGCCTGATCAGCGTCAAACGCTGAGCGGACACCGCGCTCCGGAACTTATCTGCGCGAATCACTGATCCGGGCCACCAGCTGACATAGAATTTAGGGTTATGGAAACGGTTACGCTGACGATTGACGGCTCTCAGGTCACGGTGGAAAAGGGCAAGACGGTCTTGCAGGCCGTGCTGCAAAGCGGCGGACATGTGCCGTACTACTGCTACCACCCGGGATTGGGTGTTGACGGCTCCTGTCGTGTCTGTATCGTCAAGATCGAGAAGATGCCGAAATTGCAGACCTCGTGTTCGATGGTCTGCAGCGACGGCATGGTGGTCTCCACCAACACCCCGGATGTGGAGGCCGCGCGCGCCAGCGTCTTCGAATTCCTGCTGGTCAATCATCCGCTCGACTGCCCGGTGTGCGACAAGGGCGGCGAGTGCCCCTTGCAGGACTACTCGTACTCCTATGGCCCCGAACGCAGCCGGATGGATTTTCCTCGCCGGGTATTCGATGGCGAGGGCGTGAAAGCCGACGTGGACTTCGGGCCGACGCTCATGCTGAACCGCAACCGCTGCATCATGTGCACCCGGTGCGTGCGATTCATGGCTGAGGTCGATAACGATGCCCAGATCGGCGTCTTCCAGCGAGGTGTGCACAGCGAGATTGCCACGTTCGAGGAACACGGCGTTGTGTCATTGCTCTCGGGCAACCTCATGGATGTGTGCCCGGTCGGCGCCATCACGACTCGAGACTATCGGTTCAAGTCCCGGCCGTGGGACAACCCTTCGGCGGTCGATACCATTTGCACCGGCTGCGCCAAGGGCTGCAACACCACGGCATGGATCAAAGCAAAGCCGGAGTGGGCCAAGGGCGCGCGGTTGGTCCGTATGACGCCGCGACTCAACCCGGAGATCAACAGCTACTGGATGTGCGACATCGGTCGCTTCGACTATCACTGGATTGAGGGCGATCGGCGGCTCCTGCAGCCGCATGTGCGCACCAGCCGTGGGTGTGATGCCACGCCGTGGGCCGATGCACTTGTTGCCGTCAAGGACGCCGTGGAGACGGCCGGCGGTCCCGGTGAGGCGCGCTTCCTGGTGTCGGGCCATGCATCCCTGGAAGAACTCTACGTGCTGAAGCAGTTCGCGGCCCTGACGGGTGGTGTGACCATCGGCTGGCGCTTCCGTGAAAAGCCGCAGCCGCCCAACACCACGTTCCGGATTCCCGCCGTTGATGCGCCGAACCTGCGCGGAGCGCGTGACCTCGGCTTCGAGACGGCCGCCATGGACGGCCCGGCTGACATCACGGACCTGCAGGCCGCGGTTGAGACGGGCTCGGTGAAGGTGCTCTATGTCATGGACTCCGGCCCTGACGGGTCGATTGGCGACACGGACTGGATCGTTGCCGCCCGCAAGGCGGGGAAGATTGCGACTCTCATCGTGCAGGGCGTCTTGAAGACGCCGCTGGCCGAGGCCGCGGACATCCTGTTGCCGGGCTGCGCATTCGTCGAAAAGGATGCCACGTTCACGAACATGACCGGGCATGTCCAGTCGGCATCTCGCGTGATCACGCCTCCAGGAGACGCGGCGGAAGACTGGCAGATCCTGTCCAAAGTGGCGGTCGCCCTTGGCGCCGAAGTGGTGGAGGCGTCGGCGAGCGCCATTCGACAGGCCATTGCCGCGACGCTTGCAAGCGTGCCGGGGTACGCGTCGCTTGCGGACGTCGCGTTCTCGCGACCCGTCTCCGCGCGCCAGTACCTGCAGTCGTCAAACCCGATGGAGCGAGGCAAGTGGGACACGATGTTCCAGGACCTGCCGCCGGTGAAGTTTGGCGAGGACTTCGGTCCGCTGCCGCGCGCGGACGTCATTCCGTTGCGCGAAGTGAAGTAGGGTCCGGCGCGCCGGGCCTCGGCCGCCTGGCCCACGTACACCACGGGCTCGAGCGCGTGCGCGCGGGCCTTGAGTTGGGTGCGTCCGCGTAAGCTGCCCTCGTCTCGTCACATCAACGTCCTGACCGTTTCTTGACAGATTCCTGCTAGCTTTAGCGGCACGGATTTCATGCGTCTCCCACGCATTCACGCGGCCCGCTCCATGCGCCTGACGGCGCTGCTGGTGGCCGTGCTCGCCCTGCCGGCGGGCACGCTGGTCTGGCTGGGCGTCAAACTGGCACGGCAGGATCGTGAACTCCTCGCACAGCAGCACGACACTCAGCGCAAGGGAATGCTCCGGAACGTGACCCAGAGCCTGGCGCTGTCGCTGGCCAGAGCCGAACAGAATGCCGCCGAGGGCGTGGGCACCGGCGACGTTGTTCAATTCACTGTTGTCGGAGACGGGCTGCGCGCCTCGCCTGCCGCCAGCGTTCTCTGGGTGCCTCGGGCCCCCGAGTTGCCCGCCATTGAGGGAAGGATCCTCGACGACACGGAGCGGCTGGAGTACGGCGACGACCCTTCCGCCGCGCTCGAGCGGTACGCATCGCTGACCACGTCCACATCACCGGCCATTCGCGCAGGTGCGTTGCTGGGACTGGCGCGCATGCAGCGACGCGCGCGCGCCTGGGACGCGGCACTGGCGAC
>JAHEFO010000096.1:0-11532 GCA_024640135.1 Acidobacteriota bacterium
TCGCCGTGCAGATGAACATCACGTGTGAGAGGTCGTACTCCACGTCCAGGTAGTGATCGAGGAACGTGCTGTTCTGCTCAGGATCCAGCACTTCCAGCAGCGCCGCCGACGGATCGCCGCGAAAATCCATCGACATCTTGTCGACTTCGTCGAGCAGGAACACCGGATTCATCGTTCCCGCCTTCTTCATCATCTGGATGATTTGGCCAGGGAACGCGCCGATATACGTGCGCCGATGTCCGCGAATCTCGGCCTCGTCACGCACGCCTCCCAGCGACAGCCGCACGAACTTGCGGTTCATCGCGCGGGCAATCGATTTTGCCAGCGAGGTCTTGCCGACACCCGGAGGGCCCGCCAGCGTGAGAATTGTCGCCTTCGGCTTCTTGACCAGCACCCGCACGGCCAGGAACTCGATGATGCGCTCCTTGATCTTCTCCAGCCCGAAGTGATCGTCGTGGAGAATCCCTTCGGCTCGCTTCAGGTCGCGGGCTTCCTTGGTCTTCTTGTGCCAGGGCATCGCGATCAGCCAGTCGAGATAGTTGCGGGACACGGTTGCCTCAGCCGACATCGGCGGCATCGCATCAAGGCGCTTCAACTCGTCGACGGCCTTCTTCTCGACTTCCTTGGGCATGCGCGCCTGCGCGATCTTCTTCTTCAGGTCGTCGCCCTCGTTGCCCTTCTCGTCCTTGCGGCCCAGCTCCCGCTGGATGGCCTTCATCTTTTCGTTGAGGTAGTACTCCTTCTGCGCCTTCTCCATCTGCTTCTTCACGCGAGACTGGATCCGGCGGTCCACCTGGAGCTTGTCGACTTCGGCCTCAAGCACGGTCACGATGCGACCCAGGCGCTCAAGGGGCGCAACGATCTCGAGCAGGTTCTGCTTTTCCTCGATTCCCACCTGCAGGTGCGCGGCAATCGTGTCGGCGAGGCGTGACGGGTCGTCGACGCGCACGGCCGCGATCATCGCGTCGTACTGGAGGGTGTTCGACAGCTTCACATACTGCTCGAAGAGGGTGACGACCCGGCTCATCGTGCCTTCGGCGTCGGCGGAGGCTTCCACCTTCTTCGGGAGCACCTTGACGGTGACGCGATAGAAGCCCTTGTCTTCCTTCCACTCCACCGCGCGGGCGCGCTCGACGCCCTCCACCAGCACCTTGATATTGCCATCCGGCAGCTTGAGGGACTGGACGATGTTCGCCACGCAGCCCATCGTGTAGATGTCCGCCGGCTGCGGATCGTCGGTGGCGGCATCATGCTGCGCCGCCAGAAAAATCCGCTTATCCGTCGTCAGCGCATGTTCCAGCGCTCTCGTCGAAGACGGTCGACCGATCACGAAGGGCATCATCATGTGCGGAAACACGACGACGTCGCGGAGCGGGACAATGGGAAGGGTTTCGTACTGATCCATGGCTAGTCTGAAAATCTAAAATCTGACATTGCGGGCCGCAACATCGGTAAACCGGAGTCTACCCAGCCTTTTCCATTACGGTAATCGGCTCCTTCTTCGACTCTACCACCTCGCGTGTGATCACGCACTCCCGAATCTTTTTTTGACCCGGCAGCGTAAACATCAGGTCCAGCATGATGTCTTCGATGATCATGCGGAGGCCGCGCGCGCCGATCTTCCGCCGCAGTGCCAGTTCCGCGATGGCCTCCAGCGCATCGTCCGTGAAACGGAGTTTGACGTTCTCGAAGTCGAACATCCGCTGATACTGCCGCGTGATCGCGTTGCGGGGTTCGACGAGGATCTGGATGAGCGCGGCCTTGTCGAGCTCGTGCAGCGTCCCCACAACCGGCAACCTGCCGACGAATTCCGGAATCAGTCCGTACCTGATCAAGTCGCCCGGCTCGACTTGATCGACGAGCGAGGCGGACTCCTTGACGTTCGCCTTCAGGTCGGCCTTGAAGCCCAGCGTCTTCTTGCCAATGCGCCGCGCGATCTGCTTGTCGAGTCCGACAAACGCGCCGCCGACTATGAAAAGGATGTTGCTGGTGTCGATCTGGAAGAATTCCTGGTGCGGATGCTTGCGTCCGCCCTGCGGCGGCACGTTGGCCACCGTCCCCTCCAGGATCTTGAGCAGGGCCTGCTGCACGCCCTCGCCCGAGACGTCACGCGTGATGGAGGGGTTCTCATCCTTGCGGCAGATCTTGTCGACCTCATCCACGTAGATGATGCCCTGCTGGGCCTTTTCGATATCGCCGCCAGCGGCCTGCAGCAGCTTCAGGATGACGTTCTCGACATCCTCGCCGACGTACCCGGCTTCCGTGAGGGTGGTCGCATCCACAATGGTGAACGGAACCGAGAGCAGGCGCGCCAGGGTCTGGGCGAGCAGCGTCTTGCCGGTGCCGGTCGGCCCAATCAGCAGGATGTTGGACTTGGTGAGCTCGATCTCGTTCCGGCCCTTGGATTGCTTGGCGATCTCGAGACGTTTGTAGTGGTTGTAGACCGCGACCGCCAGTTTCTTCTTGGTCTGATCCTGACCGATGACGAATTCGTCCAGGAACTTCTTGATCTCGATCGGGGTCGGCAGGCCCGCCCGTGTGGAGGTTTTGTCGAACTTGTTGTCGTCGGCGATGATGTCGTTGCACACCTCGACACATTCGTCGCAGATAAAGACCGTTGGACCCGCAATGAGTTTGCGGACGTCGCTCTGATCCTTGTTGCAGAACGAACAGCGAAGAACGTCGGTGTCACCGGCTTTCTTGGTCATGACTATTTCTCGGTTCCCTTATCGGCAGACGCGCCCACCCGCAGTAGCGCGGCAGGGCCGTACGTCTCCGTCACACACGGCGGTTGAGGACATCATCGATAATACCGTAGTCCTTCGCCTCGGTCGCACCCAGGATGTAGTCCCGGTCGGTGTCCTGCTCAATCTTCGACAGCGGCTGCCCGGTGTGGTTGACCAGGATTTCATTCAATCGCGCGCGCATGCGCAGAATTTCACGGGCATGAATGTCGATGTCGCTCGCTTGGCCCTTCAGGCCGGAGAGCCAGGGCTGGTGGATGAGGATGCGGGAATTGGGCAGCGAAAACCGCTTGCCCTTGGCCCCTGCCGCCAGGAGCACCGCCGCCATCGAGGCGGCCTGGCCGATGCAGTACGTCTGGACCTCGGGCTTGATGAACTGCATGGTGTCGTAAATCGCCAGCCCCGCGGTAATCGATCCGCCTGGGCTGTTGACGTACAGCAGGATGTCGCGCTCGGGGTCTTCTGCCTCGAGAAACAGCATCTGGGCGATGACCAGGTTCGCGATCCCGTCATCAATCTCCGTGCCAATGAAGACGATGCCGTCCTTGAGCAATCGCGAGTAGATGTCGTACGCGCGCTCCCCTCGGTTGGTCTGCTCAACGACCATCGGGACCAGTTGCGACTTGGGAGTATTCACTACGAGACCTTCGCCTTCTCCAGCAACCACGCCACGGTTTTTTCCCGCCGGATGCCGGACTCGATGCGGCTGAATCCGCCTTCCTTTTCAAGCCGTGCGCGGACGGCCACGGCCGTTCGCCCGGTGCGCTCCGCAAATTTCTCGACTTCCGCGGACACATCGTCGTCATTGGCTTCGAGACTCTCGCGCCGCGCGATTTCGTCCAGCACCAGCGTGCTCTTGACCGTCTCTTCCGAGGGAGCCTTCTGCCGCTCGCGGAACTCCTGCCAGTCGATGCCCGCCTTCATCGGGTCCATGCCCTGGTCCATCAGCCTTCGGACGAATTCCTCCAGCCGGCGATCGACCTCCCGTTCGACCAGAGAGACAGGCACCGGGGCCCGCATCCGCGAGGCCAGATCCTGCAGCAGGTCGTGGCGAACCTTGTGTTCGGATTCGTGTTCTGCCTCGTGCTGCAGGTCGTGCCGAATCCGCTCGCGCAACGCGTCAAGCGTCTCGACTTCACTGACCTCTTTCGCAAACTCGTCGGTCAACTCAGGCAATTCCTTGCGACGAACGCCTTTGACCACCACCTGATAGCTCACGGACGTTCCCGCCAACTCCGCCACTTCGTGATCGGCCGGATAGTCCACCGAGAACTGCCGTTCGTCGCCAGCGACCACTCCAGCCAGGTGCTCGTCGAAGCCCGGAGGGTTGCCGGAGGCGCCCAGTTCGATGGACACGTTCTCCATCGGTTCCGGTTTCGCATCTTCCTGCTGAAGCGTGCGTGTGACGTCCATGAGCACGGCATCACCGTCACCTGAGGGGCGGTCTTCCACCGGATGCCACTTGGCCGCCCGCTGGCGCAGCTGTTCCAGGACCTCGTCCACCGCGCCGACCTCCAGGATGGCCGGCGGTTTGGTCAGGGAAATGCCGGTGTAATCGCCTGGCTCGATGGGCGGCACCACCTCGAACTCGGCGAGGAAGGTGAGTGGCCGGCCTTCCTCGATCACGACATCCTTGATGTCCGGGGTCGTGACCGGTTCGAGGCTGCGGTCGCGCAGGGCCTCGTCCACCACGCGCGGAATGATGGCGTTCACCACGTCGGAGAGAATCTGGTCCTTGTAGCGCTGCTTGACGACGCTGACGGGGACCTTGCCCTGTCGGAAGCCTGGCACCCGCGCGCTGCGGCTGTACCCCTGGGCCACCTTCTGGATCTCGGCGGCGACGACGTCCGGCGGCACCTCAAAGGACAGTTGCTTCTGGGTCTCGGAGACCTCGGTCATTTCGATCTTCATCGGTTCAATTGTATAGGTGTGGACAATATGACGGTGGCGCTGGTGCGAAAGGGGGGAGTCGAACCCCCACGGCCTTCCGGCCACCGGATCCTAAGTCCGGCGCGTCTGCCAGTTCCGCCACTCTCGCTCCGGCTCCAGCGTATCAGAAGGTTGAATCGGGAATCGATTCCCGATTCCAGATTACCGATTCAAATGCGGTAATGTGCCGGCATGAGACGTCTTCTCGTTCGTGCCCCGTTGCTCCTGGTGCTTTCGGGGTCTACGGCCGTTGTCGCCGGTTGGTCCCCCCTTCTACCGCAGACTTCTCCGGTCGTCATGGCGGCGGAGCCGGGAATGTCTGCGGACGGATCGGAGATCGCCTTCGTGTCCGGCGGCGACATCTGGTCGGTGCCTTCCACTGGCGGCGAAGCCCAGTTGCTCGTCTCTCATGAGGCCACCGAGCGCCGCCCGCTCTATTCACCCGACGACCGCCGGCTTGCGTTCATGTCCACGCGCACCGGCGGAGGAGACATCTACGTTCTGAGCTTCGAGACCGGTGCGCTCCAAAGACTGACCTCAGACGATGGTCCCGAGACGCTGGAGGCGTGGTCGGCCGATGGCCGCTGGATCTACTTCTCGACCACGAGCGGTGACATCGCCGGGATGAACGACCTCTATCGGGTCTCAGTCGACGGAGGCACGCCGCTGCCTCTCAGTGATGAGCGCTACGTCAACGAGTTCCACGCGGCACCGGCTCCCGACGGGCGTTCGCTGGTGATCGCCGCGAGGGGGATTGCCGCAGCCCAGTGGTGGCGACGTGGAAGCAGTCATCTCGATCGATCGGAGCTCTGGCTGGTCTCGAACATCGACACCGGTGCCAGCTACCGGCAATTGACGCCGCGCGACGCACGCCAGGTGTGGCCGATGTGGAGCCACGACGGTGGAGCCGTGTACTACGTGTCTGATCGAGATGGCGCGGAAAACATCTGGATGCGCGCGATGCCCGGTGGCCTGGAGAGTGCCGCAGTCAACGCGTCTCTCGACGCGGGTCAGAAGGTGACGACGTTCGTTGACGGGCGCGTGCTGTTTCCCTCGCTGTCAGCCAATGGCCGGGTGATGGCCTTCGAGCGCCACTTCGGTGTGTGGACGCTGGACCCGTCGACTGGGGCCACACGTCAGGTCCCCATCCGCCTCAGGGGAACGCCGGCCGCGCCCGGGCCAGAGCGGGAGCGCATGACCAGCACCTTCTCGGATCTGGTGCTGGCGCCAGACGGCCGCAAGGTGGCATTTGTCGTGCGCGGGATACTGTTTGCGGCCTCAGCGAAGGACGCCGGTGAGGCCGCGCGGGTCACGACCGCGCCGGGAATCGTCTCTCAGCCCACGTGGGCGCCGGACAGCCGGCGACTGGTGTATGTCGCCGCGCGCGAAGGAGCGCAGCGGATCTACTCCTACGATTTCGTGTCGAATCAGGAGTCGCCCTTGACCAGCGGGACGGGCTCCGATATTTCGCCCGTATTCTCTCCTGACGGGACGCAAGTGGCGTTCCTGCGCGACCGCCGCGAGTTGCGCGTGCTGATGCTGGCCGGCAATTCCGAACGCGTGCTCGCCACAGGCGCGTTCGCCGACGCCATCGACACGCCCGTTCCGGTATGGGCGCCGGATGGCACCTGGATCGCCCTGTTCGCAATCGGATCGAAGTCCTTCACGAACGTGAGCCTCGTGACCCTCGGCGCGCCCGCTGGTCCGCCTCGGCCCATCAGCTTCCTGGCCAATGTGTTCACCAATACCCTCGCGTGGTCTCCCGATGGACAGACGATTCTGTTCGACACGCGGCAGCGGACGGAGTCAGGTCAACTGGCGCGTGTCGATCTGACGCGCCGGACGCCGAAGTTCCGCGAAGACCTGTTTCGCGATCTGTTCCTGACCCCCGCCCGGCCGGTGCCGCCGGTGCCGCCAGGGCCGCCCGTGCCGCCAGGGCCCGCCATGACGCCGGTCTCAGTCGAACCTGTCTTCGAGGGCATTCGAAACAGGCTGTCCCTGCTGCCGCTTGGCTTGGACGTGCGAACGGTCACCGTCAGTCCGGACGGCAAGCTCGCTCTGGTCAGCGCCGCAGCCGCTGGGCAGACCAATCTCTACACCTATCCTCTCGATGAGTTGACGGAGCGTCCGGTGGCCCGCCAGTTGACCACGACCGCCGGCGCCAAGGCCGACGCCCAGTTCAGCCCGGACGGTAAAGAAGTGTATTACCTCGATGCCGGACGCATTCAGATTGCGAACGTCGAGCGGCGCGACTCCCGTCCGCTGGCGGTGACGGCGGAATTCACGACGGATTTCGCCGGAGACAAGATGGAGGTCTTTCGAGAGGCTTGGACACTGCTGCGTGACAATTTCTTCGACCCCGCATTCAACGGAGTGGACTGGGAAGGCTCACGCGAACGGTACGGACCGTTCGTCGCCGCCGCGGCCACGCCAGACGAGATGCGGCGCGTCATGAGCCTGATGATCGGTGACCTCAACGCCTCGCACCTGGGCGTGTCCGGTCCCGGTGGGGGAGCCTCTGTTGTCGGCAAGCTGGGTGTGCGTTTCGATCGACCGCGGTTCGAGACACAGGGTCAGTTGCGTGTCACCGAGATCATCATGCTCGGACCGGCGGATACGTCGAGCCAGATCGAGGTGGGCGACTATCTGCGGACGGTCGACGGACGTCCGGTTGCTGCGGGCTTCAGTCTCGACGAAGCGTTGGCGCACACGGTCGGCCGCCGGGTCACGGTCACGGTGTCGTCCACGCCCGAAGGGGCGACACGCGAGGTGGTGGTCAAGCCGGTCGATCGGGGGACAGAAAAGTCGCTGCTCTATCGCCAGTGGGTGGAGAACAACCGCGAGTACGTGCTCGCCGCCAGTGGAGGCCGTCTGGGCTACGTGCACATGATCAGCATGGGCGCGGCGGCGCTGGACCAGCTGCATATCGACCTCGACGCGGAGAATCACGAGCGCGACGGGGTGGTGATCGACTTGCGCAACAACAACGGCGGATTCGTCAATGCGTACGCGTTGGATGTGTTCGCGCGGCAGCCCTACTTGAAGATGTCGCTCAGGGGACTCCCGGAATCTCCTGCGCGCACCGTGCTGGGCCAGCGCGCGCTGGAGGCAGCCACGGTGCTGGTGGTCAATCAGCATTCACTGTCTGACGCGGAGGACTTCACGGAAGGCTACCGGGCGCTCGAGCTTGGACCGATTGTCGGCGAGCCGACTGCGGGATGGATCATCTACACGTGGAACCGCCAACTCGTTGACGGATCGACGCTGCGCCTGCCGCGCATGCGTGTTCGTGCGGCGGACGGGTCGGACATGGAGATGAACCCGCGGCCCGTAGACGTGGAAGTCACCCGGCCCCTGGGTGAGGGCGTCACCGGGCGCGATGCCCAACTCGAACGGGCCATTCGCGTCTTGCTGACGCGCCTGGGATTCGCGGAATAGAAGGACGGGTAGGCTTTCCGGAGAATCAGGTGTCAGAGGGACAGGCCGGCCCCCCGTATTGCCCGGCCGCCCGGGTGAGTTCGTCCCGCAGGGCTTCGGCCAGCGCCGGCGGTGCGAGCGCCTTCACGTCCGCGCCGAACCCCATCAGCCAGCTTCGGAGTGCCCAGTCATTCGACACCTCCATCGTCATTCGCACCCGGCCGTCGTCGAGAAGCGTCACGTGCTGTGATTCATGCCAGGTGCGGCCTTGCACGTACGGGGCGGCGCGGGCGGCGAACTCGATCTCAATGTGTTCGGGCTCTGCCGAGAAGACCCCCAGTGAGGTGCCGAATACGTCTTTCGGGAGCTCGCGTGCTTTTCGAAAACGTTCTTCCTGCACGGAGAGACGCTCGATGCGCTCCACCGCGAATGTTCGAAACTCGTCGTATTGCGGCACCCAGGCCAGCAGGTAGACCCCGCCCTGCGCGAGCGCCAGACGATATGGCTGAAGCACGTACGACTTGGCGCGTCGGCTGGCGGCTGAGTAGTACCGCATTTCGATGACGCGGCGATCGCGGACGGCCTCGAAGAGCCGGCGGGTGACGTCGACCAGTTCGCGTCGTGCGCCGCCCGCGCCTGGCGCGGCCTTTGTCGAGACCACGTGGGGCAGCGCGGCGAGGAATTCGCGCATTCGCGGATTCAGCGCGCCCTCGATCTTCGCCAGAGCGACTCGCAACTCGTCCGCCAGCGGCCAGGCCGACAGGGCCTCGACAATGGACCGGCTCAGGTAGAGAGCGGCCACGTCCTGGACACCGAGGCCGGCCTCAACCGAGCGAAACGGCTGCGCGTTCAGCTTCCAGCGTTTGGTGTCGTGTTCCTCGCCTTCGTCGAAAATCGCGAACCCGGCTTCCTGCAACGCCTGAAGATCCCGGCGAATTGTGCGGGTGGTCACCTCAGCCTGCGCGGCCAGGTCGTGAATGGTCACACCCGTCCGCGAGGATTCGATCGCGCGGAGAATCTGCCACTGGCGAATGACTTCGGCGTTACGCATAGGTCAGGCCCCTGGAGACCGCTTGCCGGGCCGGGTGAGTCCGGCACTGAACCTGGGATTGCGAGACAGTCTCGGCGGATTCTATTCGACTCGGAGCTGCTTCTGTGAGCGGCCGACCAGCGAAATACTCCCGCGATTGACCCGTGACCTTCCCTGTCCCACCCCGGCTCCACACTGGGCGCATGGAGAGGAACATGCAGCGATTTCACGGAACGGCGGCCAGACAACTGGTGTTCGTTGACGAACGTCCGGCGGTTTCCGGGGTCAGAAGGCCCGGAGTCCCGAGACCTCAGACGCCTGAGGTCCTGAGGTCCAGGCTGCGCCTGATGCAGAAGGACATGTACGTCGAACTCGAGCGGCGTCGCCGTCGCGCACAGATTGCGGCACGTCGCTGGGTGGACGCGCCGGAAGTCTAGTGCAGCCCCCTGCGACGCGCGTCGGTCTGACGTCCGGTGCCCGCCGGGCGCCTATGGGAATACGCCCAACTCCCTGTAGGAGACCGCGATCTTGTCGATGGCGGTCAGGAACGCGGCGGCACGCAAGTCGGTCAGTTTCGGGTTCCTCTTCAGCGCCTCACGAATGGAGTGGTACGCGACGATCATGGTCTCTTCGAGACCTGAGTTGACAATGTCCACCTCTTCGGAGCCGTGGATGAGCGTGATGCGTTCTTCGTGCGACAGCTGCTTGCCGACCAGTTTCTCAATCGCGTTCACCAGGCTGGTTTCGTCGCGTTCCTCCAGACGCTTTTCCATGCGTCCAAACCGCACATGCGACAGGTTCTTCAGCCATTCGAAGTACGACACCGTGACGCCTCCGGCGTTGGCGTAGAGATCAGGAATCACCATCACGCCGCGCTGGCGGAAGATTGCCTCGGCTTCGGGCGTGGTCGGGCCGTTGGCGCCTTCGACGATGATCTTGGCTTTCACGCGCGGCGCGTTTTCGCCGGTCAGGACGTTTTCCAGCGCTGCCGGGATCAGGATGTCGCAGTCGAGTTCCAGGGCGGCCGCGCTTGGCGTCAGGTCCTGGGCGCCTGGGAAGCCGAGAATGGAGCCGGTGTCCCGTCGATGGTAGAAGACCTGCTCCGGATCCAGGCCCTTCTCGTTGACGATGGCGCCTTCGTACTCGGCAATGGCGACGATCGTCGCGCCGTTCTCACGAGCGAAGTAGGCCGCATGGTACCCGACGTTGCCGATGCCCTGCACCACCACTCGCTTGCCTTCGAGGCCGGCGGTGAGGCCGAGCGGCTTCATGTCGTCGGCCAGAGAGACCGCTTCGCGCAGCCCGAAGACAAGTCCGCGGCCGGTGGCCTCCCGACGACCACGCACCCCGCCCTGGGAGACCGGCTTGCCGGTGACGCAGCCCAGGGCGTCGAGGGCGCCGGGGTTCATGGCCATGTAGGTGTCGACGATCCACGCCATCTCGCGTTCGCCCGTGCCGTAGTCGGGCGCGGGGACGTCGATGCCGGGCCCGAGGAAATTCTTCTTGGCCAGTTCGTGGGCGTAGCGACGGGTAATCCGTTCAAGCTGATCCGGCGTGTACTGCCTCGGGTCGATCTGCACCGCGCCCTTGGCGCCGCCGTACGGCACATCGACCAGCGCACACTTGTACGTCATCAGCGCGGCCAGGGCCTTCACTTCCTCCTCGTCCACATGCGCCGCGTAGCGGATGCCTCCCTTTGTCGGCAGCCGGTGGTGGCTGTGTTCCACGCGCCACGCGCGAATGACGCCAATCGTGCCGTCGGCCTCCCGGAAGGGAAAGTTGAAGCGATAAATGCTGTTGCAGGCCTTGATCTGGTCAAGGAGACCCTTAGGGTGGTCGCTCCACTGGGTCGCGTTGTCGAAGTACTGGTTGACGAAATCGAACATGCTGCCGGTGGACGCGGGTGCGTTCATCATTTATCTCCGTCGAAGGGCGAAAAGCATCCGTTCAACCGCGGTTCGCAGGGCCGCGGTCCCCAGAGCATACCTCCCCGGCGTCACCGCGATCGAGTCGCCGAACCGGATTTCCACACGAGTCCCCCCACCCGGTCGCAGCCGGCGCCACTCGAATGACCGGCTCCGAGGCCACAATTCGAAGAGGCCGTCGAGGGCGATGGGGACGATCGGCGCGTTCAGATGTGCCGAGAGAATCGACGCGCCCTTGCGAAATGGCTTCAGTTCACCGTCGATCGATCGCTCGCCTTCGGGGAACAGCACCAGGACCTTGCCCAGCCGCAGTCCCGTGGCGCCGGCTTTCATGGCGCTCTCGAGATTGGAGTCCGCGTCGACCGGGATGACGTTGCCGAATCGCGCCACCCGACGCATGAACGGTGTCTGGAAGTACTCCGCAGCCCCGACGAAGAAGACCTGGCGGAGCGTACGAAAGGGCAGGACGCTGAGCAAGACAAAGGGG
>JAHEFO010000096.1:11548-14253 GCA_024640135.1 Acidobacteriota bacterium
CCTGTTTCCGGGATGTGACTCTGCCCGGCACTGTGGACCCGGAGGAAAGGCCGCAGGATTCGAAACAGCACAAAGAGCACCGCCGCGCGCCCGAATGTCGACCGACTCAATTGCGCCTGAAGGACCGGGTCCGGGGGCTGGGACAGGAGCGACGCCCACATCTGTGTGCTGTGGTCGGATGGGTCGCTGGTCCCGCCGCCGGCCGCGTCGCCCGCTGGCGCAGCCGCCAGGACGGCGTCGACCAGCTGCCGCACCGTGAAAATCGTCGCCCGGGTCTCCGGCGAGACACGACGTCCGTGCTGCTGCTCGATCAGTGTCAGCAATTCGACCCGCTCCATCGAATCGAGCGCAAGGTCGAGGTCCAGATTGGCGTCGGGCCGGACCGTTGCCTGCGGGACTCGTCCGGCAATGACCGCCATCGCGGCCGCGTGAGCCGGTGTCTCCAACCACGTGGTTTCCTCGTCCGAGAGAGGTTGCGAGGCTTCGCCGGTTGCCGTCACGGCCTCGTCCCTCAGGCGCTTCTCGACTTGATGCCGGCGGATCTTGCCCGTTGTGGTCCGCGGCAGCAGCTCCATCCAGACGTCGTACGTCAGGATGCGCTTGTGCGGCGGCAGGTGCACAGACCGGCTCTCGAGTTCGAACCGGACCAGTTGCTGCACGTTGACCACGCTCCGCTCACGCAGGACCTGCTCGTCAGGCACGATCACCGCATGTAATCTCTCGCCCGAGGCGTCGTCATGGCGGTTGAAGCCGAGGACGCAGAGTTCCTTGATGACCGGGGCCTCGCGGTAGTGGGCTTCGATTTCCTCCGGATACAGATTCTTGCCAGAGGCCAGCACGATCATTTCCTTCTTTCGGCCTGTGATGTAGAGCCGTCCGTCCGCGTCAAGCCGGCCCAGGTCGCCCGTATACAGCCACCCGTCCTTCAGCGCTTCGGCAGTGGCGTCCGGCCGATTGAAGTACTCGCGCATGACGATGGGCCCGCGAATGAGGATTTCGCCGTCTTCGTGCTCACGCGCGTCTTCACCGGGTTCGCGTGGCGCGATCCGGATCTCGACGCCGTCGAGCGGTTGGCCAACCGACGTCGTATAAACGTCGCCAGGCCGCATGATGCAGGCGCCTCCGGACGTTTCGGTCAGCCCATAGGCGTTGAGCAGGTTGATGCCCAGGGCGTACAGATCCCGCCCGACGATCGGATCGAACTTGGAACCGCCGGTGACCAGCACCCGCATCTGTGGACCAAAGACGTGGTGGACCTTCGCGAACCAGCGCCTCCCGGGATTCCGTCCCGTGCGGCTCCGAAGCCATCCGCTGGTGCGCAGCAGGACGCGAAAGAGCGCGCGCCGGACGGGGTGCGCCTTGGCCACTTCCCCCATCACGCGCTGGTGGATGAGATAGAAGAACTGCGGCACACACGCCAGAATGGTGATGCCGTGGTGCTGCAGCGCATGGAGCAATGACGTCGAGCTGACCGTTTCGAGGAAGACGACGCGGCCGCCAACACCCAGCGGCAACAGGAGGTTGGCCATCTGGGCCAGCGAGTGAAAGAGCGGCAGCACGCCGAGAACCGTGTCGTGCTCCGTGACGTTCACCACCGCGAAGGCCGCCCGACGTTCGGCCTCGAGGTTCTCGTGGGTCAGCACCACCCCTTTCGGGTCGGCGGTCGTTCCCGACGTATAGAGGATGACGGCCGCGTCATCCGGTGCCCGCTCGGCGACGGGCGGCGGCGTGCTGGACGGCGCGGTGTCGTGCAGGAGGCGAATGGGAAACCCGGGCCGCGTTTCGACCGCCGCCCGGACCGTCTCGAGGTAACGCGGCGTGGTGAAGACCAGCCGCGCGCCGCAATTGTCGAGCACCGTGCGGATCTGCGCGGCTTTGTAGGCAGTATCGAGAGGCACCGCAATGGCGCCGATCCGGAGCAATCCCAGATAGGCGGCAATCCACCGGGCGTCGTTGTCGCCCAGGATTGCCACGCGGTCGTCCGGCTGGATGCCCTGCCCGTGGAGCCAGGCGGCAAAATCGCCGGCATCCTGGGCCAACTGGCCGTAGGTGGTGCTCAGGAGGTGATCGGCCGTCTGCAATTCGATGGCGCAATGCTTCTCGAACCGGCGGGCGGCTTCCGAGAATCGTTCGTAGAAGTTGGCCATGGTGAAGGATAAGATAGACCCATAAGGAGACAGGACGAAAATGCGAAAGTTCGCGATGCTGGGTATGGCGGCAGCCGCGTTGGTCACGGGACTGGCTGCAGCCACCCTGATTCAGGCGCCGGCCGTCGAGCTCAAAGTGGGTGATATGGCCCCGGATTTCAGTCTCGTCGGGTCGGACGGCAAGAACCACAAGCTGTCTGACTACCGGGGTCGAGCCGTCGTGCTCGCCTGGTTCCCGAAGGCGTTTACCGGTGGTTGAACAGCCGAATGCAAGTCGCTCCGTGCGAGCGGCGAGACGATTCGACAGTATGACGTGGCGTACTTCATGGTCAGCGTTGATGACGCCGAGACCAACAAGCGCTTTGCGACGGAGCACGAGGCCGATTTTCCAATCCTCTCCAACCCGGAGAAGGACGTGGCGACCGCCTACGGCGTGTTGTCCCCGGTTGGCACGGCTCGGCGCTGGACGTTCTACATTGGCGTCGACGGCAAGATCCTTCTGGTCGACAAGAAGATCAGCACCGCCAACGCCGGCGAGGACCTGGCTCGCACGCTCGG
>JAHEFO010000318.1 GCA_024640135.1 Acidobacteriota bacterium
CAGATCGCGCCCGTGGTGGTGTCGTACACGCTCGCGTCCAGGCCCGACATCAGGACCAGCCGGCGGGAATCCGGAAGCCATCCAGCCACCCACGCGCCCACCCGGCTGTCCACCGTCACGCGGTCCTGCCCGTCAGCATTTCGTACAGGACGCAGCCGAACGCCCAGATGTCCGCGCGCTTGTCCACGGGTTTGCCGCGCGCCTGCTCGGGGCTCATGTAGGCCGCGGTGCCGAGAATCACCCCCATCTCGGTCATTGCCGGAGACGTCATGGTGGGGCCCGGGTCCTGAGTCCCGGGTCCCGGGTTCGCGGTGGCGGCGTTATCGCCCGGCCGCGTCGTACTTGGATCGAGCGCCTTCGCCAGGCCGAAGTCGAGCACCTTGACCACGCCCTCGGGCGTGATCTTGACATTGGCCGGCTTCAGGTCGCGGTGGATGATGTTCCGTTCGTGCGCGGCCTCCATGGCCTCGGCGGTCTGTCGCGCGATCTGGCACGCGTCGTCGAACGGCACGGGGCCGCGCGCCACGCGCTCGGCTAGGGTCTCGCCCTCGACCAGTTCGAGGATGATAGCCACGCGGCCGTCGTCTTCTTCGAGCCCGTAGACGGCGGCGATGTTGGGGTGGGTGAGTGCTGCCAGCACCTGAGCCTCGCGCCGGAATCGCGCCAGCCGTTCTGGATCCTGCTCGACCGAAGTTGGCAGCAACTTGATCGCCACGTCGCGGTTGAGTCGATCGTCGGAGGCCCGGTAGACCTCCCCCATCCCGCCTTCCCCGAGCTTGGCGGTGATGCGGTAGTGCGCAATCGTGCTGCCGATCATGTGTCGAGAGAATAGCCGATCCGGCACGTTCGATGGCATCGGCCAAGTGAACCGCCGGGTATAATCGCCACCGCACATGACACTCGCTGCCGGCACGCGCATTGGCCCCTACGAAATCATCACCCCCCTGGGGGCCGGCGGCATGGGGGAGGTGTATCGCGCCCGCGATTCCCGGCTCGATCGAGACGTCGCGCTGAAGATTCTGCCCGAAGCCTTCGCGGGCGATCCCGATCGGCGAGCGCGGTTCGAGCGCGAAGCCAAGGCGGTGGCCGCGCTCTCGCATCCCAACATCCTGGCCATCTTCGACGTGGGTGACCACGACGGCATGTTCTACGCCGCCACTGAGCTGCTCGAGGGCCAGACGCTGCGCGAACGACTCGACGATGGGCCGCTGCCGCCGCGCAAGGCCATCGAACTGGGCGTGCAGATCGCGCGCGGCCTGAGCGCCGCCCACGATCGCGGCATCGTGCACCGCGATCTGAAGCCGGAGAACCTGTTCCTCGTTGGCGATGGTCAGATCAAGATCCTCGACTTCGGCCTCGCGCGGCAGACCACGCCGGTGTCCGGGTCCGGCGCCACCGCCACCGTGGCCGCCACTGATCCCGGCACGGTGATGGGCACGGTGGGCTACATGGCGCCCGAACAGGTGCGGGGACGGGACCTGGACGGGCGGGCGGACCTGTTTTCGCTGGGCGTCGTGCTCTATGAAATGGTCACCGGCGAGCGGGCGTTCGTCCGCGCGACCGCCGCCGACACCATGTCCGCCATTCTGCGTGAGGACCCGCCGGACATCAGTGGGTCGCGGCCGGACCTGTCGCCGGCCCTCGATCGCATCATCCGGCATTGTCTCGAGAAGGAGCCCGACGAACGGTTCCAGACGGCACGGGACGTGGCGTTTGCCCTGACGTCGCTCTCGGGCTCGACGACCAGCACCTCAGCCGCCGTTCCAGCGGCGCCGGATCGGCCGCGTGGCCGCGGCTGGATCATCCCCGCGGCCGTGGCCATTGTCGCGGCGCTTGGCGGCCTGGCCATCGGCCGCTCGGCGGTCCCCGCCGTATCGCTTCCAGAATGGACGCCGCGAACGTTCGAGACGCAGTCGATCTTCAACGCGCGCTTCATGCCGGACGGCCAGACAATCGTCTTCAGCTCGGCGCTGACCGGCAACGAACCCTCTCTTTTCGAATCGCGCGCGGACGGTACGACCCCGCGACCGTTCGGTCCGCCTCGCACCCACCTGCTGTCGGTTTCGTCGTCCGGGGAACTGGCCGTGCTCACGGAGGTTGAATATGTCGGCCAGCGCCTCTTCGCCGGGACCCTTGCGCGCATGGCGATCGACGGAGCGCCGCGCAGCCTCGCGTCCGACGTACGGGAGGCCGACTGGCTCCCCGACGGCACCGACGTGGCGGTCATCCGGCAGGTCGCCGGAGGGGATCAACTGGAATTCCCACTGGGCACGGTGGTGTATCAGGCGCCCGGGTACCTGAGCGATCCGCGCGTGTCCCGGGACGGTACGCGGGTGGCCTTCATGGAGCATCCGGAACGATTCGATGACCGCGGAACGGTCAAGGTCGTCGATCGCTTCGGCACGGTGATCACGCTCACCGACGAGCATTGGGGGGAAGAAGGCGTGGCCTGGTCTGCCGACGGGGAGTCGGTGCTCTACTCAGCCGGCACTTCGATCGAGTATCGCATCCAGTCCGTCCGGGCCGACGGTCAGGCGCGCCCGGTCCAGTTGGTGAGTGCGCCCGGTGCGCTCTTCGTGCATGACGTCTCGCCCGATGGACGGTTCGTCGTGACGCAGGAGCGGGGCAGCAACGGGGTGATGGCACGGGGCCACGGACAAGACGCCGGTCGTGACCTCGGCGTACTCGGACTGTCATGGGACGTGAATCTGTCCAGCGATGGCCGGTTCGTGGCGTTTTCCGATGGCCGCGCCGGCGAGAACTACGGCGTGGTCATGCGCAGCGTGGACGGTGCCCCGCCGGCCCGCCTCGGTGAAGGAAACGTCCGGGCCATTTCCCCCGATGGCCAGTGGGTGGTGGCCAATCTGTTTTCGACTGGCCGCTGTGTGGTGTATCCCACGGGACTTGGCGCCGTCGTGACCCTTGCTCTCGGGCCCATGACGCAATGCATCAGTGCCGTATGGTTTCCAGACGGCAAGCATCTGCTGCTGATCGGCCATGAAACCGCCGGCACGTCGCGTGCTTACCGTGTGGCGTTTCCGGACGGCACTCCGGAGGCCGTCCTTCCGGTGGGGATTGAACCTCGTCTCATCTCACGCGATGGACGACGGGTGCTGGTTCGCGACGCGGCAGGGGCGTGGCTCATCTGGAAACTCGGCGGCGAAGGCACGCCAGTGAAGGGGTTGCTCCCCGCCGACCGGCCCGTCCTGTGGGCGGACGGCGAGTCATCAGTCGTGGTGGCCAGCGGGCGAAAAGTCCCGGCGGAGATCTTGCGCGTCGACCTCACCAGCGGGCAGCGGACGAAGATCGACGAACTGGCCCCGATTGATCGTGCTGGCCTGCGATACATTGACGTCACGACCTATCGCGACGGTGGGCGCCAGTACAGCTATGACTACCAGCGTCAGGTGTCAGCGTTGTTTGTCGCCAGCGGCGTGCAGTGAGTCGGCCACGACCGTGCCGACCTGTGCGCGGCCTTGCAGGCCTGCTCGAATCCCCTCAGCTATAATGCTCACGCCCCCATGAGGTCGCCGATGCCCCCTTGTCGATCCCCCTCGGAGAATTCCGTAAGATCCTACCTATGAATACGGCCTTATCGACTACCTGCGAAGTCTGCGATAGGTCAACCGCGGAATGCCGCAGTCACTAAAAGGACTCAATATATGAAGCTCGTACTCGCCGTGTTGTCACTGTGTCTGGTCATGTCTCCGGCGGTTGCGACAGCGCAGACTGCTGCGGCCCCGGCGACCGCGCCGAAGATCACCCCCCGACAGCAGGAACTGCTCGATCTGTCGCACGCCAAGTGGCGGTGGATGGCGGAGCGTAATGTCGAGGCCCTCGCGGATCTCTTTCACGCCGAGTCGGTCTTCGTACATATGAGTGGCGCGTCGTTTCGGGACCAGGAACTCGACGTCATCCGAACCGGTCGCATCCAATACAAACACGCGGAAATCTTCGAGGAGTCGGCGCGATTGGCCGGCACGACCGCGATCGTCGT
>JAHEFO010000319.1 GCA_024640135.1 Acidobacteriota bacterium
GAACGGTCCCCTCCGTCGCGGGCTGGCGTGGTGGATCCCGCAAGCGACTAATTCCTTCCCGACGCCGCTCTCACCTTCAACCAGGACGGTGAAGTCCGTCGCGCCGACGCTCGCGATGTCCGCCCGCAGCTTCTGCATCACCGAGCTCTGCCCCACGATCATTTCGGTGCCTCCGGACTGAAGGGAATCACGTTTGGTGCCAACTGGATCCCGCGCCATGGCTTGAAAGACGCTGAATCACGAAGCCACGCGCCGCCTGCACGTTACCCGCCTGACTCAAGCCACCGGCATACCCCCCGATACACCGTCCCGTTCTTACCCAACTCCACAACAGCCCAGGACTCCACACGCGCTCGGCGCTCGGTGGGGCCCAATGGTGAGGGCACGTCCGCCAGCACAATCACTTCTCCTGGCCGCAGGACCTCGCGCCCTTCCAGACGCCCCTGCTCTTCCAGCGACTCAAGGGACATCAGGTCCTTCCCTACGCGATAGCGGCGACTGGCGGTCATTCGAACCACAGACGCTGTCCCGAGTCGAACTGCAAGACTCTGATGCGCCCCGTCACACCAGCCACGCGGACGACGAACTGCGCGTCGCTCGGCCCCAGCAGGGCCACTGTCCCGGACGAGGCGGTGCCGGAAGGGGAAAACACAGCCATGCGGGCCACGCCGAAGCGCAGAGGCGAGGCGCCAACGACTCCGTCGGGGCTCGGCACCCCGGGCGCGAATCCGATCCGCACACGCGAAAACCTGTACGACACGGGCTGGACGGGCCCTTCGCAGCTGTCTGTTCCCCCGGCGATGTCCGCCCGGGACACGCCATCACGGTCCAGGTCTTCACACACCCGCCACCCCATCTCGCCTCCCACCTCATCGAAGACCACAGCGACGTTTCGGCCAGTCATGACGGCCCGTTGCCGCGCGAGGCGGAATCGCCCCGCCATGAAGTGTGCGGCGGCGCTGGTTCTCCTGGCGTCCGCACCATGGGTCAACATGGGAATCCCCAGAGAGACCACACTGGACATCAACGCCAGCACAAGCACGACTTCCAGCAAGGACGTGCCAACTGCTGCACTGCTGCTGGACGCAGAGGACGGGCGCCCTCCGGCGCCCGTCCCAATCGCCCGATGTCCTACCAACCCAGCCCCTTCTCCGGCGTGACCACGATCAGCGGCTTGAGGGTCAAGAACGTCTTCTCGCCAATACCGCGCACGTTCATCAGGTCCTCAATCTTCTTGAATCGGCCATTCTTCTCGCGATACTCGAGGATGCGAGCCGCCGTTGCCGGGCCCACACCGGGCAGCGTTTCGAGTTGCTTGGCTGTCGCGGTGTTGAGGTTGACCGCGGCTGTTGCGGGGGCCGGCTTCTCAGGCTTGCCGGCCTGGGCGCCAGCATTTGCCTGAGCGGAGGGACTGGCCCACGCCGGCGCCGCGGACTGCTGAGCCTGCGATGCGGACGAAAACGCTGTCACAACAAGAGCAATGGCAATCACAAGAGTGGTTCGCATGTTCTGATCTCCATGAGACACCTCCACGTCCCATACGGGGAGGCACAAATGGGACCGGCGCAGCCACATCATCCAGAAGCAGAGTCGGGAGGCCGCGTTGATACGGCATGGCTGGCCGGCGCCCGGCCATGTCAGATTGCATGACCCGGGCCGGGACGGTCCCCGGGAACGCGTCCGCAGAACTGCTTGACGACGCGCGAGTTAAGCGCGGGGTATCAGGATGGTGACGTCGGGAAGAATTGGAAAGCGGAAAGCTAGGTTGACGCCTTGAACCACGCCACGGTGTGGCGCAGCCCCTCGTCAAACGACACGGCCGGATCGTAGCCAAGCATCTTCCGGGCTTTGAAGATATCCGCCTGCGAGTCCTTGACGTCTCCGGCGCGCGCCGGACCATGGGTGGGCGCCACATCGCTGCCAAGAACCAGTTGCACTGCACGCACGAGTTCCAGGAGAGAAATCCGCCCGCCCGTGGCGATGTTGATCACTTCTCCCGCTACACCCTCGGCCGTGGCCGCGCGCAGCACGCCGTCGACGACGTTTGCCACGTAAGTGAAGTCACGGGTCTGCCGGCCGTCACCGTGGATCACTGGCGACTTTCCGGTCAAAAGTGCCTTGATGAACAGCGAAATAACGCCCGAATACGGTGAGTCAGGCGCTTGCCGAGGACCGAAGACATTGAAGTAGCGAGTGGTCACCGTCTCCAGACCATAGAGAGACGTGAACATCTGGCAGTACTGCTCACCCACAAATTTTTGCAGGGCATAGGGTGTCACGGGAGCGGAGCGCATGTCTTCGCGCTTGGGCAGCACTGCCGAATTGCCATACGTGGAGGACGAGCCGGCGAAGACCAGGCGTTTGACGCCGGCATCGCGCGCCGCAACGAGGAGTTGCAGCGTAGAGTCCACGTTGGCTCGATGGGTCCCCAAAGGGTCCTTGACGGAACGCGGCACTGATGGAATCGCCGCCTGGTGCAGCACGTAGTCGCAGCCGGCGACCGCCTGCCTGGCGACACCCTCGTCCGCCAGGTCGCCTTCGACAACCTCCACCGATACGGGGATGTTCTCACGCTTCCCTGTCGAGAAATTGTCGACCACCCTCACCTGATCGCCCTGGCCCAGGATGGCCTCCACCAGATGAGAGCCGATGAACCCGGCACCGCCGGACACGAGATACAAAGACATAGACGGTGCCTATCCTACTGGTGAAAGGTCTCGCATCATTACCTGGGCCATCCGGTCTGCGGCAATCCCGGCGTCACCCGCAGCGCGTTCTTGTAGTACAGCTTCTTCAACACCTCGTCAGGCAGATCCATGCCGTACAACTTCCAGTAGGCGTGGTACGGGCGATAGTAGTCGAAGTACTCATCAGCTGTCTCGAAGACCCGCCAGTAGTACGGATACTCCTGCGGGTAGTAGGCATCCTTGCCGAAGAGCACGCGGTCCTGGTACTTGAGAAAGAACTCGCGCGCCGCGCGCGGCTGCCGCGCGAAGTCATACAGAACCGCGGCCACCTCCAGGACGGCGTTCGGGGCCTGGTCCAGCAGTGCCGCAGCCGCCTTGAGGTTGTTGCCGTAGTAGGCGAAGTGCGCGCCAATGAATCGGGTCTTTGGATTCGCGACAAACAACTCGTCACGCTCACGCTGAAGATCGCCAAAGGTAGGCCGCCCAGGCATGAAGTTGCGCCGGTCCTCGAAGAGCGCGAGTTCCAGCCAGCGTTCGTTCTTCATGTCCAGCGGAGCAAAGAACTCCTCGGGCTCGGCTGTGTGAATGATCACCGGAATATTCAGCCGGGCGCACGCCTCCCAGACCGGCCTGAGCAAGGGATCGTTGACCTTCACCAGCGTGCCATCAGTCTTGACTGTCTGAAGGCCAAGGCTCTTGAAGATCTTGAGGCCGACCGCACCATTCCTCACCGCCGCCTCCAGATCCGCCACAGCCCTGGAGGCCCATCCCGGCGCATCCGGCCTGTCCCAGTTCACGTTTGCGAAAACAGCGAACCGGCTGGCGTATTGACTGCCCTTGATGGCGTCCACGCGGCCCTTGACCTGGTCCGGGTCGCTGCCGCCGCTCAGGTTGACCAGTACCTGGAGGTTGAGCGCGTCCATTTCTTTGACCGTCTGCTCGATATTGTCGCCTGACACGCCAAGATGGCTATGGATGTCGATGACCGGGTACTTTGCCCGCGGGACCTGATGCTCGTCAACCACCAGCGTCGAGCGTGGGCGATAGTCGAGGATTGACGGCGGTTCAAACTCCGGAACCATGCAACTCCCCGGGCGCTGCAACGTCGTTCCCGGCGGGCACTCCCCGTTCACGGGTGGCACCGTCCGCGAGCACCGATCAGGGGCGACCATCAGCGTCCCGACCGGGCATTTGCCGTCAACAGGACTGATGCTCCCGCCGCGCCCCCCGCGCCCCCCGCGCCCCTGTCCACCCTGTCCGACCGACTGGGTCTGCGACTGGCTGACGAGCTGAGCCGT
>JAHEFO010000320.1 GCA_024640135.1 Acidobacteriota bacterium
TATCCAGTGCGGAGCAGCACCCAGGCGCTGCGGGGAATCGGGCCGTGCGCGGCTTCCCAGGCCTCGATGTGTTCCGGGGTGAGAAGGAAGTCGGGATTGTCGTCCACCTCGCGGGTGACATCGATCACTGCGGCCGGGCCGACGAAACGGCCCGCGGGAATCGTGTCGCACGCGTTATCGGTCAGATCCTTGCCGGTGACCCAGTGCACCGGCGCATCGAAGTGGGTTCCCGTATGTTCGCCGAAGGACAGGCGGTTCCAATACCAGGCTGGTCCCTGCTCGTCGTACCTTGAAATCGTTTCGATGCTGACACCTGGCGACGCCGCGAAGATGGGCGGCAGTTCGATGACAGGGGTTGCCGGGCCGAGCGGCTGGGTCAGGTCCACTACGCGGAGGCGGCCCGTCTGCAGGTCCTCAGCGAGTTGGGTCAGTGTTGTCGTCATTTGGGACAAATCATAACCCTGCCTTCGGCTGAGCCTCGCCAACGCGAGGGCCTCTCGAGTGGTGGAAGTGACGACTGACCGAGTCGGTTCTTCCACACATTCAATCCCGGCGATCGTTCTTCACCTCACCCTTTTTGCGGCCGGCTCTGGCACGAGTACTGCAGTCTGTACAGTCTGGAGGTAGACATGAATATCGGTGACCTCAAGACGACCGCAACGGACAGGCTCGATGACCGGCTGCACTCTGTCAAACGCATAGTCAAACAGCGTTCGCACGACTTGGAAGACCTTCGCGATGGCGCGACCTTGCGTATCAGGCGCTCACCCTTTCAGACGGTGGGGATTGCGGTTGGCAGCGGGCTCGTACTTGGATTCCTGGCAGGTTTCTCGCGTGGCCGCAGGCGTGCATCGCGTGTCCCCAAAGGGTAGAAGGGGCCGGCGCGCGTGATCTATGGCCGATGGGAGCCTGAGGGTGTAATATCCCCGATCATGACAGGGTCCCAGCACGGGATCGACAGGACTGGCCTGCCTGATTCCTACACACCAGGCGACCGGGAGGTGGAGGCGTTGATCCTCGCCGCAACGAACCACCCCCTGGGCACCGAGTTTCTGATTCGCGGTTACCTGGGCACTGTGGCGATCACGTTCCAGGTCCATGCGTTCACGGTGGAGGCGGCCCGGCGCCGCCTCTGCGGATCCACTGAGGACAACTAGGCACGATGGCGCTGCCGACTTCTGTCATCACCTGTGAATGCTGGGCGCGGGACGGGCTGCAGTCGATGCCGAAGCTCGTCTCGACTGAGGACAAGGTTGAGATGATCAATCGCGGTGTCGAGGCTGGTTTCAAGAAGCTCGAGATCACGTCGTTCTCTCATCCGAAGCTCCTGCCGCAGTTTGCCGATGCCGTCGAAGTCCTGAAACGGATCGATCGGCGCCCTGACGTGTCCTATGTGGTCCTCATGCCCAACAAGAAGGGGTTTGACCGGCTCGAATCCTGTCAGAAGGAGGGCTACGGGGCGAGTGAGATCATCCTGATGATTTCGTCCAGCGAGGCGCACAACCTGCTGAACTTCCGGATGACTCACACCGAGGCCATGGCCGAACATGCGGCGATCATGGCCCGTGCGCACGCGCTTGGGATTCGCGTGATCGGGTGTGCGGGAACCGTGTATGGCTGTCCGGTTCAGGGTGATCTGACGACGAGCGACGTGGCGAGGATCGTGAAGTTCTACCTCGACGAGGGCGCGCAGACCATCATGCTGGGCGACACCACCGGCGTGGCAAATCCGCGTCTGGTCCGCGAGCGTGTGGGCGAACTCATGGCGCAGTTCCCTGGCGTGGAGTTCATTGCCCACTTCCATGACACGCGCGGGACGGGCATCGCCAACACCCTGGCGATGCTGGAGCTTGGTGTCCGCTACGTTGACACCTCGATTGGCGCGATTGGCGGTCAACCGGCGACTGGAGCGGCGAAATACTCGGCCGGATTCACCGGCAACACGTGCACCGAAGACTTGATTGCGATGCTGGAAGAAATGGGCGTCGCGACAGGGATCGATCTGCCGAAGCTGCTTGACGCCGGCCGGCGGGCCGAAGCCATCCTCGAGCAGCGCCTCCGCTCGAATACGATCCGCAGCGGTCCGGTGATTCACGGCCCGTCAGCGCCGGACAAGGAAGCCGGCGCGGCGCCCACACTCCGCACATAGCATTCCGCACCCAGCACCCAGCACCCAGATCCCGTCTTCATTGAACGTTCATCCGAACTGCGCTACAACATCTAGATGCACCCCACCCCAACTCCCACATTGGCGAACCGCGTTGGCATGGCGGGCTTGCTGTTGGCTGGTCTCCTGTTCGCTGTTCCGGTCCCGGTTGCGGCCCAGACCCTGGCTCAGCCCTCGGCTCCTGTCGAGTTGACGCTGGAGAGGATGGTCGAACTCGGCCTGCGCGACAGCTTCCGCGTACGGCAACTGCAACTGCAGGTGGAGCGGACCCGGAGTCTGCTGAAGGCCGAACAGGCCGGTTTGAAGTCCAAGGTCAGCCTGAATATTTCGGCGCCCCAGTTTCAGGCCATTTCCGACAACAAGTGGAATTCGACGCTGCAGCGCAACGAACTGGTTCGCGAGAATACGCGACGGTATCAGTTCGACCTGGCGATCCGGCAGCCGGTCATTTTGTTCGGGTATCCCACGAACGGCGTGTTGTCGCTGAACAACCGCGTGTATCGCTACACCCAAATCGACGGGGACGAAGACGACACGCAGTTCTACAACCGCTATTTCGTCGCCTACACTCAGCCGCTGTTTCAGCCCAATCGGATGCGAAACAACCTGGAAGAAGCGCGTCTGGGTCTCGAGAAATCAGAACTGGAGTACCAGTCCAACGTTGTAGGGATTATCGACGACCTGTCATCGGACTACTACGATCTGGTCAGCGACGCCTACAAGCACCAGGCTGCAGAGGATTTCCTGGAGAACCTGGACGGGGCGATCGCGGCTGCCCGGGAGGTGGCTTCCGCCGACGCGTCGCGCGCCAGCGAAGCCGATCTCCTGCAGGTAGAACTCGCCAACGCGCAGGAGAATGTCAACCAGGCTGCCAACAACCTCCGCAATCGCGAGGAAACCGTCAAGCAGCGCTTGCAGCTGCCGGCGGCGACGGACGTCGATGTGCGGCCCGACCTGGCGGTAGTGCCCGCGGTCGTGGACGTGGAGGAAGCCGTGCGTCTGGCATCGACCACGACACCGCGGGTTCGGCAGTTGTCCATCGGGACGCGCGAAAACGAGATTCGACTCGAGGAAACGAAGGGCAACAACGCGTTCAGGATGAACCTGGACCTGACCTACGGGCGTGAGGTTCAGGACCCGCTCTTTCGAAACCTCTGGTCGGAGCCCCGCAACAGTTACACCGTGGCTGTCAGTGCGACCGTGCCGATCTGGGACTGGGGCGAGCGGCAGCATCGAATTCAGGCGCAGCAATTCAATCTCGATCGGGCGAGACTGACGGAGGAGCGTACGCGGTCCGAGACGGAGACCGACGTCCGGAATCTCGTTGCGACGCTGAATGATTACAGCCAGCGCCTCACCACCATGCAGGAGACGCTGGCGCTGGCTCGGCAGTTGACGAGTTCGAGCCTCGTTCGGTATCGGTCTGGGGCGATTAGTCTGGTGGAGATGTTGCAGGCCGTGACGCGAGAGTCAACCACGTCCAGCAACTACCTGAACGCGTACATGGGCTACCAGCGGACGTTGCGCCGGCTCAAGGAGGTCACTTTCTTCGACTTCGAGGCGGGCCAGACGGTCGTGGAGCACTTCGGCGTGGCAACCGCCGAAGGCGTGGGAAGGAAGTAGCGAACACGAAAGTGGCGGAGAGAGAGGGATTCGAACCCTCGGTAGAGTTTCCCCTACACACGCTTTCCAAGCGTGCTCCTTCAACCACTCGGACATCTCTCCGTTCGACTCGCTGCGCTCGCTCACGGCGAGTGGCGAACCCCACAAGTATAGCCCTGGCGAGACTGGAAAGATCCCGCCTCCC
>JAHEFO010000097.1 GCA_024640135.1 Acidobacteriota bacterium
CGTACGGACCTATCGTTCGACCTATCATGGTTGTGGCTCCCAGTTGGGCTTCGGCGAGACCCGCCGTAGCTGTGGCCGTAGGCCACGTTCAGCGTAGGCGGGGCCGCCCGCGCCGATGGCGGCGGTGATCTCATACGGTCCAAGACGGGTGCCGGGATCCAGACTCATGGGGTTGCGCGATTATAGCGGGATCGCGCCTTCCTGATGCGCTAGAGTCCACATCATGACGCATCAGTCCACCAGACGGAGTGTCTCTCGATGGCTCATCGGCGCCGCGCTTCTGTTGGCCGGTGCCACGGGCACGGCAGGCCAGGCGCCGCTGGATCGGATGGCCCGGCTGAGAGCGGCGATGCCGCGAGTCGACACGGTCTTCGAGGACTTCGCCGAACGGTCCCGCATACCCGGCCTCACGTATGGCGTGCTCGTGGACGGCCGGCTCATTCATACAAACGCCATCGGCGTCAGCGAATTGACCGACAAGTCGCCTGTGACTCCGGACACGGTGTTCCGCATTGCGTCGATGACGAAGAGCTTCACGGCGTTGTCAATCCTGAAACTCAGGGACGAGGGAAAACTCTCGCTTGATGACCCAGCCGGGAAGTACGTGCCGGAGTTGGCGACGCTGACCTATCCCACCACCGACTCGCCAAAGATCACCATTCGGCACCTGCTTTCGCACTCGACCGGATTTCCCGAAGACAACCCCTGGGGCGATCAGCAACTGTCGGTCACCGACGACCAGTTCACGACGATGCTGAAGGGCGGCATTCCGTTTTCCACGTCGCCCGGGACCAACTACGAGTACTCGAACTACGGCTTCGCCATCCTGGGGCGAGTGGTGATGCGCGTGTCGGGCCGGCCGTACGCCGAGTACGTCCGCGACAACATCCTCCAGCCGCTCGGCATGACCGCCACCACGCTCGAGCCAGCTTCGGTGCCACGCATGCGGCTGGCGCTGGGTTACCGCTGGGAAGACAACCAGTGGAAAGAGGAACCGCAGCTTCCGGACGGCGCCTTCGGCTCCATGGGCGGCATGCTCACGTCCACGCGCGACCTCGCCCGCTACGTCGGGTTCCTGATGAGTGCATGGCCCGCACGCGATGATCCAGACGAAGGCCCGGTGCGCCGTTCATCGCTGCGCGAAATGCAGCAGCCCGCGCGCTGGCGTCCGGCAGTGGTGTCGGGCGGTGCTGATGGCCGGCCGGTTCAGCTCAATTCGTCGGCGTACGGGTACGGCCTCGGCATCCGCCAGTCCTGCGACTTCCGTCGTATCGTCTCGCACAGCGGAGGACTGCCGGGCTTCGGATCGCAGATGCGGTGGCTCGCGGACGAGGGCGTGGGCCTCATTGCCATGGGCAATCTCACTTACACCGGATGGAGCGGGGTGTTCGACGCTGCCACCGAGGTGCTCCGGAGCACGGGCGCACTGACGCGCCGCCAGCCGGAGCCCAGCGCCGCGCTGCTGTCCGCAAAGGCCGATGTCACGAGCCTGGTCAATCAGTGGGACGACGGGCTGGCGGACCGGATTGCGGCCGTCAACCTGTTCCTCGACCAATCGAAGGAACGGCGGCGAAACCAGATCGTGGGACTCAAGGAACAAGTCGGCGCCTGCAAGGCCGGCGGCGATTTCGATGTGGAGAACGCCCTGCGAGGTCAGTGGACCATGACCTGCGAGCGGGGGTCCCTGCGTGTGGCGATCACGCTTGCCCCGACGATGCCGCCGAGCGTGCAGTATCTGTCGGTGAGGCCGGCCCCGTCCGAGCCGGCCGCGGCGGTGTGCGGCGGGTAGGCAGTGTGGTCCCATCGCTGGAGCTCAAGGTCGCAAGTTCCTGATACCATCTGTCGCAGTTTCGACACGTGACCCGCCAACCTCAGATACCGCGGCTTCTGACGCTCATCGCATGTGGGCTGTGCGTCGTCCTGCTGTCGAGCGCGCGGGCCTCGGCCCAGTCGATGGCGACAACGGCGGCACAGGTTCCGGGGCAGAACGACAGCGGCGGCGGCCCGATCATCACGGACATCACGAAGATTGACCACGAGGCGTTTGAAGCCATCGCCGCACGGTTGCCGGACGGCCGGGCGCCGAAGATTGACGGGAAGCTGGACGAGGCCGAGTGGCAACTGGCGCCGGCGCAGGGCCGGTTCATCCAACGCGAGCCGCAATACGGGTGGGCATCCACCGAGCGCACCGAATTCCGGATCCTCTACGACGACAAGATGCTCTACTTCGGCGTCTGGGCGTATGACTCCGATCCGAAAGGCATCATTGCGACTGAACTCAAGCGTGATTCCCTGTTGCGGAAGAGCGACCAGGTCAAGATTACCCTCGACACGTTTCACGATCACCGGAACGCGTTCTACTTCTCCACCAATCCCCTCGGGGCGTTGAAGGATGCCAATTCCACCGAAGAAGGCCGCATGGTCAACTACGACTGGAATGCGGTGTGGGAGAACAGGACAACCATTGATGAGCAGGGGTGGTACATCGAGCTGGCCATTCCGCTGAGTCAACTGCGGTTCGAGGGCGGGCCGGGCGACACGGTGTGGGGCCTGAATGTGTGCCGCATCATCTTGCGCAAGAACGAAGAAACCTACTGGGTGCCGTTTCCGCGTGAGTGGCAGGCCATGGGCTTTGCGCGGATGTCCGGCGCCGGGGTCATCAAAGGCCTTCGGGATCTCACACCGCGCCGGCGGCTCGAGTTCGTCCCGTATCTGGCGCCACTCATCTCGCGCGACTACGATGCCGGCACTCCCAGGAAGACCGACACAGGTGCCGGTTTCGATTTGAAGGTGGGCCTGTCACAGAGCTTCAACGCCGACCTGACGGTCAAGACCGACTTCGCCCAGGTGGAGGCCGATCAGGAAGTGGTCAACCTGTCGAGGTTCAGCCTGTTCTTTCCAGAGAAACGGCAGTTCTTCACCGAAGGCGCAGGTATCTTCGACTTCGGCCAGAATTCCGGCTCTTCGGCCGGCCCCGGCCTGCTGTCGCTGTTCTACAGCCGGACCATTGGCCTGCGAGACGGCCTCCAGGTCCCGATTCTGGCCGGCGGCCGGGTCACCGGTCGCTCCGGCCATACGACGGTCGGGGTCATGAACATTGAAACCGATCAGACGACGGTTTCGGCGGGCGGCATCGGCGCCCCGGCCACGCGGGTCCCCCGCGCCAACTACAGCGCGGTGCGAGTCAAGCGTGACATCTTCGGCAAATCGTCCATTGGCGGGATGTTTCTCAATCGCACCGGTGGCGGGGAACTGTCCAACCGCAGCGTTGGTCTGGACGGCGTGTTCACGTTCGGCAAGCTCGACTGGGTGGTGCTGGGGGCCCGAACGTTTACACCTGGGATCACCGGCAGCGACTGGGCCGCCGCCACCAAGGCGAAGTGGACGTCCGACCTCGTCGAGACGAGCCTGACGTACATCGACATCGGCAAGCAGTTCAATGCGGAGATGGGGTTCATTCCGAGGACCGACATCCGCAACGTCGTGGCTCAGGCCGCCTTGACGCCGCGACCGAAATGGAAGGGCGTCCGGCAGCTGCGGTTCAACATCGACACCTCGTACTTCGAGAACCACGCCGGGCGCCGGGAGTCGCAGACGACCGGATACGACGTCAGGCTCACCGCGCAGGACAGTTCGTCGTATTCCGTCAGCTTCGACACGCAGTACGACTTCCTGCCGTTCAACTGGTCCACGGCCGGCGGCGTCATCCCCAGCCGGGGGTACAGTTGGCACAACCTGCGGGGTTCGTACACCTCGAACCAGTCCAAGCGCCTGTACGGTTCGATCAGCGCCGATCGCGGCGGCTACTACAGCGGAGACAAGCAGACCTACAGGGCGTCACTGAACGTGGTGCCGAAGGACACGCTGCTGGTCGAGACCTCCTATACACGGAACCGGATTGTGCTGCCGGAGACGAGGCCGTACGCGACCAACGTGTTGAGTACGCGGGTCAGCTATTCGTTTTCACCCGATCTCTTCGTCAAGACGTTCGTCCAGTACAACGACGCCCGGCGGACGGCCAGTCTCAACCTGCTGTTCTGGTACATCTACCGCCCCGGCTCCGACTTCTACATCGTGTACAACGAGGGCTTCGAGACCGCCGTGCCCGGCCCGCGCGACCTGCGCACCCGTGGCCGCTCACTGGCCATCAAAATGACGTACTGGCTGGCGCGCTGACGCGGCACTCATAGAAGATGTCGGGCATCAGAGTCTCCCGCCGCCTGGTCCTGGCGCTCTTCGGGGTCGTCGTTGCCACGGCCGCGATTGAAGCGTGGATGGGGCGGCTGCCCTGGGGACCCGACGGACGCTTCGGCTGGCTCGAGACTGATATCTGGAGCAGCAATCAGTCACAGCGAGTCCTGGACCCGTACTCGTTCTCCCATGTGCTCCACGGCTTTCTCTTCTACGGCCTCATATGGCTCGTGGCGCGCCGGGCTCCCATTCGCACGAGGTTCTTCGTGGCGGTGGTGCTGGAGGCGGCCTGGGAAATTCTGGAGAATTCTCCGATTGTCATCGATCGCTATCGGGCGGTCACGATTGCCCAGGGGTATATCGGGGACAGCATTCTCAACTCTGTCAGCGACATCTTCATGGCCGCGTTCGGTTTTCTCATCGCCTGGCGCCTGAAACCTGTCACCACGCTTGCGTTGTTCGTGGCCGTCGAGCTGGTAATGCTGGCGCTCATACGCGACAACCTCACGCTGAACATCGTGATGCTGCTGGTGCCCATCGAAGGTATCCGGACCTGGCAGATGGTCGGGCACTGATCGACATCCGCTCCCGACGAGCGAGCGCGTGGCAGCGATGTCTGCCTGGATCCGTCACGCGCGAGGGCGCCACGCCGACGGCACATCAACGAGCGACTCGTCGAGCGCCGCCGTGGAACCAACGCCAAGCAACGTCAATGTCCGGATGATGTCGTTGCGGAGAATCTTGATCGCCCGCGTCACGCCAGGGCCGCCGGAAGCGCCAAGTCCGTAGGCGTACGCGCGTCCGATCAGGACGGCGCGGGCGCCGAGGCACAGCGCCTTCACGATGTCCCCGCCGCGCCTGATGCCACTGTCGAGCAGCACCTCGATGCGATCGTCGACGGCCGCCACGACTTCTGGAAGTACTCGGATGGTCGCGGCCACTCCATCCAATTGCCGTCCGCCGTGGTTCGACACCACAATCGCGTCCGCGCCGCCATCGATCGCTCTCCGCGCGTCGTCGGCCGTGTGTACGCCTTTGACGACAACCTTGCCTTGCCAGGCGTCGCGAATCCATCGCAGGTCGTCCCAGCACACCATCGATTCCTGCAGCGCCGCGCCCACGTCCGCGTAGGCCATCGGGCCATCAGGCATCACGATGTTCGGGAACTTCATCAAGCCGCCATCGGCCAGGTACGCGGCCATCCAGCGCGGCCGCGTCAGGAACTGACCCAGGTGTGGCAGCATCGTCCCGGGTGAGCCGGAGACCAGCGCCTTCATGCCGTTGCGGAGGTCTCGTTCGCGACTGCCTGCCACGGGGGTGTCGATGGTGACCACCAACGCGGAACAGCCGGCCGTTCGCGCGCGCTCGATCCCGCCCAGGGCCACGTCGCGGCCGCCCACCAGATAGAGCTGGAACCAGACGGGGCCGCGTGTCGAATTCTTGACATCCTGGACATGGCAGCCCGACAGGGTCGACAGGATGTAGGCGGTGCCGGCCTCGCCGGCCGCCCTGGCCGCCGCTTCTTCGCCGCGTGGATGGAACATGCGGCTGCTGCCGACCGGCGCCAGCAGGAACGGCAATGAGAGTGTCGTGCCCAGGACCGTGGTTCGCAGGTCGCAGTCCTTCGTGGCAACCGCTGAGTGCGGCCGGAACACCACGTCTTCGAACGCCCGGCTGTTCTCGCGCAGCGTGACTTCAGCGCTGGCGCCTCCGTCGATGTAGTCGAAGACGACGCGCGGAAGCCGGCTCTTTGCAGCCAGACGAAGGTCGGCGATGTTGACGGCCTTGCGCATGTGGGCGGATTCTATCGCACGACAGGGCCGCCGTTCTCTTTGCGTCCGCCGGTCGCAGCGCCTTCAGCGTCGCTTTGACTTCGGTCGGCCGTCTACGTTGGCGACGGTGCTCCGCGGCCTCGCCGATCCTGGAGCATGCCAGCCGTCGCCAGGACCTGTTTGCGGCTGGCTGATGGAGCGTGGCGACTCTGATAGAAGACGGCTCTGCTGGGAGGCGCGGGCAGGAAGAGCGGTCGCGCAGGTCTCGACACTTCAATCCGGTTGCGGCCCTTGGCCTTGGCGCGGTAGAGGGCCTGGTCGGCAGCTGAGATGATGCTGGCCAAATCAGACCCATCGTCATGAAAGTGGGCCGCGCCCACGCTCAAGGTCACGTTGATCCGGCCGCGACTGATGTCGATTGGCGTGTCACTGACGGCAAGACGCACGCGGTCGAGGGCGTCGACCTGTCCGACGCTGTCAGTGGACTCGAGCACCAGCAGGAATTCCTCGCCGCCATAACGTCCTACGCCGTCAACCCCGCGGAGGGCCGACTGCATGCGACGCGCCGTCTCCTGCAGAACCTGGTCGCCGGAGTCGTGTCCGTAGGTGTCATTGATCCGTTTGAATTGATCGATGTCCGCAAGCGCGATGGTCAACGGTTCGCCAGAACGCTGGACGCGCCCAATCTCCCGCTCCAGGTAGTCGAGCACCATTCCGCGGTTCCACAGGCCGGTCAACCGGTCGTGTGTGGCTTCCCGGCGCAGGGCTGTGGCGGTTGTGAGCAGGCCGGTCTGGAAATCGACAATGCGCTCGCCTGACTGGATGCGGGCCGTCAGTGCGCGAGTGTCGAGAGGTTTGGTCAGGCAGTCGTCAGCCTCGGCCGCAAGACCAGCCAGGACGTCGCGGTCAGTGTCGGGGGGCGTGAGCAGAATCAGGTAGACGTACGGCGCCTTGCGCTGTCGTACGGCGCGGCAGACGGCCAGGCCGTCGAGGCCCGGCATCATCCAGTCGAGAATTGCCAATCGTGGGCCGGATGGATCCAGCAGGGCGTCTCGTGCCTCAGTGCCGTCCGCGACACTCACCACCTCGTGTCCGAGGCGCTGGAGCGTCCGTTCGAGCAACTGTCGTGCCCCAGGATCGTGGTCGGCGAGAAGAATCGTCATACAGCCATTCGTCGCGTGGACTGGCAAATCTTCAAGATCCGCCGATTCGCGTGGACTTCACTAACCATCGGCGCGAACCGGCGTGTGGATTTCAGGGCTGGCGCTCGTCAGGAACTCATCTCTGGTCTGGCTACCGCTTTCGTCGGCGGCCTCGGCCCTTGCCGTCTCGGTCCTGACACGCAGTTGACGATAACGTTCGTCCGCACTTCGGCGCGCGTGCGCGTTCACGGAAATCCGCCGAATGAGCAGCTTCCCGGCAATCGCCAGGCCGACTGCGAGCAGCGTCAACAGAGCGATGAGTGTGTAGGGTAGGCCGGCCATTGGCGCCCAGACAGTGCAAATGCCGAGCCAGACGAGCCGGATGAGGGCGCACACCCGTCAAGTTGCGGTCACAGAGACGGTGGCAGCGCAGCACCTTCGAGCCGAATGGCAGACGGCTGTGTTGGGCCGGTCTGCCGAATTCAGCCGATTTTGCCATCGCCGTTACAGTTTTGTCATTTCAGGCTGGACGGTGTGTGGACGGGACATCAGGGCCCGTGCCCGTCGCCCGGTTGCGGAAGTCGCTCCGTCGCCTCCCGTCCTGGAGGACGAGCGGGACTAGCTACTGTTTGGACCGCACGACCCTGAAGCCGTAGTCGGTGTACCGGAATGACGGATCGATCCGGCTGCGTTGCGCGCAGCGGCTCACGGTGATTGCATGTCGCCAGGCGCCGCCTCGGGAGGCGCGGCGCCGGCCCGTCGGCGGCCCCGTGGGATTGCAGACCGGTGAGTGCGCGTAGTAGTCGGCCGCGTACCAGTCGGCGCACCACTCGTGAATGTTCGCGCCGATGCCGATGAGGCCGAAACCATTCGGCTCGCCCAGTGTCACCGGCCACGGACCTGGAAGCGCCCCGCGGCCCGATGCGGGAACCCACACAGGAATCTCGTTCCCCCAGGGATACCGCGCGCCGGCCAGTCCGCCTCTGGCCGCGTACTCCCATTCCGCTTCCGTCGGAAGGCGCATGGGGTCGCCCTCACTTGTCCGCCACTGGCAATACGCCTCAGCGTCAAGCCAGCTCACACCGGTGACGGGAAGGTCGGCCACGGTGATTTCTGTCGGCCATTCCCGGGGCGTGTCGTGTCCGGTCGCGGCCAGGAACCGCGCATACCGCGTCTGCGTCACGGGAAAGACGGCGCACTCGAATGCGTCCACCAGCACCTCATGAACAGGCCGCTCATCGTCCTGGCCAGAGTCGCTTCCCATCAGGAAGCGCCCGGACGGGATCTGTGCCCAATCACCCGTGTGCCCGGTCGTCATCGCTTTGGAGATCATACAGGTGGGCCAATGGCTGTGTGCCATCATGGTCCCCAGTGGCAGAGCAGACACGGTGGCTGCAGTCGTACTCTGGTGTCCGTGCCGACGTCGGGCTGGGTCCCGGCGTGGAACCGGGGGACGAGACGTTCGCCTTTCGTCACGCGTATTGCTACGCGCTGTCGCGCCTGCAGGCCAACCCCGCCGAACGTGCGCGAATCGTACTTGCCAGAGATCCGAGGCCCACTGGCCGCGTGCTGGCGGCGGCACAGACGCAGGGCCTTGTGGGCGCGTGCCGGGATCTGGGCGTCACGTTGGAGCTGATCGACCTCGGCGTGGTTTCCACGCCGGTCTGGCAACATGCCGTGCGGATGTTCGAGGCTCACGGTGGCGTGATGATTACCGCGAGCCACAATCCTCTCAACAACAACGGATGGAAGTACGCCACAGGTGTCGGAACGTCCAGTGGTGACCCGGCCCCGCCAGGCGCGCTGCTCTCCGCATCCGACATGGCCAATCTCATTCGCGCGGCGAACGCGTTCAGGCCGGTACCCACGCAGCACGCCGCTGTTGCGATGCCGGATGCGGACACACGCGACCGCGCAATCGCCGCGTATGTACGGTTTGTCGCCGACAGGTACCACGCCAGAGTGGAGGGTGCCCCGCTGGTGATCGATACCAACGGCGGGGCCGCGTCACGACTTGCCGAGCGCGTTTTTCGAGCGCTCGGCGTGGAGCCGATTGTCATCAACAGCGACGAAGGCGTGGCCGTGCACGAGATCGACGTTGAACAGGTGCGGCCTGACGGCACCCACGTGCTGGACCCACTGGCCGAACGGGTGCGATCCGAAGGCGCCCTGTTCGGATTGGCCTACGACTTCGACGCGGATCGCGGCAACCTGACGTATGTAGACGAGGCTGGCGTGGCGCACATTCCGTCGCCTCAGGCCGCTGCGGCGATCAACGCCGCGATTGCGCTCGCGATGCATCGCCGGTCCGCGGACACGCGCCCTGCGGTCGTGATTGCGTCCGATGCCACGTCCTGCCGCGTGCATCAGATCGCGGCCGCATTCGGCGCCGACGTGGTGGAAGTGGAAACCGGCGAAATCAACGTCGCGACGGCGATGCGCGATCAGGAACTGCACGGACGATGTGCGGTGGTGGGTGTGGAGGGGCCGAACGGCGGCACCGTGTTCGCGGGAACCACGTGTCGCGACGGCACGCTGGTGGGTGCCGGCGCCCTGCTGGCGGCAGCCGATGCTGAGTTGCGGGCCATCATTTCTGACACGCTGGCCCCGGGTCATGCAATGGCAGACGGGTTATCGGGGCTGATCGAGGTGTTGCCTCCACAGCGCTCGTTCATGGATTCTCTGGTGGCGCCTGCGGACTGGGCCACCACGGTGGAGCAGCTTGATCACCAGTTTCCGAGGCTGTTCAGCGAGGCCCTTGCAGGCGAGTGGGCGACCTTCGACATTGTCTATTCGTACACTCGCCATGTCGGCCCCGTGAAACCTGTCGCCGCCGGGTATGGCTGGAAGGCGCGGCTGTCCAGGCCTGGCGCCGACGGATTTCTGTGGATTCGCGGATCGAAGACCGAGGCCAGAGTGGCGCGCATTGTTGGCGACGGACCTGATGAAGCGTCGGCCCGGGCGCTGGTGGCCATTGGGCGACGCCTGCTCGAACGCTGACGGACGGCCTTCGCCACGGGGCTGCCAAGGAACCGCGCGGCAGCAGGCAGCGTCTGATCCCTCCGGAGGCACTTGATGAAGCTTGGTGTACTTGTACTGTCGTTCCTGTTCTTCACGGTGGGCCAGACGGCTCAGGATGATGCGGCGAGAGAGCTCGCCAAACTGCAGGGCGATTGGGCCATCAGCTCGTTCAACGGCGAGTCCGTGCCGGCGGAAGCCGAAGCCTACCTGGTGTTCAGTGGCGACAAATACGAACAGTGGACCGGCCCCCAGGTCGATGAACGCGGGACGATCAAGATCGACATCAAGACAAAGCCCATGAAGATCGACTTGATCATTGTCGAAGGCGCGGACGCCGGCAAGACGCAGTTGGGGGTGTACGACGTCACTGCGGATACGCTGACCATCAGTCTGGCCGCTCCCGGCGAAACCGGACGCCCCTCCGCACTCCACCAGGGTGCGGTCAACGCCGTGTTGAAGAAGGCGAAGTAGCTCGGAGCAAGAGGTGTTTGTCGGACATCTTGCTGTCGCTCTCGGCGCAAGGAAAGCTGAACCCCGCGTCACTCTTGGTGCCGCCGTGGCCGCCGCCTTTGGCCTCGATTTGCTGTGGCCCATCCTGCTGCTGCTTGGCCTGGAGTCCGTTCGGGTCCATCCCGGCGACACCGCCTTCACGAACCTCGCCTTCGACTCGTACCCATGGAGTCACAGCCTCCTGGTCGTAATGGGATGGTCGGCGCTTGCAGCACTCGTTGGGCGCCGTGCCTGCGGGTCGTGGCGGGCCGGGATCGTGTTGGGAGCATTGGTCTTGAGCCACTGGGGCCTGGACTTCATGACACACCGGCCTGACTTGCCGCTCTGGCCAGGCGGCCCGGTCGTCGGTCTCGGTCTCTGGAACTCAATTCCGGGCACGATTCTCGTCGAGGGAGGCTTCCTGGCGGCGGGTGTGTGGCTCTATGCGCGCGGCAGTGTCGCGCGCGATGGCATCGGACGCTGGGCCCTGGTGGGGCTTGTCACGTTTACCGGTGTTGTGTGGGTGACGCAACCCTGGTCGCCTCCGCCGCCTGGTGCCACCGCTGTGGCGGCGGGCGCCCTCATTCTCTGGTTGTTGCCCCCATGGGCGCGCTGGATTGAGGCGCACCGGAGGATGCAGGTCAGCGACCGGGTGGATCAGGCGTAAGAGGAGCTCTAGCCCGGCGGCTGAATTCCGGTGAGTTGCCACCGAATGAGCGACACCGGGATCAGACCCGCGCCGTTGAGTTCATCAAAGAAGCCGTGGAGCGTGAACGCGTCGCCGAGCTGGTGCGAACGGTCCTTGATGAGCTCATCGATCAGAGACTTGCCGGTCACGTAGCTCGTTCCGTATCCGGGTTGACGCAGGTAGAGCTGCTGCTCGAAGCCCAGCAGATCGAGGTCCGGGCGCATCCAGCCGCGGGGCGTCCACTCCACCTGAAAGGCTTTCGCCTGCTTGATATCGAATTCGTTGGCCTGGGCGTAGAGAGACGCGAGGCCGCGCGCACATCGCTGCGCCAGCATGATCCAGACAATTTCACGCGCCCGCGGATTGTCGTCGTAGTATCCCGCGTGCAGGATGAGCTCCTCCATGGCCGTGGCCATGCCTTCAGAGCGGCTGTCCCAGACGTTGTAGAGACGGGAATCGCGCCGAATGACACTGGGGTTCGGCGCCGCCTTCATCCAGGCGTGATCGAACCAGTGGTAGAAATGTGAGAACAGCGTCATGGGTTCGTGGTGGCTCGCGATGGCGAAGAAATTTCGCGTCGCTTCAGGCACGAATGCGCCGATGTGCACCCGCATGGCCGGCTCCAGGTAGTCCTCCACGCTGAGAATGTCCTTGTCCCTCAGGAATGCCATGTACTTGGTGACGGCGGCGTCGGCGCGCCGCGCATATTCCTCGGCATTCGGCGCCGCGGTCAGGGGTGGCAGACCCCGGTTCCGCTGTTCCTCCAGTCGCAGGGAGGCGTGCGCGCGCGCGAGTTCGCGCTTCAGCAAGACCTCTTCTTCCTCCCACGACATCGGCACCAGATGCACCTGACGCAGGCTCCACGTGTAGTTCTCCTTGCCGATCCCAGACGGCCCGGTCTTCGAGGAAGCCTGTTCGTCGAGCCACGCGGCAAACCCGGTCGTCGCGACGGTCGCCGCCTGGACCGCTGCCTTCAATCCAGGTCCCGCCGCGGCCACCTTCTCTTCGAGCTCAGCGAGGTCCGCGATCTGCTGGCGCATGGTGCCCGCGCCGGTGATCCACAAGTCGCGCGCGTTCCCAGTGAGGTTGAGTCTGGCCTGTTCCAGCAGCGGCGGGATGCCGGCCAGTTCCTCAGCCAGTCGCGTTTCGTCAGACGAGGACAGAGGGAAGGGGTACGTCCACAGTTCGACGACCGCGTGGTGCGTCGGTCCTTCGTGCGCCGGCGTATCACTTTGTTCGGTCCAGAGGGACTTGTAGAACGCGGGGTCGCGCACCCAGGGCTGCAGCACCCGGATGTTGAAGTCCAGCCCGTTCATCTGTGCGCCGACGAGCGCATAGTCAACCTGTTGTTCCACCGGCCACTCGCTGGAGTCGATGTCCGCCAGTCTGGCCTGGTACTCCTTGAGTTCCGCGTGTCTCCGAGCGAACGTGTCGGCCGTGTAGTCCGGGGCGCCGTTCAGCAGGGGAGGAGCCTCGAAAGCAGACCAGTCCGAGTAGAGCTTGAGCAAGTCCTCATACCCGGCCGACGGGACAGTTTGCACACGCGCAATCACCGCCGCCACCAGCAGCCCCCCACACACAGCCAGAATCAGGTGTCGTTTCGTCATGGACCGGCCCTCCAGCGTTCACACTACCTTAAACGCCAGGTCAGTCCAGTCATGATTCTCAGGTCCCTCAAGTCTGCGTCCATCGTGTAGTCGACGACGCCGATGAGGGAAAGATGGCGGGTGAGCGTGGCGGAAACGTTTCCTGAGACCCGGCGCGTCCAGGGCCGGGTTTCGATCGCGATGCCGTCGCTACGCACGAATCTGATGACGGCGAGCGACGTGGAGTAGTCCGCTCCGACGTACCATGAGCGGCCGATGCTGCGGCCGGCCGAAACATAGCGGGAGTGATACGGGCCCGCAGGCCGATCGATACGCGCGTCCGACGCCGCCAGATCCAGGCCGAGTCCGAACGGATTGCTGGCGTGAGCGCCCACCGTCACACGTCCTGTCGAGGTGTCTTCACGATTGTTGCGATCGCGCGCGTAGCCGCCGTAGACCTCAATTTGCCGGGCTATTCTCACCCGGACGCGGCCGCCCGCCGTCTCATACCGAAGACCGTCGATCGCCTGGGCCGTCAACGGCCGGCCGTTCAGCAGGTCATCGGTGAGCTGGCGCGCGTTGATCGAGTGCCCGCGGTTGTAGGTGCCGTACAGCTCCACCCGCGACCCCGCCGAGGCGCGCGCATTGAGGAGGAAGTACGACAGGCCGCCCTCTGCCGCGCCGTCGGCAGGGCCTTTGAGGTCGTACTCCAGCGCCTGATAGACGAAGACGGAACGGCCCGCGGGAATGTAGTTGGTCACACTGAGCATCGAGCGTTCAGTCAGTGACCCTTGCCGGATCTGGGCGAAGCCCACGACGTGGCGCTGCAGAAATCCACGTTCGAACCCCACGTACCCGCCGAATTTGCGAACGGCCGGCGCATAGCCGCTCTGATATCCCAAGGGCTCGGCGCCCATGAATGCGCCGGCGCGCCACTGGTGGCCGGTTGCCGTGAGGCCGCCCCGGTACTCAACGACCGCGCCAGCCAGGGCGCCGGCGGTCCCCAGGTCTGGCAGCCACAGGTGCCCCGCGCGCGCGCGGAACTGGCCGCTCTCGCCGAACCGCATGCCGACGAATCCGTCATAGATCGAGACGCGCTGCGGTCGTCCAGACGCGGCGTATCCGGTGTGCCGGACATCGACGCCTACTTCAAGACCCCTGCGTTCCAGGTCAGGCGTCTTGAACGTCACCGAGGTGGCAAACTGCCCAGCCGCTTCGGTCTCGCC
>JAHEFO010000321.1 GCA_024640135.1 Acidobacteriota bacterium
CTTGAAGAGGCGGCCATCGACGGCGTGCCGGTGATCGCCATCGATCCCAAGGGCGATGTCGGGAACCTGCTGCTGTCCTTCCCGCAACTCGACGCCGCCTCGTTTGCGCCATGGGTGGACGCCGACGAAGCCGCCCGCGCGGGCCTGACGGTGGACGCATTCGCCGATCGCGAAGCGACCAAGTGGCGCGAGGGCCTTGCCGGCTGGGGGCAGGATGGCGCGCGCATCGAACGCCTTCGGCAGGCCGCTGACTTCGTCGTCTATACACCCGGTTCGAAAGCCGGCACGCCCCTCTCGGTCCTGAGTTCGCTGACCGCGCCGCCTCCAGCCGTGCGTGAGGATCCCGAGGTGCTGGGCGATCGCGTGTCCAGTGTCGTGGCCAGCCTGCTCAGCCTGCTTGGCATTGACGCCGATCCGCTGACCAGTCGCGATCACATTCTCCTGGCCACCATCGTGAGCCACGCCTGGAGTGAGGGACGCGATCTCACGCTGAGCGATCTGATTCGGCAGATTCAACAGCCGCCAGTGGCGCGCGTCGGAGTAATGGAACTGGAGTCGTTCTACCCGCAGAACGATCGCTTCACGTTTGCGACACGGCTCAACAACCTGCTGGCCGCGCCGGGATTCGCGGCCTGGATGGAGGGTGAGCCGATGGATATCGGCCGCCTGCTCCACAACGCGGACGGCAAGCCCAGGGTCAGCATCATCTCAATCGCGCATCTGGACGATGCGGAGCGGATGTTCGTGGTGTCCCTGCTGCTGGGCGAAATCGTGGCGTGGATGCGGACGCAGCCTGGCACCACCAGCCTGCGCGCCATGATCTACATGGACGAGGTCTTCGGATATCTGCCGCCGGTGGCCAACCCGCCGTCGAAGCGTCCACTCCTGACGTTGCTCAAACAGGCCCGCGCCTTTGGTGTGGGGGTCTGCCTGTCCACCCAGAATCCCGTGGACCTGGACTACAAGGCGCTCTCGAACGCCGGCACCTGGCTGATTGGCCGCCTGCAGACGGACCGCGACCGCGCGCGGTTGCTGGACGGTCTGGAAGGGTCCGGCGGAGGGACGATGGACCGCGGCGCCGCCGAGGCGGCCATCACCGGACTCGGCAAGCGCCGGTTCTTCGTGCACAACGTGCACGCGCGCGGCCCCGTCGTCATCGAAAGCCGCTGGTGCATGTCCTACCTGCGCGGCCCGTTGACGCGCGAAGATCTCAAGCGTCTGAGCGGCCCACCACGGCAGGCCGATCCGGCACCGGCGGCGGCCGCCGCCGCGGCTCCCGTGGCTGCCAGGGCGGAGGCCCCGGCCGGGGCAGCTGGAGCACGTCCCATATTGCCTCCCGACATTCAGCAGTTCTTCGATGGCACCGGCACCGGCAGCGGGGACGCCGTGTGGACCCCGTCGGTGTACGGCTCGGCGGAGGTCACATTCTCTGACAGGAAACGCGACGTGGATGAGACTCGAACGGTGGCCATCACCGTGCCGCTCGAGGCAGACATGGTCGTGATGGATTGGGATGCCGGCGTCGAGACCGATCTGATGCCGGAGCACCTGGTGAAGGATCAACCCACAGGCGGATCGTTCGCGCCGTTGCCCGCGCAGGCTCAGCAGGTCAAGACCTTCGCGAAGTGGACGAAGGATCTGGACCGGTGGCTGGGCCGCAGCCAGCGGCTGCCCCTCCTGCACCATGCCGGTTTGAAGCTGGTGTCCCGAAGTGGAGAAGACGAACGGGACTTCCGGATCCGCGTGGCGACAGCAGCGCGCGAGGCGCGAGACGAGGTGGTCGACAAGTTGCGCGAGAAGTACGCGTCGAAGCTCAACACGGCCGGCGAGAAAGTCCGCCGCGCCGAGATGAAGCTGGCCAAGGAACAGCAGGATGTGTCGCAGCACAAGGTGCAGACGGGGTTGTCGGCTGCCGGCACACTTGGGGCGGCGGTCCTGGGCGCGATCTTCGGGCGTCGCGGCGGGATGACGGTCGGCACCATCGGCAGGGCGTCGACGACCGCCAGGAAATGGGCGCGTGGATCGAAGGAAGAGGAGGATGTGACGCGCGCGCAGAAAGACCTGGAGGCGGCGCGGCAGAAGCTGGCCGATCTCGAGCGCGACGTGGAGGAGGCCATTGAAGCAGCGGCGGCGTCAGGGGGCGCGGCCGGCGAGACCGCGCTCGAGACGATTGAAATCGCGCCGAAACGCGGTGGCATTCACGTGCAGGTGGTCGGCATTCTCTGGAGGACCTAGGGAGACGAGTGTCAGCGTGCGGGACTCCTGCACGACAAGACTCGAGCTCTCCACACGCTGACACCCGTCCCCATCAGCCGCCGCCACGGCCTCTGGCGATCTCGCTCATGATGTACCGCACATCGTCGTCGGTCGGCAGCGGACGGGGATCCGGCTTGCGCACTTCCGGACCAGGTGACTGCGGAAGGACGGGGGTGGATGACGACGCGGATTCCGCCGTCGTCCAGCCGAAGTAGCCCAGCACGGTGGCCAGCACGACGATGCCGAGCGCGACGAGCCAGCGACGATGTGCGGGGCGGGGGGCGGCGGTGGCCGCGTAGCCAAAGGTCAGTCCCGGGTTGATGACGGCGGCCTCGCCCGGATCGTCCGGATGCAGAGTTTCTTCGTCCCCGTCCGATGCCGGGCTGCCGCTGTCGCCAGCCAGGGCGCGGGCTCCGCGTTGCACCATGGCCGGACTGATCATGTTGGCGCCGGCCACGCGGCCTTCTTCCAGTGCGCGGTCGCACAGCAGATTGATACGGCGCGGGACCCCGTTCGCCAGGTCCGCGACGGCCTTGGCACTCGCCGCCGAGAACACCACAGTGTCCCCGCCGCCGGCGACGGAAATCCGGTGCTGAATGTAGTCCTCCACGTCTTTCGGTGACAATGGGCCCAGCACGGCGCGCCTGGAAATCCGCCCGTTCACGGCCCGCATGGCGTCAGTGCCCAGGGTGGTGATGAGGCCCGGTTGCCCGGACAGGACGATTTGCAGCAGACGCTGGCCGTCCTGTTCGAATGAGCCGAGTTGTCTGATTTGATCGAGCACCCTGGCGGGCAGGCTCTGTGCCTCGTCAATGATCACGACCGCGTAGGAATTGAGGGGAATCAACGATCGCAGGAATTGCTCCAGCGTGTCGAGCAGCTGTGGCATGTCGGCCTTGCCGAACGCGCCCTTTCGAATGTCGTCGCGCGAGACCAGGCCGAAGTCGCGCAGGATCACTCGCACCACCTCGGCATCGGACATGTAGGGATTCAGAATGAGCGCGGAAAATGTCCGGGGGCCCAGGGCGTCAATCACCGCACGGCACAGCGTCGTCTTGCCCATGCCGGTGTCCGCGGTCAGCAGGAGCAGGCCTTCACGTCGCCGGAGGCCCGTCAGCAGTTCCTCGTAGGCGCGCCGATGCCGGTCGCCCATGAACAGGAATCGCGGGTCGCTGGTCAGCGCAAACGGCTGCTCGCGAAGGCCGAAAAAAGCCTCATAAAGCGGCTCCTCATGCGCCGATGGCGTGGATGGAGGCTGCACGATGCAAGTATACGGTGCGTCAGGAAGTTGGGGTGGATGACGGGAATCGAACCCGCAACCACCGGCGCCACAGGCCGGTGCTCTGCCGTTGAGCTACACCCACCATCAGGTGAACAAGCAGTTTATCAAAACCGCCGGCTCCTCGCCGGGAAATGGGGAAACGGCGTCACTGGTCGACCAGGCGAAGCGTACGCGCCACTCGTCCGATCTCCGTGCCGTTGAGCGTGATGACGGCTCGGACGAGGTAGTCGCCAGCCGGCAAGGCGGGGAAGTCCAGGGTTCCCAGCGCGGCACGGCGCCCTGAATCCGCGGTGGTCCGGACCGATCCCGTGACCGTGATCAGTGGGTCGTCGTCGGCTGTGCGCGTGAGTTCGAACCTCGCCGCCATTGTGTCCGATGCAGTGGGCTCGCCGTAGATCTCGGAATAGGCCATGATTGCCAGTGTGCCGGCTGCGG
>JAHEFO010000098.1 GCA_024640135.1 Acidobacteriota bacterium
GCCAGCGCCGGCGGCCCCGGGGGCCTTGACTTTCTGCGTCGCAAACAGCGGCACCGACATTTGTGTCGTGCCGCCGGTGGACGGCATCCCCAACACGGGCGTATGGCCTGTGTGCAGCTGCGGGTCGAGCATCGCCCGCACCGTCTGGATGTCGACCGCCATCTGCTTGGCTGTCGCGTAGCGCTCGACCGGATCCTTCCGCAGGGCGTGCGCGACGATGTCGTCGACGCTCTCAGGCAAATCGGGAATGGACTCCCTGAGCGGCACGGGCTCACCGTTCATGATTTGGTACACCACCGCCGTCGGACTGTCTCCCTGGAAGGGCTTGGTTCCAGCCAGAAGCTCATACAGGAGCACGCCCGCCGAAAACAGATCGGACCGGCCGTCGATTCCCTGCCCCATGATCTGCTCAGGCGCCATATAACTCGGCGTCCCCATCACGGTGCCCGTCTGCGTCACCGAGGACATGGCGAACTTCGCGATTCCGAAGTCAAGAATCTTGACGGTGCCGTCCTCGAGCACACGCACATTGCCTGGCTTGATATCGCGATGCACGATGCCCTGCTCGTGGGCATACGCGAGCCCCTCGCAAACCTGGGCGGCGATGTCCAGTTTCTGAACCAGTGTCAGTTGGACATCCTGCTTCATCAGGGAGTCGAGATCGTGGCCCCCGAGGAACTCCATCACGATGTACGGAGTGCTCTCGACCTCCCCGAGCTCGTGGATCGTCACCACGTTCCGATGCTGGAGCCGGGCCACCGCCCTGGCTTCTCGCTGAAATCGCTCACGGGCGGCGGTGTCGTGGGAGAAGTCGACGAGCATCATTTTCAGAGCAACGTCGCGCTCCAATATCGCGTCATGCGCGCGATAGAGCACTCCCATGCCGCCCTTGCCGACAATTTCAATGATCTCGTATCGTCCGATTTTTTCTGGTATTGGTGGCACTCTGTTTGCTCTTTGTGAACGAGTAATTGTAGCCAAAAACCTGATCGGATACGAACTGATGACGCCAGACCCAAGTCTGAGGCTGTCTCGCAGTACGCTGCGGCCCCACCCGCACGATCAAAACAAACCTGAGCAGCCTCATATAAGTCACGATGTGATATGTACGATTGTGACTTATTTGACCCATGACCGATCAAAACGATTCCCGAGCCCTCTCAACAGTTGCCGTGGAAGTCATGATGACGCTTGCCGAGGGGCCACTCCACGGGTACGCGATCAAACAGCGGATTGAAGAACGGGTGGGCGACGATTTCGTCCTGGGCTCCGGCAGCCTGTACCAGGCGCTGCAGCGCCTGGCGCGCCGAAGATTGGTCGCGGAGGCGGCGTCACGAGACGAAGCAGATTCCCGGCGCGGACGCGTCTATCGCCTGGAGCCCGCCGGGCGGAGGGCGCTGACCAGGGAACTCGGCCGCATGAGACGTCTGCTCTCGGACGCGCGGCGCCAGCAAATCCCGATCGGGAGGGACGAAGGCTGATGGCCGCCAGGACCTCTGCCGGAAGGCTTCCGCCGAGCTGATGACGCCACGGCCCGACGATGGGGCCGTCCGCCCCATGCGCCGCTCCCGGGAGCGAGTGATCCGCTACGCCCGCCCGGTATCCGCCACCTGAGAGACCGGCAGTGGTCCCCGCGTGCTCAGTGTGCTCTGCGGGAACGGAATCGTGATGCCTTCCTGCGCGTAGCGGGCATGCAGGCGCTTGATGAACTCGTGCGTCACCAGGAACTGGTCCTTGTATTCTTTTCCCCTCAGGACCACGTTGAAGTTGATGCTGGAGTCGGCGAACTCGCGGTAGCGAACCAGCGGCTCAAAGTCCGGGACGCCGCCCTCCACCTCTTTCATCACTTCCCTGCCCACTTCAATCGTCACCCGCTCGACATGGGCCAGATCGCAGTCATAGTCCACGCCGACCCCGACAATGACCGCCAAATCCTGCTCGGGCAGATGGAAGTTCAGGACGGTGGCCTGGGACAGTTTCAGATTCGGCACGATGACGATGTTGTTGCCCAGTTGCCTGATGCGCGCCGACCGCCAGCTGAAATCGGTCACGTACCCGTCAAGGCCGTCCTCGAGTCTCACGAAGTCACCTATCCGGATGTGTCCCGCCATCGAGAGAAAGAACCCGGCAAAAAGATTGCCCAGCGGTTCCTGTAGCGCGAGGGCGACGGCCAACCCGCCGACGCCAAGGGCGGTCAGCATCGGTGTGATCTCGATGCCGAGCCCGTGCAGTACCACCAGCCCACCCATGACCCCGATGAAGATGTTCAGCAGATTCTTCGTCAGTCCGGTCACCGGCATTCCCGGGCTGACCGAGGTGCCGTACAGCGCGAGCAACCTGGACGCCATGCCGATGAGCATCATGGTCACCGACACGCCGCCCAGGGCAAACAGCAGTTTGTGCGCGAACTCGAGCCACGAGGTATTCGCGCCAAGTGCGGGCCAGTAATCCAGCGCCAGCCAGGCGCCGACGAGCATGCTCCACCACGGCACGCGCCGCTTCAGTTCCTCGATGATGACGTCATCCCACTCGCTCTGGGTCTTGCGCGCAAGACGAACCAGGCGGGGTGCCACCACGCGGTTGATGACTCTACCCAGGATGTACGCCACCGCGAGCGTCGCGATGGACCACAGAAATTGCGTCAGCCAGAGGGGCCAGGTCGCCGGATTAATGGTCATTACACTCCGATCACGCCGGTGAGTTCCTTGACTGACGCCGCGGACTTGTTGAAGGCCGCCTGCTCCTCCGGAGTCAGCCGGATCTCAATGATTTCTTCCGCGCCGCCCCTGCCGAGCTTCACCGGCACACCAACAAACAAATCCTTCACGCCGTACTCGCCCTGCAGGAACACCGAACACGGCAAGATGGCCTTCTTGTCCTTGAGAATGGCTTCCACCATTTCGGTAGCCGCAGCCCCGGGCGCATACCAGGCGCTGGTGCCGACGAGCTTTGTGATCTCAGCGCCGCCGTTGGCGGTGCGCTTGCAAATCTCGTCGAGCTTCTCCTGCGACAGTTTGCCCATCTCGACCAGTTCGGTCAGGGGGATGCCGGCCACGGTCGAGAATCGCGGCAGCGGCACCATCGTATCGCCGTGCCCCCCGAGCACAAAGGCATGGATGTTCTGAACCGAGACGTTCAGTTCCATGGCAATGAACGTCCGCATTCGCGCGGAGTCCAGCACACCGGCCATCCCGACCACGCGCTCGCGCGGAAATCTGCTCAGCCGGTACACGGCCTGGCACATCGCATCCAGGGGATTGGCCACCGGCACGATGATGCAGTTGGGTGAGTACTTGACGACCTGCTCCACCACGGACTGCATGATCTTGTAGTTGACGTTGAGCAGATCGTCACGGCTCATCCCTGGTTTTCGCGGCACGCCGGACGTGATCACCACCACATCCGAGTCCGCGCTGGCGGCGTAGTCAGCCGTGCCAATCAGGCGCGAGTCCGACCCATCAATCGGGCACGCCTGGTAGATATCCAGGGCGATTCCGGCGGCTTTCTCGGCCGCAATGTCAACGAGGACGACATCGGCCAGCTCCTTGACAGCAATCGCGCGGGCCACTGTCGCTCCCACATTGCCTGCTCCACCGACGACCGTTACTTTGCGATTCATGATGTCACTCCAAAGATTACGAAGATTACAAATTGCCGATTAAAAATCACCGATTACAGATTACCGATTACCGATTCCTTACAGTCTCTTGATCATCGCGTCGGCGAACTCCGACGTCTTCAGTTCTGTCGCACCCGGAATCATGCGCGCCAGATCGTACGTGACCTGTTTGTCGTCGATGGACTTCTCGAGACTGCTGATCACGAGGTCTGCCGCCTCCGTCCATCCCAGGTAGCGGAACATCAGTTCGCCCGAGAGAATGAGCGAACCGGGATTGACCTTGTCGAGGTTCGCGTATTTGGGCGCGGTGCCATGAGTCGCCTCGAACACCGCATGACCGGTCATGTAGTTGATGTTACCGCCCGGCGCGATACCAATCCCCCCCACCTGCGCAGCCAGCGCATCGGAAATGTAGTCCCCATTCAGGTTGAGGGTGGCAATCACGTCATACTCGGCAGGCCGCGTCAGGATTTGCTGCAGGAACGCGTCCGCGATCACATCCTTCACGATCATCCCGTTCGGCAACTGGCACCAGGGACCGCCATCCACCTCCACCGCGCCGAATTCCCGCTGGGCCAGCGCATACCCCCAGTCACGGAACGCCCCTTCGGTGAACTTCATGATGTTGCCCTTGTGCACCAGCGTCAGACTCTTGCGGTTGTTGGCGATGGCGTACTTGAGCGCGGCCCGGATGAGCCGCTCGCTGCCCTCCTTCGACACGGGTTTGATCCCGAATGCTGAGGACTGCGGGAATCGGACTTTCTTAAAGAGTTTGGGGAAAGTGGCGGCGAACACCTTGCCAAACTGTGCCGCATCGTCGGTCCCCTGCTGAAACTCGATTCCTGCGTAGATGTCCTCGGTGTTCTCGCGGAAGATCACCATGTCCACCAGGTCCGGCCGCTTGACCGGGGTCTCCATGCCACGGAAGTACCGCACCGGCCGCAGGCACACATACAAATCCAGTTCCTGACGAAGCGCCACGTTCAGGGAGCGAATACCTCCGCCGACCGGCGTCGTGAGTGGGCCCTTGATGCCCACAAGATACTGGCGGAACGCCGCCAGCGTCTCTTCAGGCAACCAACTCCCTGTTCGCCCGAACGCCTTCTCCCCTGCCAGTACTTCCTTCCACGAGATTGCGCGAGCGGCCCCATACGCCTTGGCAACGGCCGCGTCAAAAACCCGGACGCTGGCGCGCCAGATGTCCGGCCCCGTGCCGTCGCCTTCGATAAAAGGAATGATGGGATTGTCGGGAACGTGGAGTGCGTCTTCAGTACGAGTAATGGTGGCGGGGCTCATGCGGACCTTTCCGGTTTTAGGTCACGTCCCTCCATGCGTGGAGCGAACGTCGCGAGATCTTCACAGGATCTGTTGAAAACCGTGTGGAAAAGTCTTCTTCGCCGAGTGAATGCCCGCGTGTTTACTGACAACGCAGCGATTTGCACCTCAGTGGTGCGCTTCGCAGGCGCGGCCAACACAAGATTATAGAGGATCACACGGCGCCGGGGGAATGACAGCACCATCCTTCGCGGGGAAAAGGCCGCTGTGGTGCCCGTGAACGTGTCTTATCGAATGGACAGACGGGTGACGGTGGACGTGGCGACGTGTTCGATCTCAACAGACGTCACCGTAATCTCACGAACAAGAAACCCGCCTATGGTCTCGCCGGCCTTGAGGATCTCTATCCCCTCATCCATGCCCAGCACCGAGGTTCGCGCTTCAGGGTCGCCGCCGTCCGTCAGCAGCGCCACCAATGTTGGCCACTCGATCACGGGATCGGTTTGGACCGCGGGCATCGGCGGCTCTCCGGCGGCATCCGGAGATGGCACTGGAGGGAGGCGCGGACCGAAGCTGAAGGGATCTCGCCGCGTCACCGGCGTCTCAGGTGCGGCGGCGAGTCGCGCGCGCAGACGTTCGGCCTGCTGCGCCACGTCATCAGCCAGCGGCGCGACTGCATCAATCCCGGCCAGGTCCGCCGGCGACACCGGCGACGGCGCAGGGGTCAGCACCGCCGGCGCGTTGACATACGACGTCAACAACACCGCGCCTCCGAGCAGGAGGACTGAGGTCAGACGATGCATACCGACGCCGATGGTAACACCTGACGGAATGGCCTGTGCTAAGATTCCTCGTGCCAGTAGTCTCTCCCGCTGGGCTTGCTGTGCGAGGTCGGGTTGTTGCCATTATCCCGGCCAGATATCAAGCCACTCGTCTCCCCGGAAAACCCCTCGCTCTCATCGCCGGTCATCCAATGATCGAGCATGTGTATCGCCTCGCATCGTCGGCGCGCCTGGTGTCTGCCGTACTGGTCGCCACCGATGACCCACGCATTGCCGACGCGGTTGACGCCTTTGGCGGCACGGCGGTGATGACGCGCGCCGATCACCGGTCGGGCACCGACCGTCTTGCCGAGGTGGCGGAGCATGTGCAGTGCGACATTGTGGTGAACGTGCAGGGCGATGAACCAATGCTCGACCCGGCATCCGTCGACGCGGCGACCGACGCCTGCCTCGGCGATCCGGGCGTGGTCATGAGTACGCTGCGGACACCACTGGACGAGGCCGATGCCGGCAATCCCAGTGTCGTGAAAGTGGTGGTGGACCTGAAGGGCGACGCCCTCTATTTCACCAGGGCCTCAGTTCCGTACCGGCACGCCGGCGTGCCGTCACCTCAGGCCTGGCGCCATCTGGGTCTCTACGTCTACCGTCGCGAGACACTGCGCCACCTTGCGGGGCTGCGGCCGACTCCACTGGAGCAAGCCGAAGGCCTGGAGCAATTGCGCGCTCTGGAACACGGCATTCGGATTCGAACCGTCGAAACACACTCTGCGTCCCCGTCAGTTGACACGCCAGACGATCTCGATCGCGTGCGCCGGCTGATGGAAGCCATCCCTCAACTAACCAGCGAGAGCCCACATGCGTGAACTTGTGATGTCCCCCACTCAGCCCGATCGTCCCGTGAAATACATCTTCGTCACCGGCGGTGTCGTGTCGTCACTCGGCAAGGGACTGGCCGCAGCCTCCATCGGTTGCCTGCTGGAGGGCCACGGCTACACCGTGGCGTTGCAGAAGCTCGACCCGTACATCAATGTGGATCCCGGCACGATGAGTCCATTCCAGCACGGCGAAGTGTATGTGACGGACGATGGCGCGGAGACGGACCTGGATCTGGGACATTACGAGCGGTTCACGAGCATGGTGTCCACGCGCAACCACAACTGGACCACCGGCAAGATCTACGGGTCGGTCATTCAGAAAGAACGCCGCGGTGACTATCTTGGCGGCACCGTGCAGGTCATCCCGCACATCACGAACGAGATCAAGGACAGTATCCGTTCCGCGGCCGAGGGCGTGGACGTCCTGCTCGTCGAGATTGGCGGCACCGTCGGCGACATCGAGAGCCTGCCGTTCCTCGAGGCCATTCGCCAGTTCCGCCAGGATGTCGGTCGCGAAAACGCCCTCTTTGTCCACCTCACGCTGGTGCCGTATATCGCGTCGGCACACGAACTGAAGACGAAACCAACGCAACATAGTGTGCGCGACCTCCGTTCGATTGGTATTCAGCCCGATGTGCTGCTCTGTCGCACCGATCGACCGCTCGGACAGGACCTGAAAGACAAGATTGCGCTGTTCTGCGACGTGGACAAGGAGGCGGTGATTACGGCGCGCGATGTCTCGAGCATCTACGAAGTCCCGCTCAGCCTGGCCGGTGAAGGCCTCGACCGCATCGTGCTCGAACACCTTCGCCTGCCGCAGACCGAAGCGCATATGGAACAGTGGCAGGATCTGGTGGGCCGCATCCAGGAGCCCAAGGATGAAGTCACGCTGCATTTCATCGGCAAGTACACCGAATACGAGGACTCGTACAAGAGCATCACCGAGGCCCTGTACCACGGTGGGTTCCAACACCGCCTCAAGGTGAACCTGGAGTTCGTTGAAGCCGAAGCCCTGGAAGAACCCGGGAACCTGCGGTTGCTCGACAATGCCGTCGGCATTCTGGTGGCGCCGGGGTTTGGCGACCGTGGCAGCCGCGGCATGATGGCGGCGGCCGAGTTTGCGCACACGCAGAAAGTCCCGTACCTGGGCATCTGCTACGGCTTCCAGTGGGCGGTCGTCGAGTTCGCCAGAAACGTGGCGGGACTCAAGGACGCCGACTCCACTGAAGTGGTCGAAGACGCCAAGGACAAGGTGATTTACAAACTGCGCGATTTGCTGGGCGTCGACGACATGGGCGGCACCATGCGACTGGGGAGCTACGCCTGCCGCCTCGCGCCGGACTCACTGGCGTTCAGGCTCTACGGCGAGGAGATCATTCACGAGCGCCACCGGCACCGCTACGAGTTCAATTGCGCCTACGAAAAGGCGCTGACGGAAAAGGGCCTGCGGATCGTGGGACGCTCGCTCGACGGCAAGTTCGTCGAGATCGTCGAAATGCCCAACCATCCCTGGTACGTGGCGGTCCAGTTCCATCCCGAGTTCAAGTCGAAGCCGCTGCGCCCCCATCCGCTGTTTGCCGGGTTCGTCGAAGCCGCGTACCGGTACGCGCAGGCGCAACAGGGGCTGACCACCAACGTCACGGCGATCGGCGATCGACGGCGATGAATCTGGTTGCTGTCGACGACAATGTCGTCCTGGGCCGTCGAGACCTGGTGCTGATTGCCGGTCCGTGTGTCATCGAAAGCCCGTCTCACGTCGTTGCTCTGGCCCGCGAGATCGCGGCCATTGCGGCGCGTGTGGGAGTGCCCTACGTGTTCAAGGCCTCCTTCGACAAGGCCAACCGCACCTCGGCCTCCTCATTTCGAGGCCCCGGGATGCTCGAAGGACTCCAGGCACTGCGCGGCGTCAAGGCGGCAACTGGCGTGCCGGTGCTCACCGACATCCATGAGACGGCGCAGGCGGCACCGGCGGCCGAGGTCGCTGATGTCCTGCAGATTCCGGCGTTCCTCTCGCGCCAGACGGACCTCATCACCGCCGCCGCGGCCACGGGACGGGTCGTCAATATCAAGAAGGGGCAGTTCCTGGCGCCGCTCGATGTGCGCCACGCCATCGCCAAGGTCACGGCCGCCGGCAATTCGCGCGTGTGCATCACGGAACGCGGGTTTTCGTTTGGCTACAACAACCTCATCGTCGACATGCGGGCGTTTCCGATGATGCGCGCGCTCGGTGTGCCGGTGATCTTTGATGTGACCCACAGTCTGCAACTGCCGGGCGGTGGCGACGGTGTCACCTCGGGCCTGGCCGAATACATCGAACCACTGGCCTGCGCCGGCGTGGCTGCGGGAGTGGACGGGGTCTTCCTTGAAGTCCATGAGGACCCGTCGAAGGCCAAGAGTGACGCGCAGAATGCCCTGAGGCTGGACTTGCTCGAGCCGCTGTTGCGCAAGCTCGTCCAGATCAACACGATCGTGAAACCCCATGCGTGACCTCCCATGATTGACTCGCGTCAGCCTCAAGACCACGGAACGCCTGCCGACGCCCTGGAGATGGCCCGGCAGGTCCTCGACACAGAAGCGCGGGCCATTCTCGGCCTGATTCCACAGCTCACGGACGACTTCCCGAAGGCTGTCGCGCTGCTTCAGGCCTGCGCCGGCCGCGTCATTGTCACGGGCATGGGCAAGTCGGGCATCATCTCGCACAAGATCGCCGCTACGCTCTCCAGCACGGGAACGTCCGCGTTCTTTCTGCATCCGGCCGAGGCCATTCACGGCGACCTGGGCGCGGTGCGCGCGGAGGATGTGGTCCTGGCCCTGTCGCATAGCGGCGAGACGGCAGAACTGGTTCGACTCGTCGAGGGCATCCGGCGGCTGGGCGCCACCCTCATCGTGCTGACCGGCCGCCTGGAGTCCACGTTGGGCCAGTCAGCGGATATCGCCCTGAGTTGCCACGTCGCGGCCGAGGCCTGCCCGCTGAACCTGGCACCAACGGCGAGCACAACCGCGGCCCTGGCCCTCGGTGATGCCCTGGCGCTCGCGCTCTCACAGCGCAAGGGCTTCCGCGCGGAGGAGTTTGCCGACCTTCACCCCGGCGGCAGACTCGGCAAGCAGCTGCTGCGAGTGGAAGCGCTGATGCATGGCGGCCAGGCCGTCCCGGTCGTCCCGCCTGACGCACCGATGCCGCAGGTGATTCACGAAATGAGCGACAAGCGGATGGGCATGACGTGCGTCGTCGACGATGCGCAACAGCTGTTGGGGATTGTCACGGACGGAGACCTGCGTCGGCACATGACCCCGGGATCGGCCCTGCTGGAGCAGCGGGCACGTGACGTGATGACGCAGCAGCCCGTCACCATCACCAGAGGTATGCTTGCAGTGGAGGCTATCCGACTGATGGAACTACGGAAGATCACCGCGCTGGTCGTCGTCGATGGCTCGTTTCGCGTCGAGGGCGTCGTGCACCTGCACGACCTCTGGCGCACACAGATGATTTGATGCTCCTGACCCACGATGACATTCAGTCGCGCGCGCGGCGGCTTCGCCTCCTCCTGCTCGACGTCGACGGCGTCCTCACCGACGGCACGATCAGCGTCACGGGAGCCGGCGAGGAACGCCAGCCGTTCTTTGTCCGCGATGGGTCGGCGATCGTGTGGGCGCAGGAGGCGGGCCTCGACGTCGGACTCCTGAGCGGGCGCGCGAGCCCCGCCGCCGCGCGGCGCGCGGCGGAACTGCGCATCACGGTCGTGCTTCAGGGCGAACGCGACAAGCGCGCGGCGTTCGACAGACTCGCGGCGACTCGAGGACTGCAGGCGGATCAGATCGCGTACATGGGAGACGACCTCATGGATCTCCCGGTGCTGCAGATGGCGGGTCTTTCGGCGGCCCCCGGTGATGCCTGCGACGAGGTTCGCCGGCAGGTGCACTACGTGACTCAGGCGGCTGGAGGACGGGGCGCGGTCCGTGAATTCATTGAACTGATTTTGCGCGGCCAGGGCCGCTGGGACGCACTGGTGCGCGACCTCCTCATCTAAGACGCAACATGGACAGCGGACTCGCTCTCATCCTCATCATCACCGCTCTGCTGATTGGCATCGCCGCAGGAAAAGCCTGGGAGCGGTACAAGCTGCACGAGGGGCAGTGGGTCGATCGGCGACGCGTCCGGCAGTCACCGCACTTCATTGTCGGCCTCAACTACCTGGTAGCCGGCCGGGTGGATTTGGCGATTGAAGAGCTGGAAGAGGCCTCCAAACTGGAGCCGGGCGCTCTCGAGTTGCGGCTGATGCTGGGCAACCTCTACCGCGAGCGCGGCCAGGTGGGGCGCGCCATCCAGGAGCACCAGACCCTGCTGCAGCGGCCGCGGCTGAGCCAGATGGAGCACGCCAATGTGCTGCTGTGCCTGGGGCTGGACTACCGCCGCAGCGGCTTCGTCGATCGCGCCACCGAGGCCTTTTCCGAAGTGCTCAAGCTTGCACCGGACAATGAAGCCGCGCTCAACAACCTCGAGAAACTGCAGGAAGAACAGCACCAGTGGCAAGAGGCGTATGAAACCCGACAGCGTCTGGCGGCCATCGCCGGCCCGGCGGTGCGGGTGCGCTCGAAGACCATCCTGGCATTCCTGGAGCACGAGCTCGGCCTGCAGGCCCTCCGCGCCCAGGACCTGACGACCGCAAGTTCGCGTTTCACCGCGTCTATCGAACTGGATGCCACGGTGCTCCCGGCGTATCTGAGCCTCGGCGACGTGCGTCGCCTGCAGGGCGACACGGCCGGCGCGGCTGCGATCTGGGAAGCGGCCGTGAAAGTCTCGCCCGATCGCGCGTACTTGCCGCTGGAACGGCTCGAAGCGCTGTACGTCAGCGAGGGCCGGGGCGACCGGTTCATCGCCTTGTGCGAACAGCTGACGAGCGCGGCGCCTCGGGAGTGGCGTGCTCGCGCGGCGCTGGCGCGCCATCTGATCTCGCAGGGACAACCGGCGCGGGCGCTCGAGTTGCTGTTTGGCGCGCTTGAGCACAATCCTCATGCGCTCGCGATCCACCAGGCCATCTGGGCGCTGCTCTCATCGTTGGACCTCCCGCGCCCGCTGGTCGCCCGCTACATCGACATCACGCGGCAGTCCGTGTTCTACCTCGACCCCCATGTCTGCACCCGGTGCCGCTATCGGAGCACGGAGTTGCTCTGGCAGTGCCCGCAGTGTCACGAGTGGAACGCGTTCGTCGAAGAGCGAATCACGCCCGCCAGTGACCTCGAGTCTGAAATGTCGGCCAATCCGCCGGCTGACGATCAATAGAAAGGATGTGACGAGACTATGGATGCACCCGCTCGACGGATCGCTCTCACGGGAGGGATTGCCACCGGAAAGTCACAGTGCATGGAGACCTTCGCGCGCCTCGGAGCGCCGGTGATTGACGCCGACCAGTTGGCGCGCGACGCCGTTGCGCCCGGCTCGGCGGGCCTCGCCGCCGTGGTCGGCCGATTCGGGCCGTCGGTCCTGCTGCCAGGCGGTCAATTGAACCGGGCGGCGCTTGGGGCCATCATCTTTGCCGACCCGACGGCCCGCCAGGACATCGAAGAGATTATCCATCCGCAGGTGTACGCGGCGATCGCACGCTGGTTTACGGCGCTCGATGCGCCGATGGGAATCGCCGACATCCCCCTGCTGTTTGAGACGGGCCACGAAGAGGACTTCGATGTGATCGTGGTGGCCAAATGCCGGCCAGAGCAGCAACTGGCAAGGCTGATGTCCCGGGGGCGCCTCAGCAAGACCAATGCCGGCGCCAGAATCGCGGCGCAGCTGCCCTTGGCCGACAAGGTCGCCGGAGCCGACTACGTGATCGACACGTCGGGGACATTGGAGCAGACCGCGGCGAACACCGAGGCGGTCTGGGTGAAACTGCAATCTGGAATCGGTAATCGGTGATCGATTATCGTCACATCGACAACCGGTAATCTGGAATCTATCGGCAATCGGTTATCGATCTACTGCGGCCTCGATCGTGTTCTTGAGCAACATCGCGATCGTCAGCGGCCCGACACCGCCGGGCACGGGAGTCATCGCGCCGGCGACCTCGGCGACCGCAGGATGCACGTCGCCCACGATCATCGATCCCCGTTGGTCGAACCCCGCCAGACGGGGATGGTTCGCTCCGAACAGCTGCACGGCCTGCTCGCGGGAATCGACCCGATTGATCCCGACATCGATCACGACCGCCCCAGCCTTGACGAACTCCCGCGTCACGAATCCCGGACGGCCGATAGCCGCAACCAGAATGTCGGCTCGGGCACACGTCGCCACCAGGTCGGGCGTCTTCGAGTGACAGATTGTGACCGTCGCATCGCGCTGCAGCAGCAGCAACGCCATCGGTTTGCCGACGATTTCCGAGCGCCCGATCACCACGGCGTGTTTACCGGCAATCGCGTGACCGGTACGGTCCAGCAGTTCGACGACACCTGAAGGAGTGCAGGGCTTCAGTACTGCCCGCCCCTGCACGAGCAGGCCGACATTGTGGGGATGGAAGCCATCCACGTCCTTGCGAGGATCGATGGCATCGAACACCAGCTCCGTGCCGTGTTTGCCAATGCCCTTTGGCAAGGGCGCCTGCACCAGAATGCCGTCACAGGCGGGGTCGTCGTTGAGACTCTTCACGGTGGCAAGGACATCCTCCACCGTGACCGAGGACGCCAACCGGTGCACGGCGACGGTGAGCCCCGCCTCGGCCCCGGCTCGTTCCTTGTTGCGCACGTAGATCTGCGAGGCAGGGTCGTCGCCGACGAGCACGATGTGCAACGTCGGCGGGCGTCCGTGAGCCGTGTCAAAGGCCGCGACACGGGGAGCCACTTCCTCGCGAATCGTCCTGGCGATCCGCGCACCATCCAACAACACCAGTGTTACCTCCCTGTTCTCAACTTACTGTGTCGCACGCCGTACGCAAAGTACAAGACTATGCCGATGGCCAGCCAGCCTGCGAGGCGCAGCCAATTCGTCCACCCGAGGCCATAAATCATCAGGCCGCACACTGCGATCCCGAGCACGGAGACGACCGGCAGCGCCGGCACCGTGAATCCACGAACCAGGTCCGGCCGTCGGACCCGCATGATCCAGACGCCGGCGCACACGAGCATGAACGCGAACAACGTCCCGATGCTGGTCATCTCGCCGACGATGTCTCCCGGCACGAACGCCGCGAACGCCGCCGTGAACACAAAGAACAGCAGATTTGATTTCCACGGCGTCTTGAACTTCGGGTGCGTATCGGAAAACAGCTGGGGCACCAGCCCATCGCGGCTCATCGAGTAGAACACCCGGGACTGCCCGAGCAGCATGACCAGAATGACGGACGAGAACCCGGCCAAAATCGCAATCGTCACGAACTTGGCCAACCACCCGTAGCCGACCATGTACGTGGTGATCGCAAACGTCACCGATGCCTCGCGGCCCTGGGTCCGGAAGTCCTCGACCGTCGCCACGCCGCTGAGCACGTGTGAGAACAGCACATAGAGAATCGTGCAGATCACAAGCGATCCCAGAATCCCAATCGGCATGTCACGCTTCGGGTTCTT
>JAHEFO010000099.1 GCA_024640135.1 Acidobacteriota bacterium
CGGCTGCCCGGAGGACCGCCGACCCGCTGACTATTTCGACTCGGCAGACACCATCGCTGCGGCTCTGGGCCCCTTGCGCTTCTCTTTCGACGCGCGATACAGGAACTTCACGTAGGGCAACACCTGCTTCACGGCCGAGACGTTCATCTGGCACGGACTGAGACACGTCGGACACTTGTCCGTCTTGATCGACTCGCGGTGATCCTGACTCGTCTGCCTGAAGTACACCGCCTCCGCATCCTCCTGCAGCACGTTGCCGACGATGTCGCTGTTCTCGCAGAAGAACAGGTCCCCGTTGGGATTCAGCATGATGCCCTGGGTCTGGAACGGACACGGCGCCTGCCGATGATACCCATTGGAAATCATGTCGGCATAGTGCATGTAGATGTAGTTCTGCCCGTCCAGCAACGGATCCATGCGCACGCGATCCATGAAGAACTGCCGCATCCGCTCTTCTTCTTCGCCCACGGGCTTGCACGTATCGGCGAGCTCGGCATTGCCCAGCATGGGGTCGGTAAACCGCACCATGTTGAAGACGATGTCGAGCCCCTCGCGCCGCGCCCACGCCAGAATGTTGTCGGCGTCGCTCAGGTTCATCGAGAAAATGGTGGTCGAAATGCCGAAGTTGAAGGGCACCCGCTTCTGGAGTGCCTGCATCGCGACGATGGTTTCCTGCGCCTTGTCGAATCCCCGCTGCACCTTGCGCACCTGATCGTGCATGTCACCGACACCATCGATCGAGACACGGGTCGAGAAGATGACCCCGCGCTCGTGACACAACTCCGCGATCTTCGTCAGCATCGGGATGCCGCGCTTCGGTGTCAGGCCGGTGGTATTGATGCCGAACTTCCGGAGCCGCGGCAACTTGTCGAGCATGACCCGGCACACGTCGACCAGGTCATTCCGAGTCGTGGGCTCGCCGCCGGACACAAACGCCACTTCGACGTTCTTCCACAACTTGCTGTCGAACACCCGCTCGACATCTTCGAGGGACATGTCCTCTTTGCGGTTGCCACGCGTCCAGTTGCTGCACATCTCGCACCTGGCGTCACACACAAACGTGCAGTGAAAAATCAGAACCGTCGGATGAATAGGCCGCATCGTCGCAACGGCGGCGTTGATGAAATCGCGGGGGGCGCTGGCGGCGGCCTTCAGCAGGTACTTCGCCGCATAATTCTGAGCCATGGTCCGCCTATTGTAACCCGACCGAGCCGGTCCGTGTTTGGGGGGCTTTCGACCGGCTCAGGGCCGGCGTGCCACAAACGCCAGTGTTTCAAAGAGATTCTTTCGCACTTTGAACAACAGCTCCTCGGTCCCGGTGTATCGCGACAACGTATTGGTGCCCGGCACGTTCGCGATGAGCGCGGCTGCCGCCAGAAGGTCCCGGCGGAATCCGGTGGCCAGTCCAATGCTCCTGACCATCCGCGTGACCTCGAAGCCACCGTCGTACAACAGCTGGCGCATCCGACGTTCGGTCGTGATGAAATTGTGCGTGTAATCGATGTCCCAGAAGAACTCACGCTCTTTCAGGTAGTCCGGAACGACCACAAAAAGGGTTCCTCCAGGTCGAATCAGCCGCAGGGCTTCGGCGACCCAATCCCGGGCGGCGTCAATGCCGGACATATGCTCCACGACCTGATCCGAATACAGAATGTCCACGGAGGCGTCTTCGCCTGGAATCGGCGGCGTGAACGCCTCGGTCACCTCAATGCCGCGCTCACGAAGCTGCGCGCAGAGCTGAGGACTGGGTTCCACCGACCGGTAGCGGTATCCGCGCTCGATCGCCAGGTCGGCGATGGCGCCCTGCCCCGGCCCCACTTCGAGGAAGTCGGCGGGGGCCTGGGTGACGGAAGCCACCATTTCAAACCTCGCGTGTTCGATCCGGCCGCGTCGCGCCGCACCGGCGCCCGTGAGCTTCTTCTCTGAGAACGTCCGATAAAACGCCATAGGTCGAGATTCTACTTCCTGCGAAACACCACAATTTCGGGATTCACCTTATCAAGGTTCGTGAACGGGGACTCCAGTCGGTCGGTGAAGGTCGGCCACCAGGCCAACTCAGTGCCCCGCAGCGGATCCTTCCAGCGCCAAGCCTCAACATAGGGCGACTCAGTCGACTCCAGCCAACCCAGCCACGTCGGCATCGGCGCGCCATCCGGATAGCGCCGCACGAACTCGCGGTTCACCACAATGAAGTCTGGCGCCGCGCCCAGAGTGCCCTCGACCGTCGGCGCGATCTCCTGATGGCGGAAGGCCTCCAGCCGTGGCTGGTACCCCGCCTGCCACACCGAGGCGACGAGCGCGCCCCGGGGCACCGAAGCGGCCAGCCATGACTCCGCCTCGTACCGGCTGTCACGCAGCACCAGCGCATCAACAGACGCCACGCGCCACACCAGCCATGCCACACAGGTCCACGCCACCCAGCGAGCCCGGCGGGACGTCTCCCCCGCAGTGAGCAGTGTGCGAAGGCCGGCGCCACCCGCGAGGCCGCACACCAGCGTCACTGGCAGGAGAAACCGGTCGTAGCTGTAGCCAACCACCGCAACGAACGTGAGCAGATACGACATCGGAAACAGCCAGACCCAGCCGGGAATCCAGGTCGACGTCCGGGACTGCCAAAGCCCCAGACCGACCAGGACGACGCCTGGCACACCCAGCGCCCACCAGAGTTGACCGGCGACAATACCGGCGAGACTCGCCAGACCCGCGAGCGACGGTGCCACCATCCGGTAGGTCTCGCTTCCGCCCCCGGTGATCGACGCGACATGCTCGCGGAAGCCCGCAACATTGAGCGGCAGGTTATGGCCGGCCGCGAACGTCAACCCCGCCAGAAGGGCCGCGATGGCCAGCGACCCCGCGCCGCCGGGATGCCGCACCACGCGCCAACTGATCCACACAGCCGGCAACACATACAGCCCGTAGGCCTGATCCTTCGTGACGACCGCAAGCATCGCGGTCACCGCGAAACCCACGATATCCCGCCGCCGCGACTTCTCAGCAGCTGCGCGCAGGAACAACAGCGATGCGCAGAACCAGAACAGATAGGGCACGTCGACGTTGGCCAGCCTCGCGTAGAACACGAACGGCAAGCTGGCGGTGGCACACACGGCCGCGGGCCATGCCTGGGCACGGCCGCCCAGGTGTTCGGCCAGACGGGCAACCAGCACCAGAATCCCGAGCGCCATGGACCACGACACGCCCCGGCTGATCAGCTGCAGCGCGGCGTCGAGACCGTCCCGGTCAATCGGCAGCAAATCCACCGCGTGCAGGACGAGCGTCGGGACATACGCCACGGCAAGAATGTAGAAGTGACCGGGTGGGTACAGGTCGAACCATCCCCCCGTGAAGTGTCGTGACACGCCCTCCATCACTGTCGAAGGCCACAACTCGTCCGGCGCCCACGGCACTGTCGGCCACGCCCACCAGATGCCCGCACCTGCCAGCACGCCTGCGGCGGCCACAACCGTGACCATCGGCCGATCCCACGACGGCCCGGTCCCGGGCAGGCGCCGCTCGAACCACCGCCATGCCACCCACAGCATGAACGACGTCCAGGCGAACGCGGCCGCCAGACCGACGAAGGGTCGAGCCTCCCGAAGCCGCCAACTGATCGGCCCCAGCGCGACCGGCGCGAGAGCAGACTCCGGCACTGGGAAGGCGACATGGGCGGAAGCGTCGGTCCAACTCAGCCGCGGCGTCACGTCCGGTTCATGTGCGATCTCGAGTACGTGCGGTGACCGGTTGAGTGCGAGGGGGACCGTCGCCACGGTGACCGAATCACCAGGCGCGCGTTCGAGCACGAACTGACCGTCGACGGCCAACCTGAACGGGCCGGGCACTTCAACCTGCAGGGCGCCATCACCGGCAGATTTCAGGAAGACAAACCCGGATCGGACGGTCCAGTCGGCGCCCTGACGAACAGCCAGACCGTGCGGGACATCCCAGGCGCGCAGTCCCCCCGCGACTACCGTCAGCACAACCGCCGCCAACAGGCTCAGCCGCGTCACGATCTACTTGAATGGCGTTCCGCCGCCCCGCCTGTTGCGGTACAGCGCGTCGGACTTGGTGCTGTGACTACCAAATGCGGTTGCAGGGTCCGGCACGAAACTCCTGCAAATCCACCACCGCCCCATCTCGTAGACCCCAGTCACCACAAAATCGTTGCGGTACGGGCGGATCAGGCCGTCGTCCAGCCACAAGTCCAGGAACTGGCTGTCGGAAACCACGACGGCGCTCGCTGACGTCGGAAACGACACGGTCTGGCTGAAGATCGTGGCCTGTTGGACAACCACCAACTGCCGATGCAGTGTGATGTCGTTCAACTCGTCATTCTTGCCAGAGGCACACGTGTCACTGAAGTCCACGAGGCACTCGCCCGGGGGGATGCTGGAGTTCCCGAACAGATCCACCAGGAACTTGCGCGCCAGTTCCTTCATCTCCGCGCCGGAATCATGCACGCGAAACGGGGACGCCTGCCCCACCACGCGATACTCCCGTTCGACGACCTGGTTGTTCACGATGGCCTGGTACTTGTCGACCACCGTCAAGGTGACAACGACATCAACGCCGCTCAACAGCCCGGCCGCGTGTCGCCAGGTGGCGGTGGCGCCATTGCCGGCAATCGTGCCGACATTGACCGTCCACAGGAAGGTCAGTTGCGTCAACGGCGTCTCTGCGTCTTCGACGACAGCATTCAGGGTGATGTCCTGTTCAACTTCGACGCGACTGGCAGGTACCCCAATCGATCGAATGACGGGCGGCGTTGCAGGCCCGACGGGCCCTGGTGGCGTGGGGCCGGTCGGGCTCTTCCCGCACGCCACGGCCGCCGCCAGGACTACCCACCCCCATCGCCGCAAGGCCACCCCAGTCTCCCAGTGTCCCGATACTAGAAGCGGCGACCGATTCCAATGCTGACCCGACGCACATTGGTCGCGTGATCGGGAGTATTGATTCGCGTCAGGCGCACTCCCAGATCCAGATACCATCTGTCGCCAACAACCACACCGGCCCCGCCACCATAGGCCAGGTGGGTGCCGGGCCCCAGCAGATCGCGACCAAGCGTCACGCCGTAATCATTCAGAAGCGTTCCGATGTCGAAGCCGTCGAGCGTAAAGGTGGGTCGGAACTCCACGCGCGCCAGGCCCACGTTCGCGAGCAAGTACGGCCGAACGCCGATCGCGTTCTCGTAGATGTATCGCAACCCCACGGTGCCGAACCATGCAGGCGCATCAATGTCACTCGTCGCAACCTTGCCCTGAGTCTGCTGAATGTAGCTCGCCAGTGACGCGGCCTCCGCCACGCGGCTTTCCGTCACCACGTTCGCGAACCGTCCGCTCCCGACAACCAGTTGCAGGTTCTTCCGAACCCGGAAGCCGAACTCACCCGCAAGGATGGGCGCGGCCCGGTCAACAATCTGGACCCCCGACAGTAATCCCAGAAACGACCGGCTCGTCGTCGAAGCATCCTCCCGGCGGACTGGCTCAGCCTGCTCCGTCGCTCCGGCCGCTTGCGCAGCCTGAGCCGTGACGGGTCCGGCCAGCAACACGATCAATCCCGCAAGTCCTGCAACACACTTCATCGATTTCCGTCCCTTTCAGACACATCACTAGACCGCGAGTCTGGCATGTTGGCCGTCCCGGGGCCTTCAATAACCCGCCGGACGACATAGACTGGCTTCCCCTGAGACTCGTGATAGGTGCGCGCCTGCAGCTCCGCCAGCAACCCCATCGTCAGCAGTTGGACGCCGGTAAACGCCAGCAGGATTCCCAACAAGAGCAGCGGTCGGTCTCCGATGGCTGCCGGACCGGCCAGCTTGACATAGGCGAGGTAGGCCAGAATGACCCCCCCGATCCCGCCCATGGCGATGCCCAAGAGACCGAATATCTGCAGTGGACGCGTGGAGTAGCTCAGCAGGAACTTCACCGTCACGAGATCAAGCACCACTCGGACCGTTCGGGAAATGCCGTACTTTGTCCGCCCGAACTGGCGTGCCCGGTGGTTGACGACCTGTTCGGCAATCCGAACGCCCATCTCACTGGCGAGGGCCGGCAGGAACCGGTGCATCTCGCCGTAGAGCTTCAGCGGCTTGACGACCTCCGCCCGAAAGACCTTCAACGAACACCCGTAGTCGTTCAGCTTGACGCCCGTCGCCCACGAAATCAGCCGGTTGGCTACGACTGACGGCAGGCGCCTGTTGATAAACGTATCCTTCCGGTCCTTCCGCCAGCCGCACACAATGTCGAATTCCCCCTCGTTGCCTGACCGGCCCTCAATTCGGGCGACCATCGCCGGCAGGTCGCGCGGGTCATTCTGGAGGTCTCCATCCGCGGTCGCGATCAGGCGGCCGCGCGCGTAGGCGAACCCCGCGGAGAACGCAGCTGTCTGCCCGAAATTCCGCCGGAACTGGATCACCCGAATACGAGAATCTGCGGCCTGGAGGCGACACAGAATCTCAAGGGACCCGTCCTGGCTCCCGTCGTCCACCAGGAGGAGTTCAAAGGGCCGGCCCCACGCGCTCAGGGTTTCCGTGAACTCACGGCAGAGCACCTCGAGGTTCTCTGCTTCGTTATAGACCGGGATGACGACCGACAGGTCGATTGGGGTTTCTGTGCTCACTAGTGGCCTGCCGGTTCATTTTATGCTGCCCGGGGCCGTCCGGTACGTCGTCGCCAGATGAGATAGGCGGCACCGGCGGCAACGGCACCGCCCAGCAACCACAGGAACACCGCTGTCATGTGGTCCTTCATCAACTCGGTGGCCGCCTCCCCATAGACACTGGCCAGCCATCCCTCAAGTCCATATCGCGCCCCTCGCCCGAGCGCGACAGCGAGGGCAAACATCCCTGGTCCCACCCCGCCGACGCCGGCCAGCAGGACAAAAATCTTGTAGGGCGCGGGCGGCGGAAGCATCGCAATCACCGCAATCGCCCAGACGCCGTAGCGCTCGAACACCCGCTGCGCGCGAGCGACGTATTCCGGCTTGAATCGCCGCAGCAGGAACGCCTCGCCGCTCTTGCGGCCAATCCAGTAGATCACCAGCGACCCGGCGATCGAACCGACCGTCGTCATGAACGCGTAGTAGGACCATCGGTCCGGATGCTGGATCGTCTGCCAGACAATCAGCACATCGCTGACATTCGGCATCGAGACAAACGAGCAGTCCACGAACGCCATGATCGCCATGCCGACACCGCCGAAACGCTCGACAATCGGCTGCAGCCAGGCGACAAACTGTTCCATGGGTCTGAGGGGAAAGGCTTCGGGACAGATACAATGGCTGCACACGTGCGCGTCGTCGCCACCAACAACCCCACGAGTATAGCCGACACCCGGACGGCCTCACGCGTCGTCCGCCTGGTGACCGCCCTCGGCGCGGTGCTGAGCCTGGCAGCGGTGATTTGGTATGCGCGCCTCGACCTGACCCTGAGTCATTACGACGCGCGCGGCCACCTCATCGTGGCGCGACGCGTCATCGACAGCCTGACGCCAGGGTGGCAGCAACTGGGCGCCATCTGGCTCCCGCTGCCTCATATGCTCAATGTCCTGCCCGTCCAGTGGGACTGGAGCTACCGCACCGGAGCATCGGGAGCGGCCCTGTCGATGGCGGCGCTCTTGATTGGCCTCAGGGCCCTTGCCGGATACCTGATCCGGTCAACCCTGTCCTGGTCCATTGCGGTGACTATCCCGCTGGTCATCCTTCTGAATCCCAACGTCCTCTACCTCCAGAGCACTCCGATGACCGAGCCGCTGCTGTTCGGCCTGGCGCTCCTGGCTGCCGCGTCGATGGACCGTTGGCTGCGGCACGAAGACCCTGCACAGACCTCCCGCACTGGCGCCATCCTGGCCGCACTCATGCTGACGCGTTACGAAGGCTGGTTCATCGCAGCCGCACTGGTGGGACTGGGAGCCGTTGCGTCCCCGCGCCGCGTCGGCCGGCTGGCCCTCTACCCGGCTGGTGCGGTGGTCGGATTCCTCCTGCTCAGTTGGGGAAGCACGGGTTCGTGGTTTGTCACGAGCGGCTTCTTCGAACCGAATAACCCGGCGCGTGGAAGCGCATGGCTCGCACTCAGACAGGTGGTTGAGGGGGCCTCCAACCTCGGCGGGCGTTGGCTGCTCTGGCTCGGACTGGCCGGGATCGTCTCCTGCGTGGCAACTGGAGCGGGGCGAATTCTCAGGGGGCCATCCCGCCCGTCCGGGTCCTGGACAGAAGCCCGGGTTGACGTCGCCAGGGCGCTGGTACCACTCAGTCTGGTTGCGACTGCCGCGCTCCCCTTGTACGCGTTCTTCGTCGGCCATCCGACTCGCATTCGATACATGACGCCGGTCGTGGTCGCGGCCGCGACAGCCGGCGCCTTCGCGCTGGCGCGGTTGCCCCGGCGCCTGCACGTAGTCGCCGCTGGCTCAGTGCTGGCTCTTGCCGTCTGGAGTACCCCGCCCTGGGACTTGCAGGCCCCCATGGTGCGCGAGGCGCAGTGGGAGCGGCCTTACAGCGACGCGCGACGGTCGGTGACCGCTGCGCTTGCCGAGGCGTGGGACGGCACGCCAATCATGGCCAGCATGGGATCGCTCGGTCACTACATGCAGCAGATGTCCGCCGAGGGATTCAATCTGCGCGATTTCCTGCACGAAGGCAACGGAAGCCTCTGGAGGGCCGCCCTGGTCACGCCGCGGCGTTACGTGAAGTGGATTCTCATTGAAGAATCAGCCGAGGGGGGCGATGTCCTGGCGACGCTGGTGCGCGCGAACCCCGCATTCCTTGCAGGATTCACGCGCACCGCGGAAAGTGGGGGCGTGGCGCTTTACGTCAGAACGAAATCCGAAACCCCACAGTAAAGTGCAGGCCACTCAAGTCGATGGTGTCCGTCAGAAACCCGCTGTCGACACCCAGGTCGCCCGTGCCGAACTGGTAGCGTAGTTCCGCGTTGAGCGAATAGATGTCGCCGCCGATCGGCATCCGCACGCCGCCCAGCACCACCGGCGCCACCGCGGTTCCGGTGGCGACGTAGCGATCCCGAAAGACGGCATAGTTATCGAAGAAGTCGATGAACTCTCCTGTTTCCGAGTACTTCCACCGCAGGACGCTGACTCCTCCACCCAGGAACACTTGAGTCTGACCGGGGCGGCCAAATGGCAGGAACCGGACCACCGCCGAAAGCGGGATGATTCGCAGGCGCAGGTCTTGCTCAATCTCGCTTTGATCGGAGTTCACGAAGTCCGCGTACACACTCGGCGCGGTACGACTGTAGTAGGCTGCCCCGAAGCCCAGTTCCACGCGATCGGAGAATCCCACCATCCACTCACCGAAAACCTCCGCGCCGCGCAAGTCCTTGATATCAAACGCCAGTGTATTCAGATTCTCGACCAGCACGTCGTTCGCATCCCGCGCATCGAGACCTCTCGGCGCAAATAGCCCGGCACCCAGACCCACCGAGTGCACCATTTGCGCCGACGCGTTTGCCGTGACGCTCATGGCCAACACAAACGCCCCAGCAATCACCGCCGATTTTCGCATCACCCGTTTCATACGATTCTCCTTACGTCGCGCATTCATCACGCTCAATGGCCTTACCAGCAGGATCGATGCCAACGACATTCTCGGTGTATTCGGCGGTGAATCCCAACTCACCTGACGGCCTGTCCCCAGTCGAGTTCACCCGGCTGCGCCCTCGCGCTGTCTGACGTCCACCAACACCTCAAGCAACCGGGGATGAACGACTCCGTTGGATGCCAGAAGCTGTCCGCCGAAATTATCGAAAGAGCCGCCGTGAAAATCCGTGACCAATCCACCGGCCTCTTGGACCAGCAGGACGCCGGCCGCCACGTCCCAGGCATGCAGCGACGCCTCCCAGAATCCGTCGAAGCGCCCGGCCGCCACAAAGGCCAGGTCGAGCGCTGCCGAACCCAGACGGCGCACCGCTCGGGCTCGCGCCACAAATTCGCCGAATACCGCCAGTTGCACGTCCAGCGTGTCAGCCGCCTGAGGCGGGAATCCGGTCACGAGCAGCGCGTCACCCAACGCCGACTCGCGGCTCACGCGCAGGGGCACACCGTTGAGCCGCGCGCCTGCGCCCCGTTCGGCTGTGAACAGTTCATCGATGACCGGCGTGTAGACCACACCTACCTCGACGCGGCCGTCAATTTCCAGGGCAATCGACACACAGAACAGCGGCAGGCCGTGCGCGAAGTTCGTGGTGCCGTCGATCGGATCCACAATCCAGCGATACGGAGATGCGCCCAGGGGCGCCGACTGGGCCGCCTCTTCACCCAGAACGATGTGTGTCGGAAAGTGCCGGGCCAAATGGTCGCGAATCGCGTGTTCGACCGCGAGGTCAGCTTCGGTGACCAGGTCGCTGACGCCCTTCTTGCGAATCAGAAGATCACGGCGGAAGAACTGAAGCTGTAGTCGGCCCGCGGCCAGGGCCGCTTCGACCGCGACTGCCAGGAAACGGGGATCGAGCGCCACCTGCTAGAGGTTCTTCACCAGACGCACGGACATCCCTCCTTCGGGGCGGCGCGCGATGGCCACATCGTCCATGAAGTTGCGCATGAAGAAGATTCCACGGCCGCTCGATTTCATGAGGTTCTCGGGCGCCAGCGGATCCCCAACTTCTTCGTAGTCGAATCCTTCGCCCTCGTCGAGCACTTCGACCGTGAACTGTTCAGGCTTGAGACGCGGCGCCAGCGTGAACAGCACCGTGACGTGTTTCGACCGGTCTTCGCGATTGCCGTGTTTCACGGCGTTGATCACGGACTCCCGGACAGCCACACTGACCCAGTGGGTCGTGTCTTCGTCCAGGCCGGCCACGGCCGACAGGCGGTCGCTGAGGACCTGCACGAGATCCAGCATCTCGAACGAGCTGGGCAACTTCAGACGGATGAGGTGGTTGTCAGTCTTCATCGGTGAACGTTGAGTAACATACTAAGCTGCTGGTCCTGACTCCTGCACTGGAAAATGCATTCTTTGAACCTCTCCCCGGCCCGCGCCGTTCGCGGCACCCCCGAAATTCCCGGCGACAAGTCGATTTCGCACCGATATGCGCTCCTGTCGGCTCTGGCGCCAGGAGAGTCCGTCATCGAACGTCTTTCCTCGGGAGCCGACGTCGCCGCCACCTTGGCCTGTCTTCGCGCACTGGGGGTCACGATCGTCGCGAAGGCCCCAAATGTCGTTGCCGTGACGGGTCGGCCCTGGACGCCCCCGCCCGAGGCCCTGGACGCCGCAAACTCCGGCACCACGATGCGGTTGCTGGCGGGCCTGCTGGCCACCCGGCCGTTCCGCTCCACGCTCACGGGCGACGCCTCTCTGTCGCAGCGCCCAATGGGCCGAATCATCGACCCGCTGACGGTCATGGGCGCCCACATCGCCTCCCGTGGTGGTCGAGCGCCCCTCGTTATCGACGGAGGCCCGCTCCAGGGACTCGAGTGGGCCCCACCGGTCCCCAGCGCCCAGGTCAAGAGTGCCGTCCTGCTGGCAGGCCTGTACGCGGCCGGCACCACTACGGTCCTGGAGCCTGCCGCCACGCGTGATCATACGGAGCGCGCCCTCCCCCTGTTCGGGATGGCCTGCGAAGTTGACGGCCTGCGCGTGCGTGTTGCGGGCGGACAACGGGCGACCCCCGCCAGCGCGCCGCTTCGGGTTCCCGGCGACCCGTCTGGAGCGGCCACCTGGGCCGCGGCCGCGGCGGCCGTACCCGGCTCCCGGGTCTGCATCCGCGGGCTTGCGCTCAATCCTCGCCGCATCGGGTTCCTGCGCGTCCTGCAGCGGCTCGGAGCTGATATTGCGGTCGAGCAGGACTCGCTGGAGGGCGGAGAACCGGTCGGTACCATGACCGTGGTCTACGGGGACCGTCAAGATACGTGCATCACGCCGGACGAGGTGCCCGGCCTCATCGACGAACTTCCGGTCCTGGCCGCCTGCGCGGCGACGGGCCGCTGCCTTGAGGTCTCCGGAGCGCAGGAACTGCGCGTGAAGGAAAGCGACCGCATCACCGCTCTCGTGACCGGACTTCGCGCCCTCGGTGTCGACGCCGAAGAACGACCTGACGGGTTCGTCATCGATGGGCGTCGTCGGGCGTCGGGAGGCCGGGCGGATGCCGTCGGCGACCATCGACTGGTCATGGCCTTCGCGATTGTCGCACTCGGAGCAGCGGGTCCGTCGCAGATTGACAACGCCGACTGCGTCGCGGTCTCATACCCCACTTTCGAATCCGACCTGCGACAGTTGGTGACATGACGGTCGACAAGATCTACCTCGTGGGATTCATGGCGACCGGAAAGACGACCGTGGGACGACAGCTGGCGCTGCGTCTGGGCTGGCGCTTCGAAGACATCGATCAGCTCATCGAGGCTCACGAGAAGCGGACCATTGCCGAAGTGTTCGCCCAGCAGGGGGAGCCGTACTTTCGGTCGCTCGAGCGCCAGGTCCTGGCCCTGCTCACACCCTTGCGCCATGTGGTCGTCGCCACGGGCGGCGGAACCTTCGGGGATCCCGACAGCCGCCAGGTGATCAACCTCGATGGGGCATCGGTCTGGATTGACGTCCCGCTCCCGGAGTTGGTGAGACGGATTCCGATGGACGGGCGGCGTCCCCTTGCCGCAGACCGGCCACAACTTGAACGGCTCTACGCCGCGCGGACTGAAAGTTATCGGATGGCCCACCTGCGAGTGAATGCCTCACGCGCCTCGGCGTCCGCAGTCGCCGATCGGATTCTGGAGGCGCTCAGCGCGCTGCCGCCGACGATCGGCGTACCCTTTGAAAGCAACTGATGCGTACTCTCGTTCTGGCAGACATCCACTCGAACATCGATGCGCTCGACGCCGTCCTGATCGCGACGACCGGCCTCCGTATCGATCGCGCCGTCGTGCTCGGCGACCTGGTGGGCTACAACGCCGCACCGGTCGAGGTCCTTCGGCGGATTGCAGCCCTTGCGCCGGTCCTGACCGTGCGCGGGAACCACGACAAGGTGTGCGCGGGCCTCGAGACGGCGATGACGTTCAATCCGATTGCGCGTCACGCGATCGAGTGGACCCGTGAGCAACTCCCCCCGGACGCCCTCACCTACCTCGCCGGACTCCCGCAGGGCCCCCTGCCGCTCGGCGACAGGGTCGAGGCGTGCCACGGCACGCCGTTCGACGAGGATTTTTATGTGCAGGATATTCTGGACGCCAGCCTCGCGCTTGAGTTCGCGTCGGCGCCGCTGTGCCTCAACGCGCATACGCACGTGACCGCGGTCTTCCGCACCCACGGGTTGTCGGTCCGTGATGAGACGCCCGACGTGCAGGAGCTCAGCATCGTGGAGTGGCCGCAGGACGGCCGTCTGCTCGTCAATGTGGGATCAGTCGGCCAACCCAGGGACGGCGACCCGCGCGCCGCGTTTGGCGTACTGGACGAAGGCGCGGGCACGATAGAACTGCGGCGGACGGAATATGACGTCAGGGCCGCCCAGGAGCGTCTCTTTCAAGCCGGGCTTCCGCCGTTTCTCGCCGAGCGGTTGGGGGTCGGCGCCTGAGGCGTTACCGTCCCGTCTTGCGCTGAGCGCGTTCCTCGCGGCGCTTGAGTTCCATCGCGTACGCATCGCGCGCGGCGCGCGACCCCAGCACCCAGCCGATGACCACGCCGACCAGAAGGACGGCAGGAATAAAAATGAAGTGTGTTGATGACATGGCGCGATCAGTGCCCGCCGCCGTCCTTCAGACGGCGCTGCACATCAGCCAGGTCCTGCTCCACGCGCGCCATACGGCGCCACATCATGAAGACGTACCCGAGCAGCACCAGCCACACGAACGAGTAGGCGTAGAACACGAGGGGCGTCGCCGGAAGCACTTCGCGGGGAGCCGTCTGGCTCATCGGGACGTACTCTTCAACCGGATCCTGTGGCTGCGTCTGGGCGAAGCCCGACGCACTCAACAGGACGAAGACGACAAGGGCGCCGAGGGTGTACCGAAGCGCTCGAACCATACGTCTGAAATCTCTCATCGCTCACATCTCCACACTGCAATCGCCGTTCGCACCCAGCACCTAGCACTCAGCACCTAGCACTCAGCACCTAGCCCCTAGTCTTCAATCTCCGCGTACGCCGCCTCAAGTGCCATTTGGGACCGCTCAAG
>JAHEFO010000322.1 GCA_024640135.1 Acidobacteriota bacterium
ACGTTGTCATCGCCCATGCCGGACGAAGAGGCTGCGCGTGTCATTTTTGGCGCCGATGCGCCGCGGTTCGTCGAGGCGGCGTCCGTGCCCCGCGTCTTCCCGCTGGCTGCCGCCAGGACGATTCCGGGATTCACGCAGGGCCGCCTCGCAGTGGAGTTCAAGATCCTCGCCGGAGCGTCCGACCAGACAGCCGGGCTCGTCTTCAACCTGAAGCCCGACGGCACCTACATCTACGCTCGCTACAATACGAAAGACGGCAACGTCGCCATCTGGATGTTCGAACGCGGGACACGGACCGTACTTGCCCACGGCGAGTCGCACGAGCAGTTGCCGTTCAACACCTGGCACGCGCTGGTCGTGGAGGTGAAGGGCCGGACGGCCACGGCGAGCGTGAACGATACGTTACGCGTGACGCACACGCTCGATCGTGACATCGACGGGCGCGTCGGCTACTGGACGAAGGAAGACTCTGTCACCGCGTTCCGAGGTCTGACCGCGGGACAGTAGACGCAGTTCCCTCAGGCGTACTGGACACCGGGAACGGATCGGAATACTTCGGGTCCGTCAGGAACGTCTCGTCGGTGAGCGTCTTCAGGAAAGCCACGAGCGCAGCTTTCTCATCCTCACTGAGTTGAAAACGAGCCGGTTGGCCGCTCCGGCCGATTCGAAGACGCCGGTCCAGTCCGCGCGTGGCCTGGATGCCCTCGTTATAGTGGTCCACGACTTCTTCAAGCGTTGCGAACCGGCCGTCGTGCATGTACGGCGCGCTGACCGCGATGTTCCTGAGCGACGGGGCCTTGAAGCGGCCGCCACCGGCACCGGGGTCGGTCGTGACGCTGTCGAGGCCGATGTTCATCGTGGAGCCGCGCCCGCCGCGGCCGCCTCGACTCGATGTGACCTGCACCGCGGTCTGGTGGCACTGGCTGCACGGCAGCGACGGCAGGTTCCCCGCCCGTCGCCCCTCGAAGAGAGTGCGACCCAACTGCTCCTGCGCAGTGAGCACCGGCTCGCCCTGCCTGCCCTGCACCAGCGCCTCATCGAACCTGGAATTGGCCGAGACCATCGACCGGACAAACTGCGCCAGTGCGAGCGCGATGCGGTGGCTGGTGATGGCGGGGTCACCAAAGGCCGACTCGAACAAGGCCGGATAAAACGTCGTCTGCGCCAGTTTCACTTCGAGTTCGGGCAGCGACATATCCATCTCGACCGTGTCCTGAATCGGCATCAGCGCCTGCACCTCGAGTGCCGAGGCGCGTTCGTCCCAGAAGAACCGGCCGTTCCCGTTGAACCGGGCATTGGCCAGGCTCATCGAATGCCTCGCCGTGGCGCCTCCGTTGAGGCCGACGCTGTTGGCGCGCGGGTCGGCGAAGTTGTACGCCTGTTGATGGCACGAACTGCAGGCCACCGTGTCGTTCCGGGACAACCGGACGTCATAGAACAGCACGCGGCCCAGCGTGGCGCCGGCGTTGGTGATCGGGTTGTCCTCAGGGGTGTTGTCGGCAGCGGCCACGCTGCCGCCGCCGCGACCGCCGCGACCAGCGCCGCGTCCGCTACGATCCGTGAAATGAGCGGGCAAGTCCAGATTGACGTACTCGTAGGCGCGACTGAGGTCCGGCGTCGGCAGATCCTTGTTGTCAGGATGCGGCGTTTGCGCCCCGAGCGAGCCCGTTGAACGAATGGCGACGACGAGTCCGAAGATCAGGAGGCCGACCAGCAGAGCCAGCCGCCGGGATGTGTGAGGCATGTCTGTCTCCCTTTCCTCATTAGACTGATGCCGGCACCTCCTGGTCACGAGTGTCACAGTTTCTTCACATGTGCGTCATCGCGCCTTCATTTCTTCAGCCAGCCGCTGCAGCCGGCCCGTCATGCCTCCAAACAGCGACGAGACGCTCGGCGCGTATCCCAGTGCGGCGTACTTGGCGGGCAGGACCCATTCCTTCGCCGCGTCTTCCGGCGTCTTTCCGGCGGCCAACTGCGCCTGCATCCACGTCAGGACATCGTCGTGGAACTCCGCGAAGACGCGCAGGTCGTCCCACGTGGTGGTCGTGCCCAGATGGCCGTTGATGATTGTGTCCACGTTCGTGATGCCGGCGTGGGTCTTCTTGAGCGTCTCGTTGTAGTAGCGCGCGCTGCCGCCGTTGGCGTGATCCACCAGCGACAGGCCCTTGCCGGCGAACAGATCTCCGAAATGGGCCGTTCGCAGGGCCGGGAAGACCACAATCGAATCGCCGTCAGTGTGCCCTGGGCCGAAGTAGAAGAGCTGCACTGCATCGGCGCCGCTGCCCAGGGTCAGCCGATCCGCATAGGTCCGCGTGGGCATGCCGCGACCCGCGTTCTCGGCGAAGATCGGCATCTTCTCCATGGCCGCCTTGGCGTTCTCGTGAGCCACGACCGTCACGTTGGCCGGGAATTCCACATTGCCGCTGACGTGGTCTCCGTGGGTATGAGTGCTGATCAAGGTGGTCACGGGTTTTGGTGTGATTTCGCGAATCTTGTCGAGAATCGACTGGCCCCAGCCAGGATTCTTGGCGTCAACCACCACCACGCCGTCCGTGGTGACAAACACCGCGGTATTCCCTCCGCCACCCTTGAGGACGTACAGGTTCTCCTTGACCTGATCCATCGTCACCGTGCGCTGGGCTTGATTGCCCGCGTTCCATGCCGCCACGCTCATCGAGAGCGCGCCCACCGCCACCAGTACACCGAGCACCACAACACGTCTCATTACATCGCTCCCGGAAACATCACACGCTCAACAAACCAGAAGGCTCCCGCGCCCATCACGGCCACGGAGCCCACCAAGACCAGACGACGGCCGAAGACTTCACTGCGAGAGTGTATCAGCGCGATGATCGAGGCCAACACGGCCACGATCAGCAGCTGCCCAAGCTCGACACCCACATTGAACGAAAACAGGGACCAGCCCAGCGCCCTCGCCGGCAGGTCCATCTCCCGCAGGATCCCGGCGAACCCGAAGCCGTGAATCAGGCCGAAGCCTGACGCGATCCACGCGCGCATGTCGCGCCCATCGCGCTTGAGCAGGTTGTCGGCGCCCACATAGATGATGCTGAGCGCGATCGCCGGTTCCACAAGGCTCATCGGTGGCCGCACGAGGTTGAGCGCCGCCAGCGTCAGCGTGACGCTGTGCGCCGCCGTGAAGCCGGTGACAATGAGTGCGAGGCGTCGCCAGGTGCCGCCAAGCAGCAGGAGTCCGGCAAGAAACAGGATGTGATCGGGGCCGATGAGGATGTGCTGGATGCCGGCGGGCAGGAACGTGCTGACGACCGCCCGTCGCCCTTGGATGGTGCCCGTGAAGTACTCGTAGCGTTCTCGTCCGCCATCGATGATTGCCTGGGCCAGCGCGTCGCCCTCGTAGACGTTGATGAAAGTCTGATGTTCCGGATCGTACGGAAACATCGTTCCCGCAATGGCCACCGAACCGGGGAGCGTCGTGACCGCGTATCGAAGGGTGACCCGGACCGACTGCCGGTCCGGCAGCGGCTCCACACGCTCGACCGTGGCGGTCAGGACGCGCCCGTCGGCTGAGAGCGGAAGACGGCTGGTGATCAGGGCAACGAGATCGTCCTGGCGGGATGCGGCAAACGCCGGGTCGAGGAACCGTTCCGCCGGTTCCACGCCGAGGTCATGTCCGAGGTCGAAGATGTGGAGGGCGACCGCGGCGTCGATGGCCTGTGAGCCCACGCGCAGGTCGACATAGCTGAATGGCGCTGGATGCGCGGCGACCGGCGCGGTCCGCAGCGCCGCCAGGGCAACGAGCATGCTGACGGCCAGCAGCCGGTGGCAGCGGGGAATCACGCGCCGGGGGACTCCTCGAGCGGAGTCCCGGCGAGAAGGTGCTCGATGACGAATTGTGGAATCGGCTGAACAACGTAAGCCTGCGCGTTCACGCCGGCCGCCGCGGCGTTGAACCCGTGTGCCGCCACAAGACGCGCAGACGGGATCGTC
>JAHEFO010000323.1 GCA_024640135.1 Acidobacteriota bacterium
GTGCTGATCATCGCGTGTTCGAACGTGGCGAACCTGCTGCTGGCGCGAGCGACAGTCCGGCGGCGCGAAATCTCGGTCCGCGCAGCGCTCGGCGCCGGACGCGGCCGAATCATCCGGCAGCTGCTCACTGAAAGCGTCGTCTTTGGCATCCTGAGCATTCCGCTCGGGCTCGCGATTGCCTATGCCGGAACCCAGTTGCTGAGCGCGGCCATGCCGCCCGACCAGGTCCCGTACTACATCCAGTGGCGGATCGACTGGCGCTCCGTCGCCTACGCCGTCGGCGTCTCGATCGTCACGGCGGTGGTGTTTGGCCTGGTGCCGGCCTTCCAGGCGACCAGCGGCACTCTGCACGACGAACTGAAGGAAGGCACCAGGGGAAACAGTGGCGGACGCTCGATTGCCCGCAACATCCTCGTCGTTGCCCAGGTGGCCCTGGCGATTGTCTCCCTGGTGGGCGCCGCGCTGTTCGTGCGGACGTTTGTCAATCTTGATGACTATGGAGTCGGATTCGACAGCTCACCGCTCATGACGTTCAGGGTCTACCTGTCCGGGGATACCGACGGCGCTGACGACGCCACTGCGCAGACCGTGCGTGAGGTCGTCGATCGGCTGGAGGGTCTGCCAGGGGTCGAAGCGGTCTTTGCGTCCAACATGGTGCCGCTCAACGGCGGCGGTGGCGAGGGCGTCCTGCAGATTGATGGCCTGCCCTTCGAGGAGGGCCGGGAGCCGGTCACCGCCCTGGTGGGTGTCACGCCCGGCTTCGTCCGAACCCTGGGCGTTTCGTTGGTTGCCGGCGAAGACTTCACCGCGACCCAGGGCTGGTCCCGTTCCCCGGTGGCGATCGTCAATCGCACGCTGGCGACCCGGTTCTTCACGGAGACCAGCCCGATCGGCCGGCGAGTCCGGGTGGCCAGGTCGGGCGCCACCGACGAGTGGCTGACGATCATCGGCGTCATCGATGACATCAAACATGACGAGATCGATCCGGACGACACACTTCAGTCGGCGATCTACCTGCCCTACATCTATCAGCAGGCCGTCAATACCGGGTTCACCATGAGGGTGGCGGGGAATCCGAGCGCCATCATGCCGCTGGCCCGGGCGGAGATTCGTGCTGTGGATGCCAACTTGCCGATCTTCGACATTCTGACGATGGAGGCACGGCGTCGTCTCAGCTTCTGGCAGTTTGCGATCTTCGGCTGGGTGTTCTCCGTCATCGGAATCATCGCGCTGTTGTTGTCGGCGGTCGGGGTCTATGGCGTGTTGTCCTACTCGGTGTCGCAGCGTACGCGCGAGATCGGCGTGCGCATGGCGCTGGGCGCCAGTGCCGCCAGTGTGAAGACACTGATCGTGCGGCAGGGGGTGATGCTGGCTGGTGTGGGCGTGGCGCTGGGCCTGGCGGCGGCGGCCGTCCTGACGCAGCAGGCGACGGCGCTGCTCTACAACGTGGCGCCGACCGACCCGCTCTCCTACACCGCGGTGGGAGCCTTTCTCCTGGCCGTGGCGGCCCTCGCGAGTTGGGTGCCGGCGAGGCGCGCGATGCGCGTGGACCCGATGGTGGCGCTCCGGGGGGAGTGAAGAGACGTCGGGCGTCTCAGTCCCCGCGCAGCACTTCGAGCGGGTTGACGCGCGTGGCGCGGAGCGCCGGGATGAGGCATGCCACGCAGGCCGTGGCCAGAATGACCCCGGCCACCACGCCCATGGTGGCCGGGTCGGTGGGTGAAATACCAAAGAGCAGCGCCTGCAGATATCGACCGACGGCCAGCGCGCCGCCGACGCCGACCGCGAGTCCGGCGGCCGCCAGCACCAGGCCCTGGCGCAGCACCATCCAGAGCACCCCGCCCCGCGCGGCGCCAAGTGCCATGCGGATGCCGATTTCCTGCTGTCGTTCGGTCACCAGGTACGACAGGATGCCGTAGGTCCCGACCGCAGCCAGGATCAGCGCAAGCGCCGCGAAGATCCCCAGCAGCACCGTCAGAAATCGCGGCCGCGCGACCGCTGCGCCAAAAACATCGTCCATTGTCTGCATCCGCACGATGGGTAACGTGGCATCGAGGTCGCGCACGGCAGCCCGAATCTGTGATGCCACGGCCTCGAGGGGGAGGGCCGAACGCATGACAAAGTTCATCTCCGATGGCGCGTATCCCATCACGCGCGGAAGCTGGTCGGCCAGCGCATACAGCTCCGTGCCCGTTTCCTGATCCACGCCCCCCTGTTTGACGTCCTTGACGACACCCACGACGGTGAACCACGGCAAGGCTGCGCTGGAGCCTGGTTTCATGTGTTGCCCAATGGGGTCGCGGTCAGGATAGAACCGCCGGGCCAGTGTCTCGTTGATCAGCATCACGGGAGCCCCACCCGCATCCGCGGGTTCGAATGCGCGGCCCTGAATGATCGGGATCCCCATGGTTTCGATGTACCCGGGCGTGACCGTCTGGTAGTAGTCCACATTCTCGGCAGGCTGATCGGTCGACTGCGGGTCCGTGCCGGGTGGCCGCGGCGAGATGTGCTCGAAGTCCGTGTCGTTGGCGTTGACTTCGCGATTGGGCGGCAAACCCGTCATGCCGCCGACGGACTGCACGCCGGGGATGGCGCCGAGCCGCGCCTGCAGCTCGGAGAAGAACGCCACGCGGCGCGGGACCGGATAACTCGAGTTGGGCAGCACGACGCTGAAGGTCACCAGTTGCGCGCGATCGAAGCCGGTATCGACGCGGGTGAGATTCACGAAGCTGCGGACCAGCAGCGCGGCGCCGACGACCAGCACCACCGCCAGGCTCACCTGCGCCACCGCCAGCGAGCTTCGGAGGGCTTTGCGAAATCCGCCGACCGTGGTCCCGCGACTGCCGTCGCGGAGCGAAATCGACAGGCGGCTGCTCAGGTGGAGCAACGGCGCGAGGCCGAAGATGAGGCCGGTGACCACAGCCGTGGCCAGGGTGAACACCAGGACGCTGCTGTCGAGCGTGACCGAGGCTGACCGCGGAATGGCGTCGGGATTCACCGTCAACATCAACTTGAGCCCGGTCCACGCCAGCCCGACTCCGATCAGGGACGCCACGCTGGTGAGGAGCAGCCCCTCAGTGATGAACTGCCGCAGCAGGCGCACGCGCCCGGCCCCCAGGGCGGATCGGACGGCAAACTCCCGGTGGCGTGCTTCCGCCCGTGCCAGCAGCAGGTTGGCGAGATTGGCGCACGCAATCAGGAGAACGAACACGACGGCGGCCTGCAGGATGAGCAGCGCCTGTTGAATCGATCCGACGATGTCGTCCTTGAGTGGATCCATCCGAATCTGATGATTGGGTACGCTCGGGATGTGTCCCTGTGGCGCGATGGCGCGCCATTGCTCGACCAGGCGGCTGGTGTCCGCCCTCGCCTGGTCGACGGAGACGGAATCCTTGAGCCGCCCAATCAAGTAGAGGAAGTGTCCTCCGCGACGACTCTGGAACGTGGCCGGGTCGATGGTCAGCGGCTGCCACAGTTCCACCTTCTGATCGTGCACATCGAAGCCTTGAGGCATGACACCGATGACTTCTGTGGAGACGTCGTCGATGAGCAGGGACCGGCCGATGATGTCCGGATCGGCGCCGTACGCGCGCTGCCACAACTCCCACGACAGGAGCGCCACTGGCGCGGCGCCCGGCCGCGTGTCTTCCTCGGTGAACCAGCGGCCCTGCTCCGGGCCGACGCCAAGCGTCGGCAGCAGTTCGGCCGTGACGAGCGCCCCGACCGATCGGCTGGGGGGATCAGTCCCGAGATTGGCCGCGTTGACCCGATAGGCGCCCACTGAGGAAAACGCCTCGGTGTTGTCTCGGAATTCGACGAATTCCGGCAGCGAGACCCAGAACTGGTCGAAGCCGAGAGTCGGAAACTGGCTGGTGACCAGCACCAGACGACCCGGATTCGGGTAATCCAGGGGTCGCAGGAGCACACCGTTTACCACCGAGAAGA
>JAHEFO010000324.1 GCA_024640135.1 Acidobacteriota bacterium
GCTCGACCACATCTCGTTCGAGACGTCGACCTACAAGGAACAGGTGGCGTTCTACCACGCGCTGCTCGGCTGGACGCCCGGCGCCGACGAGGGCAGCCAGAACGAGTGTCAGATTGGCGATATCGGCGGCATCATCATCCGGCGCGGCAGCGGAGGCGGTCGCGGCGCCGCGGCTGGGGCACCGGCCGTGAGGCGCGCGGCCATCGGCCACATCTCATTCGGCCTGGCGGGTTTCGATCCCGATGCGGTGAAGGCGGAACTGGACAAGCGCGGCTTGAATGCGCGCGAGGACACCGGGGGCACCGGCGACATTCATGAGACGGTCTATAAGAGCTACCACACCACGACGCCGAACGGATTCGATCTCCAGATCAGCAACGTCACGCGCGAGACACGAGGCCAATAGGCGTCAGCGTGTATCCTTATTAGGAAAGTTGGAGACAAACACATGGCGGCAAAACGCAAAAGCAAAGACACGAAGTTGATCGTCGCGGCCGAGACTGTCGGTCAGACGCTGGGGAAGGTGACGAACATGGCCGAGGCCGGCGCCAAGCGAGCACGGCGCGGTGCGAAAGCGGTCGCGAAGACTGCGAAGGCCGTCGCGAAGCGCGCGAAGGCGGCCGTCAAGGGCGGAAAGAAAGCCGGAAAGAAGGCGGTCAAGGCTGCGAAGAAGACGACGGGCGCAGCCGTCAAGAAGGCGCGCAAATCGTCAACACGCACGGCCAAGCGCGCCAGGAAGGCCGTCAAGGCGACCTCCAGGAAAGTTCAGAAGCTCACGAAGAAGAAGTAGGCCGGCCGTCAGGCGGCAGCTGGCGTCACCACGTACCAGTTGTTCTGGATGTCATGCGCCAGCCGATGCGTGACGATCCCCTGGAAGCCGGCTGCGCCTAAGTACTCGCGGGTCTTTTCCTCGCCCCACATCGCGCCCAGGCCCTCGCCGCCTTGCGCCAGCGATACCGTCATGCAGTGCATGCACGAGATGGTGTACAAGAGCGTCCCGATCGGGTGTTCGATGTCCTTGTGTACGTGACTCGAGCCGCTGATGTCCTGCATCAGATACACACCGTCCGGCTTCAGAGCCCGGCGAATGCCCTTGAGCACATTCAGAGGCTTGCTTTGGTCGTGGATGGCGTCAAATGCCGTGATGAAGTGATACGCCTCCGGCTCCGCGTCCTGATCAAATGTGCTCAAGTCGATGACCCGGAACTCTACGTTGTGCAGGTCCTGGTTCATGGCTTCCTGTCGTGCGCGCCCGACCGCTTCGATTGAGAAGTCCATCCCGACGAAGTCACTGGCTGGATACCTGGCCGCGAGGGTATTGATGATGCGGCCTCGCCCGCATCCCACGTCCAGCACCCTGATTCCCAGTGACAGGCGTTCGTCCAGGCCCGGGATCAGGGGCAGTACGTGGGACTCCAGCGATGACAACACGGACTGACCGCTGTCTTCAGCCATCACTTCGTGAAACCGGGGGAAGCGGGCGTAGGGCACGCCTCCACCATTCTTGAAACATTCGACGATGTCGTCTTCGACGCTGCCAAGCACCGAGACGTACTGGGCAAAGACCGCCAGGTTGTCCGCGCCGGCCTCGCGTGTCAGAAACGCGGAGTGTTGTCTCGGAAGGGAATAACGCTGCGTCTTTGGATCGATTTCGATGATGCGGGACGTCACCATGGCTCCGAGCCATTCGCGGACGTAACGCTCGTTGAGGCCGCTGCGCTCGGCGATTTCCAGGGACGTGGAAGGTTCCAGGTCGTGCATGACGTCAAAGAGCTTGGTCCGATGTCCCACTGACAGCATCAGGCAGAGCGCGCCGTGGTTCAGCGTGGATACCAACTCTTCGCCGAAGTTCTCAATCGCCATCGCGCATTTCCTCCAATTGCCCGTTACTTGTTCGCCTTTCGCGGCACCCGCGTGTCGCTCATCGCCGCATGATACGCAAACGCCGCCATGATGACGGCATTCTTCATCAGGTCTTCCGGCGGGATGGTCTCGATGAAGTCCAGGTTCGTATGTCCGCCGGTGCCGCCGACCCTGTCCTGAATGAACTGAAAACCCGGGAGTCCCACGCGATCGAACGAAATGTGATCGGTGCTCCCCACGCCCCGGGGTGACACGGTGGTCATGCCCAGATCGTGGAATGGCGCCGTCCATGCCGTCATCATGCCGCGCGCGGCGTCGTTGCCCTGCAGATAGATCCCCCGGTACTGTCCGGGGCCGTAGTCCTGATTGAAGTAGGCCGAAAGCTTCTCGTATTCAGGCGTCGCGCCCCCCGGACTGGCGGGATCGCCGAAGTGCTTCAGCACGTACTCGCGCGATCCATGGAGCCCCTGTTCCTCGCCGGCCCAGAGCGCTGCGCGAATGGTGCGCCTGGGCTTCGCGCCGACCGCTCGAAGTATGCGCATGGCCTCGAGCACCACCGCCACGCCTGAGGTGTTGTCACTGGCGTTGGGACTGGCGTGCCAGGTGTCCAGGTGTGCGCCAATCATGACGAGTTCTTCCTGCAAATCCGAGCCCATGATGTCGCCGACGACATTGCTGGCCTGTTCGACGCTGGCACCGATGCGATTACGGATTTCGATTTCAATTGTGACCGGGATGCTGCGCTCCCTGAGTCGATACATCCGGTTGTAGTGCTCCGGAGTAATCGCCACGATGGGCGGAGACGCGAGGGTTTCAGCCCGGCCCCAGCGGTCGGCTCCGGTGCCCGGCCGCGCAAATCCCCGGACGGCACCGGGCCACCCGCTTGGCGACTGCAGCACCGCCACGACGCCTTCGGCTTTGTAGAAGGCCATTTTCTCTTCGGGACGCACCACGTCGGGATTCGCGACCCGCGGTGCCGCTGGCGCGGCCGGCGGCGGAGCCAGGGACTCCAGCGCCTTGAGTTCCTCATCCGTGTAGGGCACGACGCCCCGGCTGAATCGTGCACGGTCCACCACAGCGGGCGGCGTCGAAAGCACACTGGCGCCACGCAATGTGCCTCGCAGTCGCTCCAGATCGGCGCGATCGCGGATCTCCGCCATCACCACCCGGGTGGTCTGCTTACCGTTGGTGCCAGGCGTGTGTGACAGGGGGTAACCCACCATCGGCTGGTAGTCCGGTTCCATCAGATGCAGCGACACGTATTCGTTGTCCCAGCGGGTGCCGTAGTCCATGAACGGCTCGATGGCGACACGTTCCAGCCCGATTTCCCGCATGTGGGACGCGGCCCATTGTTGCGCGCGCGCCATGTCGTCCGACAGTGTAAGCCGGGCGCCCAGCACGTCCGTCAGGTACGACTCGGTGTCCATCACCCGCGAGCGTTCCAGGCCTTCCTCGCGAATGCGCGCGACCATCGCCAGGTCCACCGGGGTGACCGCGTCCTGAGCGGCAAGAACCAACGGCAGCGCCAGAGCGGTCAGCAGTGCGGAGGTGAGACAGAGGGCAGACAGGCAGCGGTTCTGTGGCATACGCCGAGATTCTACGTCTTGAACGTCGTCATATTCAGCGCTACGCTCTTTTTTACGCTGTGCACTACGTCTATATGCTCCGTTGCGCGGATGGCACGCTCTATACGGGCTATACGACAGATCTGAAATCACGCGAAGCCGCGCACAACCGGGGCCGCGGCGCCAAGTACACGCGCGGACGCCGCCCGGTGTCACTCGTCTACTCGAGAGGATTCCGGTCCGTCGGGAAGGCTCTCGCCCGCGAGTACGCCTTGAAGCAATTGACCCGGGCCGAGAAGGAAGCCCTTATCGTGCAGCAGGCCCGCCGGAAGAAGGCGTGACCTGCGATTGGCCTCCTGACGGATCGATTCATGGACACTGGAGGCATTGGAGTATGCTGCCCGGCATGATGCCAACCAAGAGAGTTACCGTGGCGCCGCTGCTTGTGTTGGTGACCCTGAGCCTGACGACAGCGCTACTGACAGCCCGGGGCCAGGCGACCGTGACGGCC
>JAHEFO010000325.1 GCA_024640135.1 Acidobacteriota bacterium
ACAGCTTGCCGGCTCCCTACGCACCCAAGAACACCCTGACGAACTGAAGGTAAGCGGGACCCAATAACACGACGTACAGCGCCGGAAACAGACAAAAGACCAGTGGGAACACAAGCTTGACGCCAACTTTCTGGGCGCGCTCTTCGGCCCGCTGGCGGCGTTTCGTCCGGCTCTCCACCGCGTGCGTACGAAGGGCCTGCGCCACACTCGTGCCGAACTTATCGGTCTGGATCAACATCGCCACCAGTCCCCGCACGTCCTGGACCTGCGTCCGAGAAGCGAACCGCCGGAAGGCCTCGATTCGTGGAACGCCAGCCCGCAGCTCACTAATCAGGATGCGCAACTGGTCACCCAGCGCCGGGTACGCCACGCCAAGCTCGTCACCGGCCTTGACGATCGCCTGATCGAGACTCGACCCAGCCTCCAGGCACAGCACCAACAGGTCCAGCGTGTCGGCAAGGCCATCCTCAATCTGCCGCTGACGCCTCTTGAGCCGCAGCGAGAGCAGCAGTCCTGGGCCCAGGTACCCAATCGTCACGCCAAGACCCACACCGGCCCATCGGTTCATGCCCGTCAGCAAGATGAACATCGGCACGGCGAGCAGGACTGGAAGAATGAGTTCAGCCATCGACATGATGGCACCTGCCTTGGCGCTCTCGAAGCCCGCCATCTCCAGGTCGCGGCGCAGGCGCTTGACGGAACCGCGTGACGTCGGCAAGGCGTTGATCAGACTATCCCATCCCGCGGTGGCCTCGTCCGTAAGCGCCGCATCTTGCTCGGCCACCACTCCGGTCTTCACCACCGCTTTGGTCTGTTGCAGTTCACTCAGCCGACGGCGCCCGTGCAAACTCCGCGACAACACAAACCAGGCGACCACTCCGACCAAGCCGGCAACCGCGAGGAATACGACGCCCAGCGTGATCAATAACTGCATCTGAGTCGACACTTAGTACTCCACATTCGTAATCTTGTAAATCAGAAACACACCGAGGAGTTGGAGGACGGCGGCGATCACGATCATGCGAATACCCGCCGGTTCCTCCAGAAGGATCGCGAAGTGTTCAGGAGCGGTCGTCAGGAGGTACAAGCCCAGCGTGGGCGGCAACGCCCCCAGTATCGCGCCAGTCAGGCGGCCATGGGCGCTGACCACGCGAAGTTGGCGCTTGATCTTGAACCGCTCCCGAATGACGGCCGACAGATTGTCCAATACCTCCGCGAGGTTGCCTCCAGCCTCTCGCTGCGTCAACACCGCGGTGACGAAGAAGCGCGCGTCAATGAGCGGCACACGTTCGGCGAACGCGCGCAGAGCGTTGGACATCGGAAGTCCGTAGTTCTGCTGGTCGTGCAACAGCTTGAACTCAGCGGCCACCGGCTCAGGAAGTTCATCAGCGGCCATCCGAAGGCCCGTGGTGAAGGCGTGTCCGGCCCGAAGCGCCCGGGATATCAGGTCTACAGCTTCGGGAAACTGCTCCTCGAACTTGCGGAGTCGCCGGACGCCAAGAACGAGCAGGATGGCATACGGGAGGAAGCCGAGGGTCACACCCACGGTCACGCCCAGTGAGATCCACGGAATCCACCTGACCATCAGGATGTAGCCCAGGAGCGCCAGGCAGCCCGACCCGAGCAGGACCTGACCTGGCGTCATCTTGAGGCCAGACATGTGCACGACGTTGCGGATCCGGACGACCACGGGGCCTTTGCCGGACAAGGCCCGGTGCAACGGGCCGATAACGCTCAGTTGTTCGGCGTCCTTGAGAAGGCCTTTGCCGGGCTTGCGCGGTGGCACTGCCGACGCCGCAGCGCCGCCGGTCTTGATGCGGTGACGCAACATCTTCTGTCGCGCGGCCTCCGGCCGCGCCACGATCAGGAGGTATGGTCCGATCAGAATCAGGACTACAACCAGGAAGGTTACGCCAGCGACCAGTTCTGCTGTGCCCATATCAACCAACCATCTGTACGTGGTCGAACATGGTGCGGGACATGTCGATGCCCGACTGAGCGAAGTGTTCCGCAGCCTTCGGACGGATACCGGTCGCACGGAAACGCCCGCACACCTTCCCGTCGGCGCGAAGGCCGGTGCGTTCGAAGACGAAAATATCCTGCAGTGTGAGAACCTCGCCCTCCATTCCCGTGATTTCGGAAATAGCCGATATCTTGCGGCTGCCGTCCGACAGCCGGGTCACCTGAACGATAAAGTTGACTGCCGATGCGATCTGCTGGCGAATGGCCCGCTCGGGCAGACTGAGGTTGGCCATCGCCACCATCGTATCGATCCGGTAGAGCGCGTCCCGAGGGCTGTTGGCGTGCACGGTAGTCAAGCTGCCGTCGTGGCCCGTATTCATGGCCTGCAGCATGTCCAGCGCTTCTTCTCCGCGGACCTCGCCGACGACGATGCGATCGGGACGCATACGCAGGGCGTTGATCATCAGCTCGCGCTGTCGAACGCCACCCTTGCCCTCGATGTTGGGTGGCCGCGTCTCGAGGCGCACCACGTGCGGCTGACGCAGCAGGAGTTCCGCCGCGTCCTCGATCGTGACGATGCGCTCGTTCTCCGAGATGAAGCTCGAAAGAATGTTGAGCAGTGTGGTCTTTCCGGCGCCCGTGCCGCCCGACACAATCACGTTGAGGCGGCTCGAAACTGCCATCCGCAGGAGATCGAGCATTGGCTGCGTGAGCGACTCGCGTTCCACCAGGTCTGGGGCCGCCAGCTTGTCCGTGCGGAATCGGCGAATGGACAGCACCGGGCCGTCCAGCGCGAGGGGCGGGATGATGGCGTTGACGCGCGATCCATCGGCCAGGCGCGCGTCAACCATCGGACTCGACTCGTCGATTCGCCGTCCGACCATGCTGACGATTCGCTCGATGATGCGCAACAAGTGGCGGTCGTCTTTGAATACGACCTTGGTCTCTTCCAGGACTCCGTCGCGCTCCACGTAGATTTGCTGCGCGCGGTTGACGAGAATGTCAGAAATCGCCGGGTCGGCCAGGAGTTCCTCGAGCGGGCCGAGGCCAAAAAGCTCGTGGAGAATATCGGTGATCAGTTGCTCGCGTTCGCCCAGGGTGAGCGGAGTCGTCTTGGACTCCGACTCGAGCATGTTGATGATGATGTTGCGAATCTCTGGCTCGGCAACTTCGCGCTTGACGGCCGTCAAGCGGTCGAGGTTCAGGCGATTGAGCAGTTCCGTGTGGACCCGGCTCTTGATTTCCTGATACTGCGGATGACGGGTGTCTGTGCGCGCTGCACCCGTACTGAACGCTCCGACTGGACTGATCACCGAACTCATGCTTGTGGCTCCATCCTTTCAGTAGGGGTCCTACCGCCGCCGCGTCAATCGCCCAAGAAAGCTCGACCCCTTCGCAGCCGGCGCCACGGACGCCGTCTCCGCGCCCGACAATTCCGAGGCGTACTCGCGAAAGGCCAAGGTTAACGCCGCCTTGCCCTCAGCGACAAGGGGCCGTCCGCGATTGAGGGCCTCAATCGCCAGCCGGTAGTCGCTGGGAAACGTGTGCTTGACCGGTCCGCCGACAGCGGCCTCCAAATCGTCGATCGGGATTTCAGCCTGCCGATCGGGCCGGCTGAGCACCAGGGCCACCTTCTTTTTGCCATACCGCTGGCGCAAGTGGGTGGCGAGGCGAGCCGCGCTGCGGATTGTCGCCAGTTCCTGATTGGCCACGACGACAATTGTCGTCGCACCCTCGAGCGCATCAAGAACTCCCGCGTCTGTCCGCGGTACATCGATGACCGTATACCGATAGGAATGCGACGAGAACTCAATCAACGCGCGCACACGGGCCGGATCGGCTGACGCCGCCACCACCCGGTCAGCCGAGGCCAGCAGATCCGGCCCGGCCTTGCTGTGACTCACCAACTCTCGAAAGAATGCGTCGTCCAGCCGATGCGTGTTCTCGAGTGCATCGAGGACGGAAAAACG
>JAHEFO010000100.1:0-4787 GCA_024640135.1 Acidobacteriota bacterium
CGTCAGTCGGAAGACGCCCCGCGACCAGTTCCGGCTCGAGCGTGCGGTAGAACTCCGCTGACACGGCCTGCGTGTCAACCATCCCGATTCGGCCGGCGCCGGGCGGCCGCGTGAACCAGGACATTTCCCCGCCACCGACCAGAATCTGTGACGCCGTCATGCCCACCGACGTGACGCCGGGAATCCCGCCCAGACGGTCCAGGACGCGCCGCGCACGTGCCGTCCTCTCCTCCGACAGATCCATTGTCGCGCCGGCGCCCTGCACCATCACATTGACCAGGCCGATGCCGGCAGTCTGAATCGGACGGTCGACGGCATACACGGCCATGACGGATCCGACAAGCAGGGAGCCGAGCACCGTCAGCACAAACGCTCCTGCCACCTGGACGGCGACCACGACAAACCGGCCTGGCGTCCTGGCCCGTGCGGAAGATCCGACCTCGACACGCGCGACGCCCTTGAGACGGAGCGAACGCAGAGTAGGCGCGACCATTGTCAGGAGCGTGAGCGAGACGACGCTGATGGCAGCGAACGCTCCCAAGCGCCAGTCAAGGCCTGGCACCTTGAGCAAGACCACTTCGTCCGGGAGCAACGCAAGCGCGAACTGCAGCAGCGGACCAGCCGCGACGACACCGAACAGGGTGCCGGCAGCGATGAGGACGCCAGCTTCGCTCAGCATCAGCCTGGCGATGGCCGTCCCAGGCGCTCCAACCGCCCGGCGAATGTCGAGTTCCCGAGCACGTTCCAGCACTCTCGCCGACATCAGACTCGACAGGTTGATCGACGCCAGGGCGACGAGCAGTATCACTGCAAGGAAGACAGCTTGAAACAGCGGCCGTGAGTCCTGGCCGAGGAATGCGGACAGACGACGCGCCTCGACCTTGTCGAACGGGCCCTGCCGCCGCCAGCCGTCGTCTGACCACCCCTGGGGCTTCGGTCCCATCGGCGGAAATTGCGCCATGGTGGCGGCCACCCCTGGCGCGAGAAGTTCCTCCAGCACGTCCGCCGTCATGCCGTCGGGCATTCGAATCAGCGCCACATGCACACGCCTGACCCGCGGGTCATCACGACTGGCCGCCGGCGGTATTCGCGGTGTGATGAAGTCGATGAACACGGTGTTCGACGGGAAGACGAATCCGTCTCGCATGACGCCCACGATCCGGTACCCCGTATTGGACTCGGGGCTGGTGATGACTTCCCGCCCCACGATGTCGCCAACTCCTTCGAACCTCGAGCGCCACAGCCGGAACGAAATCAACACCGGCCGCATGTTCTGCCGGGCCTGGAAATCTGACGCCGCGAACCCGCCGACCAGGGGCGTGACACCCAGAACGTCGAAGAAATTGGCCTCGACTTCCGCCATGCCGGCGACGTCCTCATTCACCCCGGCGCCCATGCCGCTCCAGCCGGCAGCCGTGAACCCTGTCACCTGCACGTTGGGCACTGCCGCCCGCCAGTTGTCGAGATCGACGTCGCTGACGCTGGTGTTTCTGCCGACGAGGCCTGCCGGGAGCACGGCTGGCCCCAGTCCCTCGAACCCGGGCTCGATGACCACCAGCCGGTCGGCATGAGCGTATGGCAACGGCCTGAACAGCACGCCGTCGACAACGGCGAACACCGTGGTCGCCAGAGCCAGGGTCAGGGCGACAACACCAATGGCCGTGGAGGCGTACCAGGGACTCCGCCGGATGCTTCGAATCGTGAACCGAAGGTCATTCCACATCTGCCCACCTCCGAGCCGAATCGCTGAGCCCCCCAGCCGGCGCCGGCGACGCCTGTCGCGATGCGCGCCCGCGGCCGACCAGACGGCTCGACCGAACAGCGATGCAATCCACAGAATTCTCGGGAGGAACCGCGCGGGTCGTTCGGTGTTCAGGATCTCCGAGAACAGTGCCTCCTGTTCGTCCCCGTATCGGAATCGATGAGTGACTGGGTACAGGTGCGTGACGGCACGATAGAGAAACAGCAGTCGTGGTGACGGTGATCGCATGCCGTCGATCACCCCTGAACTGGCCGCGCCCGCTTCGCCATCTTCGACCTGGACACGGCCACGAGCTCTTCCATGCGAGCGGTTTCCGCCTTGAGCAACCGGCGCCCTACCGGTGTGAGCCGGTAGTACCGGCGTCGTTCGTCATCGCCCTCCGCTCGGCGACGCGCCGGGGCCTCGGCAATGAGGCCATCGTCAGACAGCCGGGCAATCAGCCGGTAGAGTGACCCAGGATCGAGAGCAACCGCGCCACTGGAGCGTTCGATCACAGCAGCGCGAATACGGTAACCGTGCGCGTCGCCATCGGCGAGCGCGAGAAGAATCAGAAAGACAGCGGGCGTGAGCGGCAAGGCCGCGGTGGACTGTCGCGTGGGGGGCATGGGTCACACTCTATGCATTATGCCTAGAGTCGTCAAGCCTGTCCTCGTGAATCACACGAGGTCTGGACGATATGAATCACACACGGCGTGAAGGATCTGACAAGGGCGGCTCCTTCACGAGTTGCATGTCTCGTGTGATTGCTACGCCTTCAGGGCTTCGACCATCGCCGGCACGATCTCGAAGATGTCGCCGACGATGCCGTAGTCAGCGATCTCAAAGATCGGCGCCTCCTCGTCCTTGTTGATGGCGACGATGGTCTTGGCGCCTTTCATGCCGACGACGTGCTGAATGGCGCCGGAGATGCCGAGCGCGAGGTAGAGCTTCGGCGCGACCGTCTGGCCGGAACTGCCAACCTGACGTTCCATCGGCAGCCATCCCGCATCACAGATCGGACGGGAAGCGGCCAGTTCAGCGCCAAGCGCGTCGGCGAGTTGCCTGGCCAGTTCGATGTGTTCCTGGTCCTTGATGCCTCGTCCGACCGAGACAATCCGTGCGGCCTGGCTGAGGTCAACCGCTTGCTTGGCTTCGCGGAAGGGCGCCTCCGGCTTCTGGCGGATCTCAGCCGCATCAACTGTGGCCGCCACCTGGCGCACCGCCGCCGGCGCACTGCCCTTCTTGACCGCCTCGACACGAAATGCACCAATCTGAAATGTCACGATGTGCGGGCCCTCGCCGTCAAGGACCACGTCGGCACTCACCTTGCCCTGGAACATGAGGCGCACATAGGTATGCGCATCCCCATTGGAGCCCGGCTTGAAACCGACACAATCGGCGGCCAGGGGTGCCTGCAGGCGCACGGCCAGTTTCGGTGCGAAGTCGCGTGTCTGGTAGGTGTGGGCCAGGACGACATGGGTCGGCTTTTCGGCGGTGATAAGCGCCGCCAGCGCGGCCACAAAGCCGTCAGCGGTATAGGCGCCCAGCGCGGCGTCCTCGAGCGCAATCACCCCGGCCACATCTGCCGCCGCCAGTTCAGCCGCCGTCTCCGACACCGCCGAGCCTGGCACCACGACAGTCACGGGGCCGCCGAACTGCTGCGCCGCGACAACCGCCTCCCATGACGCGCGGTTCAGCGCACCGTTTGTCTGTTCTGCAATGACGAAAATCATTTCTCTTCCCTATCCGGCATCTTCGACTCGCCCGCAGGCTGGGCTCGCTCAGGGCAGGCCCAGCACCTGGCACCCTTCCCTAGAACACCCGTGCGTCGTCACGAAGCGCCCGCACCAGTTCGGCGGCGGCTTCCGCTGGCGTCCCCTCGATCAAGCGCGTCGCCTTCGTCTTTTCCGGCACGTAGACCGAGACGATGCGCTGGCGTGCCGCCGACGCCGCTGGCGCCGGGACCGCCTTGAGTTCTTTCTTCTTGGCGGCCATGATGCCCTTGAGCGTGGCGTACCTCAGCTGATTGATGCCGCTCTGAATCGTCAGCACGGCCGGCAACGGCATGGCAATCCACTGAAACCAGCCGCCTTCGAGTTCCCGCTTGACCCGCAATGTCGATCCGTCGATCTGCACTTCCATGACGATCGTGGAGTGGGCCATCCCCAGAAGCTCCGCGAGCATCACGCCCACCTGGGCAAAGCCCTGGTCGTCTGACTGCAGGCCCGTGAGAATCACATCGCACGCTTCACCCCGCGCCGCTTCAGCCAGCGCCTCGGCCGCCACAAACGCGTCGGCCGTGGCGAGATGATCGCCTTCGACGTGAATGGCGCGGTCGGCGCCTCGCGCCAGTGCCTCGCGGATCACCTGAGTCACGCGCGCTGGTCCGGCGGAAATCACCACGACTTCTCCGCCGTGCTTCTCCTTCAGCCGGAGCGCTTCCTCAAGCGCGTACGCGTCGGGTTCATTCAGTTCCCAGGCCGCGTCCTGATCACGCACCCACGTCTTCTGGTCGTTGATCCGCACCTGCCACTCGCGCGAGACGACCTGCTTGATGCATACGGCTATCTTCATGGATGTCAGTCGTCCTCGTATCGCTTCAACAGCAATGTGCCGTTGGTGCCGCCGAATCCGAACGAATTTGACAGCGCGTAGTTGATGGTCATGGGGCGGGCGGTGACCGGCACATAGTCCAGGTCACACGCCGGGTCCGGAGCCTCGTGATTGGCGGTCGGCGGCGCGATCTGATCCCTGATGGCCAGGGCCGTGATGCCGGCCTCCAGGCCTCCGGCCGCGCCCAGCAGGTGGCCCGTCATGGACTTGGTCGACGAGATCGCCAGGCGCGCGGCGTGATCGCCGAATGTGCGCTTCACGGCCAGGGTTTCGGTGGGGTCGTTGATCGGCGTCGACGTCCCGTGCGCATTGATGTAGTCCACCTGGTCGGGCCGGATGCCCGCCTTTCGGATGGCCATCTGCATCGAACGCACCGCGCCATCGGCGTCAGGCGGCTGCCCCGTGAGGTGGAACGCATCGGACGAGAGACCGT
>JAHEFO010000100.1:4797-13902 GCA_024640135.1 Acidobacteriota bacterium
ATCCCGCCATTTCGCAGTAGATCCTCGCGCCGCGCCGCTTCGCGGTCTCGAGTTCCTCCAGAATCAGAATGCCCGAGCCTTCACCGATCACAAACCCGTCCCGGTCCTTGTCGAATGGACGGCTCGCGCGCTGCGGCTCATCATTGCGCGTGGACAGGGCGCGCATGGCCGCGAAGCCGGCCACGCTGAGCGGGGTGATGGCCGCCTCGGAGCCACCGGCAATCATGACGTCCGCGTCGCCACGCTTGATGAGTTCGAAGGACTCTCCAATCGAGTGCGCCGAGGCCGTGCAGGCCGTGCAGGTGGCTAGATTGGGCCCCTTGGCCCCGAACCGGATCGACACGTGGCCGGCCGCCAGATTGATGATCGACGCCGGAATGAAGAACGGCGACACGCGTCGCGGCCCCCCATTGACGAGTTCGGTATGTTCCGATTCGATGGTCCCGAAGCCACCGATGCCGGACGCGATGAACACGCCGACCTCGTTGGCATTCGCGCTGGTGACTTCCAGCTTCGCATCGTCCACCGCGAATTGAGAGGCCGCGATGGCGAACTGAATGAAGGGGTCGATCTTCTTGACGTCCTTCTTCGCGACGAACGCCAGCGGATCAAACCCCCTGACTTCTCCACCAATCCGGGAAGAGAACTGCGTGGCATCGAAGTGGGAGATCGGACCGATCCCACTCCGGCCGGCGCAGATCGCCTCCCAGTTCGTCTCCGTCCCGAGTCCCATTGATGAGATCAGGCCGACACCAGTGACCACTACTCGCCTCGTCAAGTCTCCTCCATAGCTTCAAGGACGCGCGGGCGGACAGCCGCCTACTTCTTCTTGGCGTGCGCCTCGATATAGGTCACGGCGTCCTTGACACGCGTGATCTTCTCGGCATCCTCGTCAGGAATCTCAATACTGAATTCCTCTTCAAAGGCCATGACCAGTTCGACCGTATCGAGGGAATCGGCTCCCAGGTCGTCAACGAACGACGCATCCGACGTCACTTCGTCCTCATCCACACCCAGCTGCTCAACAATGATTTTCTTAACCTGATCTGCGACGGCCATTCATTCCTCCTCCGTGGGGCGCGCGTAGGCGCGACACCATCCTACATGTGCATCCCGCCGTTGACGGCGAGTACGTGCCCTGTAATATACGCTGCCTCGTCCGACGCAAGGAACCGGACGGCCGCAGCGATGTCTTCCGGCGTGCCCAGCCGCTGCAGGGGAATCTTCTTCGCCCACTCCTCGTGGGCCCCCTCGGAAATCGACCTCGTCATATCCGTATCCACCAGCCCCGGCGCGATGGCGTTCACGGTAATCCCGCGGGACGCCACTTCCAGAGCCAGCGCTTTCGTAAAACCAATCAACCCCGCCTTCGACGCCGCGTAGTTCGCCTGCCCGGCATTGCCGGCCTCACCCACGACGGAGGTGATGCTGATGATCCGGCCGTGCCGGGCCTTCACCATCGCCCTGAGCACCGCCTGGGCGCAGGTGAACGCCCCGGTCAGATTCGCCGCGATGACCGCGTCCCAGTCCTCCCGCTTCATCCGCAACAACAACTGGTCGCGGGTGACGCCGGCGTTGTTGACAAGGACATCGATACGACCGTGCCGCTCGAGCACGCCCCTGGTCACCGCCTCCACACTGGCGGGATCGGTCACGTCGAGTGAGGCCAGTTCCGCCGTGCCGCCGGCAGTCGTGATGGCGTCAACCGTGGCCTGCGCATTCGTGCCGCGAGCCGCCGCGACCACCACAGCGCCACCGGAGGCCAGCGAACTCGCAATGGCTCGCCCAATTCCCCGCGAAGCCCCAGTCACCAGGGCCACACGGCCCGTCAACATCAACATGACAGCTTGTCTACTTCACCACACGTCCGCGCGCGAGCGCAACGCGTCCCTCATCCGCAACACCATTTGGCCGTCGACCAGCCGCGCGGCGGTCGCGATGCCGTTCCGGACGGCCCGGGCCTTCGAACGGCCGTGGCCGACCAGCGCCAGTCCGTTGACCCCGAGTAGCGGCGCGCCACCGTGTTCGACCGCACTGACCCGGTTCCTGAGCCGGGTGAACGCGTTCTTCGTCAGCCGAGCGCCCAACCGTGCCGCCAGTGAAGGTCCCACTTCCCGTTTCAGCAGCCGTTCCATCGTCTCCGCCAGCCCCTCGCACACCTTCAGCGTGATGTTGCCGGTGAATCCGTCACAGACAATCACGTCCACCTGGCCGTTGAAGACATCACGCGCTTCCACATTTCCAGCAAAATCCACCGGGGCGGCCGAAAGCAGCGCGTGGGCCTCCCGCACCAACTCCGTGCCCTTTCCAGCCTCCTCACCCACCGACAACAAACCCACCCTGGGGTTGGTCAGCCCCAGGGTAATCGTCGCGTAGGCCGCCCCCATCACGCCAAACGCACAGAGGTGCTGTGGCTTGCATTCAAGGGTGGCGCCCGTGTCCAGCAGGACCGCGGAACCGGCCAGCGTCGGGACCAGGACTGCCAGCGCAGGCCGCTCAGCGCCCCCAAGGAGCCCGAACGCGGCGTGGGCGGCCATCAGGGCCGCCCCCGTGTGCCCCACGCTGTAGAGGCCGTCAGCATCGCCGCGTGTCACCGCGTCGGCCGCGACGCGGACGGACGCCCCTGGCTTGCGCCGGAGCGCAGACAGCGGCGCGTCATCCATCGTGATGAACTCGGGAGCGTCCAGGAGGGCCAGAGAGGCAGGGACGGCGCCGCCGGTGCATCGACGGACCTCGTCGGACACCTGGTCGATCGGGCCGACCAGAAGCACGGACACACCGAGATCGCGAGCCGCGGCGACCGCGCCGGCAATCACCTCAACAGGGGCGTAGTCCCCCCCCATCGCATCGACGGCAATTGTAGGGCCGGGCACGGGAGGGCCAGGAACCAGTGGCTAGTCTTCCTTCACGGCTCTGACCTGACGGCCGTCGTAGTAGCCGCACGTGCGACAAATCTGGTGCGGCAGTTTCATCTCCTGGCACTGCGGACAACGGCCGGTCTGCACGGTGACCAGCGAGTCGTGCGTCCGTCGTTTGGAGGTGCGTGATTTTGAATGACGTCGTTTTGGATTCGGCACAGTCTGTCTACCCCTTGGTCTTCTCGTTACGGCTTTTCCACTCGGCCAGCACGGCCATCCGTGGGTCTACCCACTCCTGCTGACACTCACAGTGCTCGCGATTCCGATTCACGCCGCAGACCGCGCAGAGGCCCTTACAGTCCTCCCGGCACAGTGGCTTCATCGGTAACGCCAGGTACAACTGTTCGCGCACTACTTCGCCCAGGTCTATCGAGCCATCGCGATATTCGGCAAGCCCGATCACCTGGTCTTCGGCGCTGGGCTGGCTCTCTCCAGTCTCCACCGCTCCGGCCTTCACCGCCGTTTCAGCCGTGACCCTGGCAAAGTCCGCCGGCGGCACGAACCGCGTTTCCACGTCGGCACCCACGGCCACCGTAAACGGCTCCAGGCACCGGCTGCACGTCACCTCCATCGAGGACGTGACCCTGGCCTGCAGGATCACCGCTGCTCCCCGTTCCCGCCGCACCGTCCCCGCGACGCCGGTCGGCCCGACAACCCTGAAGTCATCCTTCAGATCGGCAAAAGCCTCAGGCGCATATTGCCGGTTGACGTCTACAACTCCGGTCCGCAGCCGGCTGATATCGAGCAGCATGGTCCCCTCTACCGGCCAGAGCCGATAGTGCAAACGGGAATTCTATCACGGGACTTTCGCCCTTCACACACTCCACGACCGCGGCACAAACAGGTCCTCAAAGAGGGACACCGCGTATCGGTCGGTCATTCCGGCCAGAAAATCCCGGGCGGCCGCGTCAAGTCCCTCGGAATCGATGGTGACCTGGTCCAGGAACTGCCCGGGACGCTGTCGCAGTTGGTCCCACAATCCACCCAGAAGGCCGGCGGCCTTCTCGAATTCCGCGGTCGCCCGAGGATTCTCGTAGACCGCCTGAAACAGGAACTCCCGAAGGTCCAGCGTGGCCTGAAGCACCGGGGCGCTCATCCGAATCTCAGTCAAACCTCCGCCAAGGGTCTCAGTCACGACATCAGTCACCATCGAGTTGATTCGCAGCGACGAACTCGTGCCGAGGACGGCCACCGCAGACGCCGGCAAATCATCCGTCCGCAACACACCGGCTCTGACCGCGTCGTCGATATCGTGGTTCACGTACGCGATGATGTCGGCGACCCGCGCGATCTGCCCCTCGATGGTGCTGGCGCGATGTTCTGGCGGCGCGCCGACCGGCAGGCCGTGTTTCCCTTTGGAGTGGCGGGCAATGCCGTCCCGCACTTCCCAGGACAGGTTGAGTCCCTGACGATCGTTCTCCAGGACGTCAACGATGCGCAGACTCTGTTCATGGTGGCTGAACCCGCCCGGGACCAGTTTGTCGATCACGCGTTCACCGGCATGGCCGAAGGGGGGATGGCCGAGGTCGTGCCCCAGCGCGATGGCTTCGGTCAGTTCCTCATTGAGGCGCAGCACCTTCGCGATACTGCGAGCGATTTGGGACACCTCAAGCGTATGGGTCAGCCGGGTCCGGTAATGATCGCCCTCCGGCGCGAAGAACACCTGGGTCTTGTGTTTCAGCCGTCGGAACGCTTTCGAGTGAATCACCCGGTCGCGGTCGCGCTGAAACATCGGCCTGATGGGATCCAGCGGCTCCGGACGCCGGCGGCCCTTGCTTGCGCGGCTCCGCGCGGCCTGCGGCGCCAGCATCTCGTCTTCCCGGGTTTCCAGTTGTTCGCGAATCATCGTTCGAATTCTACTTGCTCAACGCGCGCCAGAAACTCTCCCCGTGCGGCAGTGGCGCCACGCCCAGGACTTCCGCCAGGGTCTGCCCCAGATCGGCGAAGGTCTTCCTCGTCCCGAGATCCACGCCGCCCCTGACCGTCGCGCCTGCCACCAGCACCGGCACATATTCCCGCGAGTGATCAGTCGAGGGCGTCGCCGGATCGTTGCCGTGGTCGGCGGTCACACACAGCAGGTCCGTGTCGCGCAGGAGCGGGAGCACCTCTGCCAGGCGCGCATCGAAGCGCTCGAGATTGGCCGCATACCCCTCGACGTCGTTGCGGTGACCGTAGCGGGTGTCGAAATCAACGAGGTTGACGAAGATCAACCCGCGGTCGGTCATCGACAGTTCCTGCATGACCGCATCCATGCCCTGTTCATCGGACTCCGTATGAACAGCCCGGGTGAGGCCCCGACCGGCAAACAGGTCCTCGATCTTCCCGATTCCGACGACCGGCTGGCCCACCGCACTGAGTCGATCCAGCAACGTTTCGCCAAAGGGGTCCAGCGCGTAGTCGCGTCTGTTCGCCGTGCGCCGGAAGCTGCCCGGCTCTCCCACGAACGGCCGCGCGATGACCCGTCCGACACCCAGGCCGCGTCCAACCAGGTCAAAGGCCTCATCGCAATAGCGATACAAGTCCTCGATCGGCACGATGCGCTCGTGGGCGGCGATCTGGAACACGCTATCGGCCGATGTATACACAATCGGCGCACCCGTGCGCATATGTTCGGGCCCAAGGTCCTCGAGAATGGCCGTCCCTGATGCGACGACGTTCCCGATGGAAGTGCGACCGATGCGCCGCTCGAATTCGGCCATCGTCTGCGACGAAAACCCCTGAGGAAACGTCGGAAACGGCTGCTTCAGGACGATGCCCATCAGTTCCCAGTGGCCCGTGACCGAGTCCTTGCCTGGCGAGGCTTCGGCCATCCGTCCCGCCGCACCCATCGGCGGCGTGGCTTCCCCGCCGATGCGTGCGACAGAGCCCAGGCCGAGCCGGCGCAACGCAGGAACCCGCAGCGGCACAGTGTCCGCGATATGGCCCAGCGTGTCGCTGCCCTGATCGCCGTACATCCTCGCGTCCGGCAACTCCCCGCAGCCGACCGAGTCCATGACGATGAGGAGAACGCGTGTGATCATGCGAGAAACGTCTGCACCAGCCGCAGGGCCTCTACCTGCACGTCCCGGTCGGTCCCGGGTCCCGTCAACCATCGTACGTCAGCTTCTTTCCTGAACCACATCAGTTGCCGGCGCGCGTACTTCAGGTTCTCGCGCACGATCAGGGCGCGAGTCGCCTCTTCGTCGCGGACGCCCTGCCGCATTTCGATGATTTGCCGGTAGACCAGGCCGCTGAACGCGTGGGCGGTCTCCGGCACGCCAGATTCCAGAAGGCGCTCCACCTCCTGGACGACCCCCCGGGCGAACTGCGTCTCCACGCGCCGAGCCACCCTGGCCTGCAGGTCAGCACGCGAATCGACCAGTCCCAATGTCAGCACGGTGAACTCGGGCAAGGCAGACCGGGTCTGGGAAAAGTGTGCGGTCAGAGAACGCCCGGTGAGAAGGTAGACCTCCAGGGCGCGAATCAGGCGCATCTGGTCGCGCGGCTGAATCCGGAGTGCTGAATCCGGATCGACGCGAGCCAGCCAGCGGTGCAGCGACTCCACCTGCCGATGCTCCGCCACCCGCCTGAGGCGTTCGCGCAGGACATCGTCGCGCGCCGGGCCCGGAAAAAGACCTCGCACCAGGGCGCGGAAGTAGAACCCGGTTCCCCCGACCAGGATCGGCCACCGCCCGCGCGCCCGGATGTCCCGGACGGCAGCCGCGGCATCTTTGGCGTACTGTGCCGCCGAATAAGTGTCGGCGGGTTCCGCGACGTCGATCAAGTGGTGCGGAATCCCACGCTGCTCGAGAGCGGTCGGCTTGTCGGTGCCAATGTCGACACCCCGGTAGACGGCCGTCGAATCACACGAGACAATTTCGCCTCCGACCGCTTCAGCCAGCGCCACACCCAGGGCCGTCTTCCCCGTGGCAGTCGGGCCAACAAGAGCGACCAGTTTCATCACCTGAGACCGCTAGCGGAGGTTATAGAGGAACGTGACGGTAAACAGCACCCTGTCCTCGGGGTATTCGGCCGGCAGCGGCACGGTCGGATTCGATCCGCGCAACGCGTTGACGGCGGCCCGGTCGAGCGCTGGATGGGGCGACGGCTGAATCACCTGCACATCGGAAATCGTGCCGTTGCGGTGAATCAGCAGCGTGATGACCACGCGGCCTTTGAGCACCATCGCGGACTGGGGAATCAGCCAATTGCTCTTGACCTGGGCCACAAAGCGCCTCAGCCACCAGCCGAAGTCCACGCCTTTCGAATCAAAGTCGATCTGGGCGTCCTGCTGAGTCTGGCCCCCGGTCGGATTGGAGAAATCGTCGTCGCTCAGGAATCGCTGAAGATTGCGGAGCGAATCGGCGAGCCCTTCCCCTGGGGGCCGCGCGGGGCGCACGGCGGGTTGCGGCAGCACCGCGGGCGCGTCGGACGGAGGCGGCGCTTCTTCGGCCGCGCCAGTGGCGCCCTTTGGCGCTTCCTCCGGAGGTGCGCCCTCGACCTTCTCCGGCGTGTTGCCGCGTGACAACGGTTCGGGATTGTCGGGCACCGGTGCGCGCTCACGTGTGGCCGACTGGCGGTCGAGGTCAGACGCCGGGGCCTGCGGCGGCGGCGGCGCCAGCCGCTCGACGGGCGGCTGCATCATCACGAACGTCACGTCATCCTGCGGCACCGGCGTGTCCGCCACGAACTCGGGCGGAGCAAACCAGGAGGCAGGCATCACCAGATACGCGATCACGAGGACGAGGTACGCCACAGCCGTCATCAGCAGCCGTTCCAACCGGCTGAGAACCGGAGGCAGATGTGGCGTGTCCGGGCGGTGGTCGTCGAAATCGAGATACATCAGGACCCATTCCGAGTCTACAGGCGAGCGGCGCCGAGGCCTAGCCGCCTCTCCCCCGCACCAGTGGCGCTAGTCACCCGGAATCTTCGTCGCCACATACAGATAGACGATCCCGAACGTCAAAGAGACGGTACGGACTGAGGCGAACCCGTTGCGGGTCAGGAGTCCGGCAAACGCTTCGGGTGACGGAAACTGCTCCACAGATGCCGGAAGGTAGGAATACGCATCGCCGTGTTTCGAGATCAGGCGCCCCACGCGTGGCAGGAGCGACTTGAAATACCAGCGATAGGCGGCCTTGACCCCGGGAATGCGGGGAAACCCGAACTCCAGCACGGCCAGACGACCGCCGGGCTTCAACACCCGAGCGAACTCCCGGATGGCCGCTGATGAATCGATCACGTTGCGAATACCGAACGCGACCATCGCCGCATCAAAGTGCCCATCGGGAAGCGGAATGCGCGTGGCATCCCCGCGGACGAAATGCACACGATCGGTCAGGCCGGCCTTGCGAACCTTGGCCAGCCCAAGGCGCAGCATTTCGCCCGCGAAGTCAACGCCAATCACATCGCGCGCCTGCCCCGAGGAAGCCGTCACGGCCTCGACGGCGAGATCTGCGGTGCCCGTACACATGTCGAGAACCACTTCGGTGCCGGTGAACGCCAGTTCCCGCACGGCCCGCGCACGCCACCGCCTGTCGAGTCCGGCACTGAGGAGGTGGTTCAACGTGTCGTACCGACGAGCGATGGAATCGAACATCGCCGCGATTCGCGCCGGCTCGCGGGACGTGGAGACCACTAGTGGCCTTTCCACGGCGTGAACAGGTGGTGGTCCAGGCCCAGGCCGTTCAGGATCTTGCCGGCGATGAAGTCAGCCAGATCGTCAATCGTCTGGGGCTTCTGGTAGAACGCCGGCATGGCCGGCAGAATCATCGCCCCCGCCTCGGCCGCAGCCACCTGGTGCCGCAGCGCAGGCAGACTCATCGGTGTCTCGCGCGGGACCAGGATGAGCTTCCGCTGTTCCTTGAGCATGACATCAGCGGCGCGCTCGATCAGACTGCGCGACAACCCCAGAGCCACGCCAGCCAGCGTCTTCATCGAACACGGCACGATCACCATGGCGGTGCACCGGTGACTGCCGCTCGCCAGGGTCGCCCCCAAATCTCTGTTGCTGTGCATAGTGAACGTCCCGCGACGAACGCCGGAGCCGTGCTTCGCCTCCAGCAACTCCCAGAGACGATCCACCTTGGCATCCGCTCCGAGTTCGTCCAGCAGCAGCCGCTTGCCGTAGTCGGAGAATACGAGCTCGAGGTGACAGCCAGCATCGAGAAGCGCCGCAATGGTCCGGGCGCCATAAATCGCGCCGCTG
>JAHEFO010000326.1 GCA_024640135.1 Acidobacteriota bacterium
CTACGAGATCGTGGCCCCGCTCGGTGTGGGCGGCATGGGTGAAGTGTACCGTGCCCTGGACACGCGCCTTGGGCGCGAGGTCGCGATCAAGGTCCTGCCTGCTGCGCTGGCAGCTGACGCCGACAAGCTGGCCCGGCTCGAGCAAGAGGCGCGGACGGTCGCGAAACTGAACCATCCGAACATCGTGGTGCTGTATTCGGTGGAGGAGAGCCGCGGCGTGCGGTTCCTCACCATGGAGTTGGTCGAAGGCCACGATCTTGGCCGACTGGTGACGCCGGGCGGTTCGCCGCTGACACGCGTCCTTGATCTCGCTATTCCACTGGCCGATGCGCTGGCCGCGGCACATCAGAGTGGTGTCGTCCACCGCGACCTGAAGCCCGCGAACGTGATGATCACACACACGGGGCGAGTGAAGGTGCTGGACTTTGGACTGGCCAAGTCGGCCTCACCTGACGCGGCACTGAATACCGGACTCGCGGCGGCGCAAACGAGAACGGCCACATCACCAATCTCGACTGCCGGACAGGTGATGGGCACAGTGCCGTACATGGCACCGGAGCAGGTCCGCGGGGAAGCCGTCGATGCGCGCACCGATCTGTTCGCGTACGGAATCCTGCTGTACGAATTAGTCACGGGCCGACGACCGTTCCAGGGTGCGACGCTCGCCGACGTGAGTTCGTCCATCCTGCGGGACGCGCCGCCACCGGTCCCGACCCTGCGCGCTGATCTGCCGCAGGATCTTGTCCGCATCATCTCCCGATGCCTGGAGAAGGATCCGGAGCGCCGCATCCAGACCGCGAAGGACGTGCGGAACGAGCTTGATCTGGTGCGGCGCGCCCTGGAATCCGGCGCCGCGTCGATTCCGCGCGGCGGCGGACTCACAGGGGGGGCAAGCCGGGAAGAGACCTCGGTCGCCGTGCTTCCGTTTGCGAATCTCAGTCGCGATGAAGACGACGAGTACTTCGCGGATGGAATCACGGAAGACGTGATCGCGCAGTTGTGCAAGGTTCGCACGCTCCGAGTGATCTCGCGCACGTCCGTCATGCCGTTCAAGAAGAGCGAGGAAAGTCTGCGGGACATCGCGTCGAGACTCCACGTCACGAACCTGCTCGAAGGCAGCGTTCGGAGAATCAGGGATCGGGTGCGTATCGTCGCCACACTCATCGACCCGGAATCGGGCCAGCACCTCTGGGCCGACACCTACGACCGGCAGTTGACGGACATCTTCGAAATCCAGAGTGATGTGGCACTGCAGATCGCGGCGGCGCTCAAGGCGGAACTGTCTCCCAGCGAGCGCGAGCGCGTACGACGGCGGCCAACCAAGGACGTGCAGGCCTACGAGCGCTACCTTCGGGGCAGGCATGCACTGGTGAGATGGACCAAAGAGGAGATGCGCCGGAGTATCGAGTACTTCAACAGCGCCTTGGAGCTGGACCCGCATTTCGCGCTCGCGCACGTGGGACTGGCCACGGCGTACACGGAACTCGGGGAAAGCGCGGCACTCAGTCACGGCGAGGCCCGCTCGAGCGCCTTGTCGGCGGCAGCGAAAGCTATCGCACTTGATCCGGATCTCGGTGAAGCGCACTGCGCGCAGGCCCACGCCCGCATTGTTTTTGATTTCGACTGGGCCGGCGCAGAGGAGGACTACAAGCGGGCGCTCGACCTGAATCCCAACAGCGCCGACACTCACGATCTCTATGGCCGCCTGTGCTCCAGCCTCGAGCGGTTCGATGAGGCGGTCGCCTTTCACGAGCGCGCCTACGAACTGGATCCTCTCACCCACCGCGCAGACCTCTCCACAACGCTGCTGCGCGCCGGCCGTTATGACGAGGCCACGCGAGCGGCGACCCAGGCCATCAAGCTGGATGCCCATGATCCGCGCGTACGCGCAACGCTCGGCTGGGCGCTGTTCAAGCAGGAACGCGTAGGCGAGGGGATCGCCGAACTCGAGCGTGCAACTGCGCTCGCGCCCACGGAAGGCATGTGGCTGGCGCAACTCGGGCAGGCGTACGGCCTGGCGGGGAGGACCGTCGAGGCGCGGGAGGTGCTTCGACAACTTGAGGATCCCTCGCGACCAGCGCCCGTGTCGCCGTACCACCTGGCCTATGTGTACACCGGCCTTGGTGACGAGGAACGCGCGATGGACTGCCTCGAGCGCGCCTTTGAGGAAGGCAGCGGAGCGGTGGCCGGAATGAAGGGGTCATTCCTGCTCGCGCCGTTGCGCCGGCATCCCAGATTCACGGCGCTGCTCACGCGGATGCACCTGGACTGACGGCTTCTGTTGTGCCTGCGCGCGCTCCCTTGCTCGGCCTGTCCCGCACCACGTTGATGGCCCTCGTCTCGTCGTGGGGCTTCAAGCCGGTTCACGCCCAGCGCGTGTGGCGACATCTGCACGCCCATGTCCGTGATGACTTCGAGTCCATCGACAGCCTTCCGGCGGGCCTGCTCGGCCGGCTCGCCGGGGAAACGACGACAGCCTGGCTCCCCGTTGCGCACGAGTCGGCCTCCCGCGACGGCTTCACGCGCAAGTACCTCCTTCAACTGGACGATGGGCGGCAAGTCGAGACGGTGCTGATGCGGTATGCCGGTCGCGTCACGGCCTGCGTGAGCACCCAGGCGGGCTGCGCGATGGGCTGTGTCTTCTGCGCCACCGGCCAGATGGGATTCGAACGGCACCTGACGACCGCGGAAATCGTGGCCCAGGCGCTGCACGTCGCGCGCGCGCTGGCCCCGACCGGTGAGCGGCTGCGCAACGTCGTGCTGATGGGCATGGGAGAGCCGCTGCACAACTACGACGCGACGATCGCCGCCACACACATCCTTTGCGACACGGCAGGGCTCGCGCTGAGCCCATCCCGAATGACCGTGAGCACGGTGGGTGTCGTTCCGGGCATCGTCCGACTCGCCGACGAGCGTCAGCCGGTCAGCCTCGCCGTGTCACTCCACGGCGCCACGCAGGCCGCGCGTGCCGCCATGGTGCCGGTGGCAAAGACGTGGTCACTCGACGCGGTCATGGACGCGTGCCGCTACTACTGCGACACGATGGATCGGCACATCTTTTACGAATGGACGCTGATCGCCGGCGTGAACGACGGCCCCGAAGACGCGCACGCGCTGGGTCGTCTCCTCGAGACCCAGCGCGCACACGTGAACCTGATTCCACTCAATCCCACCGAGGGATACGCCGGCTCACCCGCAAGCCAGCATGCGGCCAGGGCGTTCCAGGCTGTGCTGGTCGAGTATGGCCTTCCCAGCACCATCCGCCAACGTCGAGGGATCGACATCGCTGCCGGATGCGGGCAACTGGCGGCGTCACAGACAGAACGACATGATCAGCCAAAGGGGTAAGCGCTAATTGCGACCTGTCGTTTGCTGGTTTCCGTCCGGGTTCTTCAGCGTGAAGTTGACCGTCACCGTCATGATGATGGCCACCGGCCGGCCGTTCACCAAGGTGGGGTGGAATTCCCACTGCAGCACGGCATCGCGCGCGGCGTCGTCCAGCCCGTCCACACCGCGGATCACCTTCGCGTCAGTCACGAGCCCGGCCGAATCAACCTGAATCTCCAGGACAACGACCCCCTGAATCTTCGCTTCCTTTGCCTCCGGCGGATACACCGGCAACACGTTCTTGGTCTTCTCCGGTGGCTCAATTGGTCCCCCGATGCGCAGGGGTGAACCGTCGGGCACTCCCGCGGCCGGCGGTGACGGCGGCGGCGCGTTTGGCGGCACCGGCGGCGGAGTCACCTCCCCGCCGCCCGCTGGCGGTGCTGGCGGTGCTGGCGGTGCTGCGGGCGGCGAGACCGCAGGAGCCCCCGCGAGGCCCGTGGGCGGTTCGGTCGGTGGTGGCGGCGAAGCCGGAGGGACATCAGCACCGCTCGGCGGCCCGGTTGGCAGAGCCGGCGAAGCG
>JAHEFO010000327.1 GCA_024640135.1 Acidobacteriota bacterium
CCAATTTCCCGTCGCACGGCAGGGGCCAGTTCCATCGGTGCTCCGATTGCCCGCACCGCCACGCTCGCGAACCGCGGAGGGTTTTGTGCCAGCGGCTGATAGAAGCCTGCCTGGTCCTTGTTCTCGAGCCGGCCGAGGTGAATGTCGGGAGCGAGTCCGACGATGGTCATCCATGCATCGGGTTCCGATTGTGAGAGCCGGATGCGGCGCCCGACTGGATCGGCGTTCTCAAAAAACTTCCTCGCGAAACTCTCGTTCACGATGGCGACTCCGGGCGCATCCATACTGTCCGTGTCCCGGAAGTCACGTCCGCTCAGGAGTTGGCGGTCGAAGGTCCTGAAAAACCCTGGAGAGACGTCTGTCGCCTGTGAGCGCGGATGGTCCTTCTCGCTGGCGTAGGTCACCCCATCAATCACGATGGCGGGCATGTTGGCGCCGGTTGCCGGCAGATTGGTGGCGAGCGTCGCGCCCTCGGTGCCGGGGATCGTGTCAAGGCGGGTCTGCACGTCGGCAAAGAAGCGCGCCCTCGCTTCCGGGGTGGGGTAGTCTGCTTCAAACAGGCCGAGACGGGCAGTGAATACCGAGGCGCTGGCGAAGCCGCGATCGGCATTCTTGAGTGTCGTAATGCTCTTGATAGCCAGTCCTGACGCGACGAGCAATCCGCACGAGACCGCGATTTCGACGACCACGAGCGTGCGGCTGAGGCGGCCCACTCGGAGGCCGGATGCGCCCCGTGTCTCGTCCTTCAACACAACGTTGATGTCGGCGCGCGAGGCCTGCAGGGCAGGTAGCAGGCCTGCCGCCAGGGTCGACACCAACGCGAGAGCGGTGACGAACAGCAGGACGGGAGGATGCAGGCCGATGTCAATCCAGAATGGCGGATCGGTGTCGACGATGGCCCGATTGAAGATCGAGATGCCGGCCCAGGCGACAGCCAGGCCGCCAAGCGCGCCGGCGAACGCGAGCACCGCGCTTTCACTGAGCAGTTGTCGGATCACCTGACCACGGCTGGCGCCCAGGGCTGAGCGGATCGCGATTTCCTTGGTTCTCACCGCGGTGCGTGCGATCAGCAGATTCGCCACATTCGCACACGCGATGAGCAGGACCCCGAAGACTGCTCCCAACATGGTCAACAGCATCGTCAGGACTTCCGGACCGAGGAAGCGATCGATGAACGGCAACACCGCTGCGGTCGTGGAGCCATTGGTTTCGGGGAATTCTGTCGCGAGCCGACTGGCCAGGACTTCGAACTCGGCCGTGGCTTCCGCAAAGGTCACATTCGGGGCCAGTCGCCCGACAGGGGTCACCGTCGTAGCCGTCGTCCGCGCCTGCGGATCGGTGCTCAGGGTGAGTGGCACCCAGAGTGCCGCGGCGGTAGGGAACTGGAAACCCTCAGGCATCACGCCGATGACGGTACTCAGCTTCCCGTTGACCCGAATCTCCCTGCCCACGATGTTCGGATCGGCCTGATAGCGATTCTTCCAGACCCCGTGCCCCAGCAGGACAACCGTTGGAGCGCCAGGGGCCTCGTCAGTGGGCTGGAGCAGGCGGCCGAGGCTGGGCGGCGTGCCGGGCACGGCCAGCACGCCTGCCGTGGCGAATACCCCATCGAAGCGCTCCGCGTTGCCGTTGCCGTCACTGACATTGACGGTGCCCTGATAGAACGCGCCGAAATCGTCAAAGGACTGCTGTGTCCGAGCCCACTGCTCGACGTCGTACTGCCGCCAATCGCCGACATTGTTGTCGGCATTGCTGGTGTCGATGCTCCCGACAGCGGCGATTCGCTCAGACTCCTCGAAGGGTAGCCCCCGCCAGAACGCGCCATGGATGATGCTGAACATGACCGTGGTGAGACCGATGCCAAGGGTCAGGGCCACGACGGCGATCAGCGTCAGCGCGGGTTGCTTGAGCAGGAGGCGAAAACTGATGCGAAGATCCGACGCAAAGGACATGTTCACACTTACGTGACCATGGCGGCTTTGTTCCGAGTCCCTGCCAGGAGTCGCGCACAGCGGGGACGGGCTAGTTCACAAATACCGGCTGCACCCAGGCCGCGTGGCCGCCGCTGTCGAGCACCTTCGCGCGGACATATCCCTCAGATCCGGTGAAGGTGTACGTCGCCGACAACTCGATGTCTTCCTTCAGCAGTTGTCCGCCCTTGCCGATGAATTGAATCCGGTACTTGAAGTCACCGCGCCGGCGAATCTGCACCGTCATCGACGTGCCGGTCGACTGCACGTCCACCAGTTCGACTCCCGTGGAAGCATAGAAGTCACCCCGTTCCACAGCCGCAAGCAGCGCGCGGGCTTCGAGGCGGTCTGACCGGACCACAATCCATCCGCGGCCCGGACCGGCCACCGCGGGGTTACCCGGGTCCTTGAAGACGTGCGCATCGTCAACGGCAATGCCGTAGAGCAGAACGCCCTGGGAGAGAATCATGTCCCACGCTTGCTCGAGGCTCGGTACGCCGCCGCCTCCGTCGTTGTGGACTGTCGGGTGCCCGTTGTAGATCTCGAACAGGCGGTTGTTCCTGACCTGGCGGAGGTCGTCCGGTGTGATCGACCATCCGAAATTCGGGTGGTTGATGTGAGGAATACCGTCGACCTTTCGGATCGCGTCCACGTTGCGCTGCAGCGTGTCGACCACCGAGGCTGCGTCGCGGGCCGGTTCCACGCGCTCAGCGACATCCAGCCCGTTGACGTGAATGGACGCGGTCTTGAAGCTGGACGTCACTTCTTCGCCTTTGATGACCAGGAAGCGTTCGCTTGCCCCGTGCAACGCGTTGAGGGCGTCGACCGACGTCAGGAAATTGTGATCGGTAAGTACGAGGAACTGATAACCATGCTCCCGATACCACCGCACCACGTCATCGGGCGTGCTGTCGCCATCGCTGTTCAGCGTGTGCGTGTGCGTATTTCCCTTGTACCAGCGCAACTGCCTGGCTGGGTCCGGTTGTGCAGTCTCTGCCGCGCTGGCGCGAGCCGGGATGCTGTGAAAGGCCGGCCATGCCATGAGTGCTGCCGCACCGAGCAGCAGCCAACCCCGGCCGAACCGATCGAATCGAAAGATGTCCTGCACTGGTTTCTCCCCTGGAGCCCCTAAACTACCATTGGATTGTGGGACAGTTTCGGGAGAAGTGGTTGTCTGTTGTCGTCGGTCTTGCCCTGCCGGCTGGCTTCGTTTCGATGGTTTGCGCGCAGACTGTGCTCGTCCCCATGGGGGCCACCTGGAAATTTCTCGCCGATGGCTCGAATCCGGGGACGGCGTGGCGCACCCTGGACTTTGATGACGCGGCCTGGGCCCGAGGCCCAGCCGAGTTGGGGTACGGCGAAGGCGATGAGGCCACCACAGTCCCTTCGGGCACCGGCTCCGTCAGCCACTTCGTGACCACGTACTTCCGGACGTCCTTCGTTGTTGACAATTCCGGACGCTACTCGGGTCTGTCCGGCACACTCGTGTATGACGACGGTGCCGTGGTGTATCTCAACGGCGCCGAAGTGTTTCGGATCAACATGCCTGCCGGGCCCGTGTCGTTCAACACGCTGGCCGCGGATTCATCGGAGTACGAGCCCGCCGGATTTGCGGTCGACGCCGGTCACCTGAGGGCCGGCCGCAATGTCATCGCCGTGGAAATCCATCAAGGCGATTCCGGCAGCTCGGACATCAGCTTCGACCTGCGCCTCGAGGCCGTGACACGCGAGGCTCGGGCGATGTCGGCCGCTCACGCCGCTTCCACGGCCCGGCCGGCAGCCCGTCAATAGGACGACGCTGCGCGACCGGGCCCCGGAAGTTCTACTTCATCCAGAGGTCTTCAAGCACCTGGAACGTCTGACTGCCGATCTCGCGGCCTGCCACGGTCACCTTCACCTGGTAGGTCCCGGGATTGA
>JAHEFO010000328.1 GCA_024640135.1 Acidobacteriota bacterium
ACGGTGCTCACATCGATGACGGAAACATTGGGAAACTGGCGCACGAGGTCGCGCTGCAGCAGTCCGCGCGCCTCGGCCCCTGACCCTATCTGCACGAAGCCGACAAACGTATGGGGAGCGCGTTCGATCACCGGGCCGGGCCGGAAGACGAAGATGAATCCGCCGTTCTGGGTTTCATCCCAGGAAACCTTTCGGACGCTGGTCACGACAGCATCCACCACGCGGCCAGCGATATCGATTCGGAGCCGATCGCCAAGACTCAAGCCGTGCTCGTCGACCAGCCGCTGTGCGACCGACACATCAATCGGTCCTGTCGTCTCGATCGACGGTCCGCTCCACCAGGCGCCGGCGACCAGCCGCTCGTTGTCGGCCAGGTCCTGCCGAAAGGTCAGGCCGTACTCGCGGGCGAGGTCTCCCTCCCGCCGGACCTCCTGAACCGTCGGCAACTGCACACGCGCGCCATCGACGCCGACCACCCGCCCCCGCAGCAGCGGCAACAGTGAGGGCTCGCCGAATGGCCGCACGAGCGCGCGAACGCCGTCGACCTGATCGCGCTGAATGTCGATCAGGACCAGGTCCGGGGTGCCGGGGCCGACGGCAAGGCTGAACTCGGCGAGCAAGTTCGACTGCAAGGCTCGCACGCCGAGGATGAAGAAACAGCCGAGTCCGACCGCCGTCAGAATGACCCGCGTCTGATTGCCGGGCCGCCCGAGGCTCACGACGGCGTGCCTGAGCGCGAAGCGGTTGGACCGTGCCAGGGGCGCCACGGCGCGAACCAGCACCCATCCGGCGCCCGCCAGCAGTCCGGCCACAGCCAGCAAACCCGCCGAGACGTAGAGCCCGGCCGCGATCGAACCCGCCTGCCACACGGCGACCGCCGCCAGACCGGCGCCGATGAGCACCGAGGCCAGCACGCTGCGCCATCCGTGCCGGCGCGCGCCGGCGGCCGTATCCGCGCGAAGAAGCAACAGGGGTTTGACGTCCCGAATTTCAAGGAGGGGCACCAGGGCGAAGAGCAGGGAGACGAGCAAGCCAACCGCCAGCCCCTGCAGCGCCGCCGACCACGTCACGCCCACCGACGTCACGCCGGCCAGCGTCACAACGGATGCCGGAATGGCGGCGATCCCGATGGCCGCCAAGCCGATCCCCATGACGCTGCCCGCAGCGGCAAGACCCAGGACTTGAATGACGTAGGTGGCCAGAATGGTCCCGGATGTTGCGCCCACACACTTGAGGACGGCGACACTCTTGATCTTCTGCTGGACGAACACGCGCGTGACGCTCCACACGCCGATACCGCCCAGCACGACCATGGCAAACCCGACAAGGCTCAGGTAATTCTCCGCCAGCACCAGATTCCGGCCCAGGCGGTCCTCAACCGTCCGCCACGACCGCACGGACACAAGACTGCGCCTGAAGTCGCGCCGCAGGGTTCTCGACAGACCGTCCAGCCGGTCGTCCCGGACCTTCGCGTACCACTGGTAGGTGGCGCGGCTCCCGAACGCCAGCGTCGTGGTCTGGCGCAGCTCTGCCAGGTCGATGTAGACGCGCGGACCAAACGCAAAGCCACCACGGCCCTGGACCCGGTCTCTGGTCACGACATCGCGAATCGTGAACGGCTCCCCGGCCACCATGATGGTCTCCCCCACTTCCACGCCCAGTTGCACCAGCAATTCGGGCTGCACCACGACGCCGTGCCCCTGCAGCAGTTGTGCCGACCAGGGCTGACCGCTCCGCAAGGTCAGGGTCCCGTAGTACGGGAAACCGTTCTCCACGGCCCGCAGCTCGACCAGCTTGGCTCGCTCCCCGGTCCCGGCCATGGTGGCGGTCTCCACCACTTCCATCCGGGCCTCCACATCGTCCGTACCCAGATGGGTGGCCAACTGCTCCTTGACGTCATCGGGCCATGGCCTGCTGGACAGCACGACGAGGTCGGCGCCAACCAGGTCGCGGGATTCCCGCGTCAGGGTCTCGCGGACTTCCTGAATCACGCTGCGGAGGGCGACGATCGCGGCCACGCCAATGGCCACGCAGAGGAAGAAGAACAGCAGACGCCTCCAGGAGGCGCGAAACTCGCGCCAGGCCATCCGCAGCACGAAGGTCACGCGCGCTCCGTCTGCGACACGACCCGACCGTCGCGAAGCGCGATCGTCTCGTCGGCCACCACCGCCAGTTCCGCGTCGTGTGTCACCAATACCAGGGTGCGGCCGCGATCCTGATTCAGACGCATGAGCAGGTCGATGACCTGACGTCCGGTGGCGCTGTCGAGATTGCCGGTCGGTTCGTCGGCCAGCAGAATCGGCGGGTTGTTGGCCAGCGCCCGGGCAATCGCGACGCGCTGCTGCTCGCCGCCTGACAACTGGGACGGATAGTGGTGGCCCCTGCCGGTCAGTCCGACCTCCGCGAGCAGGGCCGTCGCCCGGGCGCGCGCCTGGGACACGCCCATCAGTTCCATCGGCACGAGCACGTTCTCGAGCGCCGTCAGCGCGGGCAGGAGGTGAAAGAATTGGAACACGATCCCGATCTTCTCGCCGCGCAGGCGCGCCAGCGCCTCTTCGCCAAGCTGCGTGATGTTCACACCGTCAATCCGCACGGCACCGGTGGTCGGCGCATCGAGCCCGGCCAACAGTCCCAATAGCGTTGACTTGCCGCTGCCCGATGGACCGGTAATGGCGACGGTTCGACCTCGCGAGATCTTGAACGACGCGGGATGCAGAATCGTGAGCGGGCCCGCACCGCTGGTCACGGTGCGGGAGACCTCCGACAGTTCGATCATCAGCGACTCAACGCGTCGTCGGCCATGGGTCGCAGCAGCGGGTAGATCAGGGCCGCAATCATGCGCTGGCCTTCCGCTGTCGGATGGATGCCGTCGGCCTGATTGAGCTCGGGCTGCCCGGCCACGCCTTCAAGCAGGAACGGCAGCAAGGGGACGTTGTACTTGGCCGCCAGGTCCGGGAACATCGCCCGGAACTCGGCGCGGAACTGTTCCCCCATATTCGTGGGCGCCTCCATGCCGGCCAGGAGCACACGCACGCCGCGTCGTTGCGCGCCCTCGATGATTCGCGCGAGATTCTCCTTCGTCTGAGCGGGTGACACGCCGCGGAGGGCGTCGTTCCCTCCAAGGGCCACGACCAGAATCCGCAACTGCGGCTCCATCAGCCATTCCAGCCGGCTCAAGCCACCCGCCGTGGTGTCACCGCTGAGACCGGCATTCACCACGTCCACCCGGACGTAGCCGTCGGTGCTGAACTCATCCTGTAGCAGGGCCGGAAACGCTTCGCCCTGGAGGAGCCCGAACCCGGCGGCAATACTGTCGCCCAGCACCGTCACCTGGATATGCGGTGGCGCCTCCCCGGCCAGAACGGCCGCTTCGGCCTCGGTGAGCGGAGGCAATGTGTCCGGGTCGCGGCCACAGGCGGCCTCGCGGACCGAACAGCCAACGGCCAGGAACAGCAGGAATCCGGGGATCCACAATGAAGGACGTGTGTGTGTCATGGCGTCACTCTTTCCAGTTATTGTATGCCGTGGATCTCAGGAACCTCTGATGGCGCGTGGCTGGGAAAGCAAAGCAGTCGAATCACAACAAGAGGACCGCGCCGCGGCTGCAGCCGCGGCCGCGCGGCCGCCGGTGTCTCCTGAAGAGGCAGCGCGGCGGGCGCGCCGCCAGACGTTGGAGAGTGCCCTGGCTCGGGCGCGCGCGGATCGCAAAGCGGCCACGCATCCGGCGCACCGGCAGATGCTGGATGCGGCCATCGCCGCGCTGACCGAACAACTTCAGCAGGATCACCCATGAGTTTGCGGCGACAATCACATCATGCTCACTGAACCCCTTGCGCCGTACATGCTCTGGGCCAAGACCCACGAGCCGGCGGAGATCG
>JAHEFO010000329.1 GCA_024640135.1 Acidobacteriota bacterium
CAAGGCGGCCGGAGCCGCGCTGCGTCGCAAGGGCGCTCCGGTGGATGCCGCGATTATCGGGATTGTCGATGTGGTGACGGTAGAGACATGAACGAGCAGGAACTGCGGTCCCTCGTGAGAGCCGCTGTGGCGCGACACCTCGGTGCGGGCACGCCGCGCAGCATGCCGCCAGGCCCGCCAGCCGGTTCTGCCGTGCCGCTGTATTCGAGCCACTCGGTGTATGCCGGCCTGGTCAACGTCGGGGACGCGTGCCTCATCGAGGCCGACGTGCCGTGCGATCATTGCGGATACTGCAAGTCCCACGGGCACTGAGGGGGGATTTGAAGACGCCTGTTTCCCCCAACATTGTTCCCGTCCTGAAGTCGATTGGGCGAGCCATTCGCACCATGGAAGAGCCGGCCGTCGAGAAGATTGCGGAGGCCACGCAGGAGGATCCGTTCAGGGTTCTCATCGCGACGCTCTTGTCGGCCCAGACAAAAGACGCCGTCACCGCGGCGGCGTCGGCGCGGCTCTTCAAAGTGGCCCGCACGCCGAAGACCGTGGCAGCGCTGCCGGTGAGCCGGATCGAGCGGCTGATCTATCCGGTCAGTTTCTATCGGAACAAAGCGCGGCACACCAAGCAGGCCTGCCGTCAGATCCTCGATGAGTTCGGCGGGGTTGTGCCGCGCACAATGGCGGAGTTGCTGACGCTGGCGGGCGTGGGCCGCAAGACCGCGAATCTGGTGCTGATTCTCTCTCACGCCAGCCGGGACAATATCTGCGTCGATACGCACGTGCATCGCATCTCGAATCGTCTCGGCTGGGTGAAGACGAGGACGCCGGACCAGACTGAGCAGGCCTTGTATCGAGTGGTGCCGCGCAAATGGTGGCCGGACGTAAATCTGTACCTGGTGACCTGGGGACAGAACATCTGCAAGCCGGTGTATCCTCGGTGCCAGGCGTGTGTGGCATCGCCGCTGTGTCCTCGCAGGGGTGTGACGAAGGAGGGAAGATCATGACTCGACGAAGCGTATGGCAGGTAATGGCGGTCCTGGCGCTGGCCTCAGGCGCGTTGACATGGCCAGTGTCGGCACGTCCGGTTCAGACACCCAACCCCCGGCTGATTCTGGACACGGTGAAGGGCGAAATCGAGATTGAGCTGCTGCAGGGCGATGCGCCGAAGAGCGTCGAGTACATCCTCGCGCTCGTGCGGAAGAACTTCTATCGGGGGCTCCGCTTCCATCGTGCCGAGAAAGTGCTCGTCCAGGTTGGCGATCCGACGAGCAGGGACATGACGCGTAAGGCGTGGTGGGGCCGGACGAGCGCCACGCCGACCATCGGAGTTGCCGAGATCCAGCGGAATCTGATCCACGTGCGCGGAACCGTCGCGCTGGCGCACGGCGGAAATCCTGCGGGGGCCAGCAGCCAGTTCTACATCATGAAAGAGACCAATTCGTCGCTCAACGGCAAGTACACGATCATCGGGCGTGTGCGTGCCGGGATGCCGGTGGTCGACACCATCCAGGTCGGCGACGTCCTGAAGCAGGCGACGGTCAAAGGGGAAGACCCTCAGTAGTCACGATCCCGGCCAGGGCAGGGTACCGATCGACCATTTCACGCTCGTACACGCCAGGCACGGACTGCCCGAGTTGTGACTTGAGGATGGCGGCATTGGCGACAGCCTTCGCCGAGAAGTGGTTATTCATGAATGCCATCACCTTCCGTCCCGCGTCCGATGCTCCCTGCGCCGCCTGCGCGAACGGCTCGAGCTCAGCGGGCGAATACAGGTAGTTGTAGCGGTCCTCTGCCGCGGCATGGTTCCACCACGCCGTCGCATTCCGGCCGTGAAGACGGAGATACAGGGGGACGGGGGTGTGTTCCACGGGAATTGTGGAGCACACCCCCGTCCCCTTCGTTTCCGGATCGTCGGCCAGCACCAGGGTGGCTCGGCCGTGGGCCAGCCGCTGGAGGGTCTCGACCAGGCCGGCGTCGAACCAGCTCCGGTGGCGGACTTCGACAGCCAGCGGATATCCGGCAAACGCCTCGAGCACCCACGACAGGTACTCGCGCATCGGTCCATCGGCGTGAAAGCTGGATGGAAACTGCACGAGCAGGGCCGCCAGCCGGTCCGCGTCGGCCAAGGGAGCAATGCCGGTCCGGAATGCGTCGACGTCTCCTCGAGACAGGCTCCAGTGCTGTGTCCCGGCCCTGGCCAGATACATGTCCGGGTGCGTGAATTTCTGAAACAACTTGACCGCGAACTGAAAGTCCGCCGGCGTGCGCTCGACCCACTTGCCCACGGGCCCGCGGTCGGGCATTCGGTAGAAGGTGGAATTCACTTCGACGATATCGAAGTGCTCCGCGTAGTAGCGGAGCTCGTCAAAGCCCCGCGTCCGCCGCGCCGGATAGAACACCCCATTCCAGGTGCCCTTCCCAGAGGGGTAGTTCCAACCAGAGGTTCCGATGTGAATCATGGGAATCCGCACCCCGCACCCTTCGACTCGCCGGTAGGCAAGCTTGCTCAGGGCAGGCCCAGCACCCAGCACCCAAGCGCCCAGCACCTAACCCGTGTGCACCGTGGCTTAGAATCAGTCTAGTGTTGACCATTCACGAGATCTACCTGTCCGTTCAGGGCGAGTCCACGTTTGCCGGACGGCCATGCGTCTTCGTGCGCCTGACCGCCTGCGATTTGCGTTGTGTGTGGTGTGATACTCCCTATGCGTTCACTGGCGGGAGCAAGATGTCCGTCGACGACGTGGTGGCTGAGGTTCGCGCGCTCCAGTGCTCACTGGTGGAACTGACTGGCGGCGAGCCCTTGCTGCAGGCCGACGTCATTCCGTTGACCCAGCGGCTCCTTGACGAGGGGTTCGAGGTCTTGGTGGAAACCGGAGGCCATCTGCCGATCGACCAGCTCCCGAAAGGGGTCCACGCCATCATGGACGTGAAGTGTCCCGGTAGCGGGGAGGCGGCGAACATGCACTGGCCCAATCTCGAGGCGCTTTCCAGCGACCACGAGGTCAAGTTCGTGATTGCGGATCGAACTGACTACGAATACGCTCGCGACCTCATCAGCGCCCACAACCTCGGAGTCCGCGCCGGCGCAGTGTTGCTGTCGCCGGTCCACGGCGTGCAACGTGCGGATGAGATGGCGAGGTGGATGCTGGACGATCGTCTGAATGCGCGTTTGCAGATCCAGGCCCACAAGTACATCTGGACGCCGGAGACACGAGGCGTATGAAACGCGCGGTAGTGCTCCTGTCCGGCGGACTCGATTCCGCGACCGCCGCGGCGATGGCTCAGCGAGAGGGCTGGGAATTGTTCGCGCTGACGCTGAAGTACGGGCAGGTCCACAAAGCGGAGTTGAGCGCGGCCCGGCGCGTGGCGGCCGCCCTGGGTGTGTCGCGTCACATCGAGCTCGACGTGGACCTGTCGGCCTTCGGTGGGTCGTCGCTGACCGGCGAGGGTGTCATTCCGAAGGACGAGCTGGGGGCGCCCGGTATTCCGTCCACGTACGTGCCCGCGCGCAACACCGTCTTTCTTTCGCTGGCGCTGGCCTGGGCCGAGGTTCTCGACGCCGAATGCATCGTAATCGGCGTCAACGCCCTCGACTACTCGGGCTATCCGGATTGCCGCCCGGAGTATGTCGCCGCGTTTGAGTACCTTGCCAGCCTGGCGACGAAGGCCGGGGTCGAAGGGCGGCCGCTGCGGTTGTTCGCACCGCTGCAGCATCTCACCAAGGCGGGCATCATTCGCGTCGGCACCGAATTGGGTGTGGACTACAGCCTGACGCGCAGTTGCTACGACCCGCGCGCGGATGAGCGGCCGTGCGGCCACTGTGACAGTTGTCTGCTGCGCG
>JAHEFO010000004.1:0-13402 GCA_024640135.1 Acidobacteriota bacterium
AGCCGCCGTTGCGCCGATGATGGTCAGCAGATTGGACACGAGCACGATCGTGATCTCCCAGAACAGAATGGCGAAGCTCAGGATCTGCCTGCGCCGAAATCCCCAAAGAGCGACGAGCATCAAGCTGCCATTTACGGCCAGGGACAGCAGCGTGCGCCAATGCGTCCAGTCAACAATCGGGAACTGATTGTAGGAATAATCGAAACTGAGGGGATGCGGCACGACAAGCAGGCGAAGATACAGTCCGAGCACCGCAACGGCGGTGGCAAGACGCCGTGACGCATCCGGCACTGACATCATGGCGTTGTTGATCACGAGAAGGTCTTCCTCGTAGACCACCCGATCGAGAATCGCAAAGCGCAAGAGCGTGTAGGCCGTGATGACGACCAGGTACGGCACCATCGCTTTCGCGATCTTCTTCGGGGGATCGTCGCGGAAGAAGTAGTAGGCGAGGGGCAGGAGCACGATGCCGGTCGTGGCTGTTTCCTTGGAGATGGTGGCCAGGAAGAACGCGAGAACGCTGGCGGTCTTCCACCCGCTGCTCCTGGTTGAGAGCCCACGGAAGAAACTCCACAAGGCGATGAGCAGGAAGAAGAGCGCGAGCAATTCGTCGCGGCCCTTGATATTGGCGACGACTTCGGTGTGGATCGGATGGGTCGCAAACAACGCTGTCGTGAAGAGAATGAGCGGCGAGGCCGTCGTGCGAAACAGTTGCTGCAGGAGCAGAAACAACATCACGCACGTTGCCGCAAAGAGCAGCACGTTGAAGAAATGATCCACGTGCGGACTGGTGCCGAAGAACGCCCGCTCGATGAGCAGCGAGGCGAGAGCCATGGGGCGATACGACTGGTTGTTCTGTCCGTTGTAGCCGACGAGGAAGCCGTGAGTGAAGATGTTCTTCAGTCCTTCCGTCCCGCCCTGCATCACGAACGAATTGCCCGTGACCACGATTTGATCGTCGAGGACGAAATCATGGGTGATGGTGTTGGCGTACAGGAGGAATCCAAGCGCGAAGAAGACCAGGCAATAGAGTCGCGTGGTCTTCGAGGCCCGTGTCGCTTCTCCCGCCGTCACCCCTGACTTCGCCCCCGCCCGACGGGGTGTGTCAGTCCGCCGTTTACGCTTCTTTCCGGCCATGATGAATCTAAAGTTTAGGACGATTCGCCTGAATGTCCAGAATCCGGCCGTGGACCGGCACGCCCGAGGCGGGCCAGCCGCCCAGGCGCGCTCACCTCACAAGCGTGAGGCCCACCACCGTCTTCATGTCGACCACACGGCCGTCGGCAATCATCTCGCGCAGCGCGTCGAAACTGACTGTGGCCGGTTCGATTTGTTCGTCATCATCGCGCGCCACCGGTCCGGTCGGGGCGACCAGATCCTCGCACAGGTAGAAGTGCATGAGCTCGTCGCAGAAGCCCGGCGTCGGATACCACGACGCCAGCAGTGTGACCCGGCGCGGCGTGAGGCCGATTTCCTCTTCGCACTCCCGGACGACGGCCGTGCCGGGTGTTTCGCCCGCGTCGAGGCTGCCCGCAGGCAACTCCCAGATCCAGCGCCTGATGACGGGGCGATATTGTCGGATCAGCACCAGGTGACCTGGTGCGGGCCGGGCGATGATCACCACCGACCCGCGATGCCGCACGGCCTCGATCGTGGTCGTCGTCCCATTGGTGAGGGTGACGTCCTCGCGTTCAACACGAATGACGCGTCCCTGAAAAATCAATTCTGGCGAGTGGTCGTCGGGCACCTTCGGCTCCTCTGGGTCATGCGCGCGCGGCCGTGTGCCGCAGGGCCGTAATCACGGCATCAAGATCCGGAGGCAGGGGAGCCTCGAACGTCAGAGTCCGTCCGTCAGCAGGATGTGTGAATGACAGACGTGCCGCGTGCAGGAACGGCCTCGTGAGGCGTGCGACTGCCGCCAGGTGGGTGGGCAGCCGTTTGTGCACGCCACCGTAGAGGGCGTCGCCCACGAGGGGATGGCCATGTTCGCTCAGGTGCACCCGGATCTGGTGGGTGCGGCCGGTTCCAATGAGAACCCGGATGAGGGACACGCCCCGTAGCGCTTCCACCTCGATGACCTCGGTCAGGGCGCTGCGACCGCGCCGCGCGCGGCTGGACATGCGCTGGCGGTGGTTGGGGTCCCGGCCGAGCGGATCCTCAATGCGCAGTCCCGCGGCCGGTGCGCGCCAGACCAGCGCGAGGTATTCCTTGCGGACCAGCCGGTCGTGGAACTGCGCCGACAAGGCCCGGTGCGCTTTGTCGTGCTTTGCCACGACCATCACACCGGAGGTGCCGCGGTCCAGCCGGTGCACGATACCGGGCCGCTCGATGCCGCCGATGCCTGACAGGTCAGGCACATGGTGCAGGAGAGCGTTGACGAGCGTGCCTGTTGCGTGTCCAGCGGCGGGGTGCACCACCATCCCCGGGGGCTTGTTGACCACAATCAGGTCGGCGTCATCATGGATGATGGACAACGGCAGGTCCTCGCCGGCGGGCACGGCCGGCACGGGCGGCGGCATATCGACCTCGACCTGCAGGTCAGGGGTCACAGCCAGGCTGGCCCTGACCTCTCCCGCCGACACGGACACACGGCCGTCACGAATCAGGCGCTGGATTTGTGAGCGCGAGACGTCCTGCAGGTGCGCGGCCAGAAACTGGTCCAGACGTGCGCCCGCGTCGGCCGGGCCGGCCACCAGTCGCGTGCGCCCGGCCATCAGGCCTTCGCGGGCTGCCGACGGCGTCGCAACCAGGCCAGCATCAAGAGGCTGAGCGGCACGAGCAGCAGCGACAGGAACTGCGACGTGGACAAGCTCGCGAAGACCGTGCCGCGATTGGCGTCGCCCCGGTAGAACTCGATGATGAATCGTGACACTCCGTAGAGCAGCAGATACGCCCAGAAGGTTCGACCGGCGAACGGACGGCCTTTGCGTTCAGTCGACAGCAGCACGACGAGGATCAGCAGTTCGGCGCCGGCATCATACATTTGCGTGGGATGCAGCGGAATCTGCAGCGGTGTTCCGACGTTGGCGGCGGCGAGTGGATCGGTGAACGTGATGGCCCAGGGGACGTCGGTGGGGCGTCCGTAACAGCAGCCCGCCAGGAGACAGCCAAACCGGCCGATGACGTGTCCCAACGCAATACCGGGCGCCATCAGGTCCGCGGTGGTCCACAAGGGCAGCTTGTAGCGGCGAATGAGCCAGAGGCCGACGACACTCGCGGCGATCAGGCCGCCATAGAACACGCCGCCGGCACGGACCAGCGAGAGCAGTTCGCGCGGCTGCGAGGTGAAGTACTCCCAGTCGACGGCAATGAGCATCAGCTTCGCGCCGACCAGCGCAGCGATGATCAGGTAGATGCCCAGATCCATGACCCGGGCCGGATCGACTCCCGCTCGCCGCGCCCGCACGACCCCCAGTTGCAGGCCGACGAGATACGCTGCGGCCAGCAGCACGCCGTACGAGTAGACCGGCCAGCCACCAATTTCAAACAGAATCGGATGCATAAGGTCTCACCAGGATCAAATCGACAAAGACCAGGATCGCGCCAACCGTGATCGACGCATCGGCCACGTTAAAGGCCCAGAAGTGCCAGTTGTTCCAATAGACATCTACGAAGTCGAGGACGTAGCCCTGGCGTACGCGATCAATCAGGTTGCCAATGGCTCCACCCAGAATACAGGCCAGGCCCAGACGCGCCACCCACTCACGTGCCTGCAGCTGTCGCGCGTAGAACGCGATCCCGACGAGTGCCGCCACCGCCAACGTGGTGGTAATCGCCGCCTTGTACGGCAAATCTGCGCTGTTGAGCAGCCCGAACGCCACCCCCTCGTTCCGGACATGCACCAGATCCACCAGTCCCGGAATCACCGTCGTGCTGTCATAGAGGCTGAGCGTGGCGTTCACCACGGCCTTGGTGATCTGGTCTATGGCGACAAGGAAGACGCTCGCCCACCAGAACTGCCGCACGCGTGGGGCGGCCGGCTCGTCCGGCTGGGATTGCGTCCGGACGGGCTCAGGAAGCACGCAGGGCCTCCTCACAGCGCGGGCACACGTCGTCCGTCCCGCTCGGCACCAGCGTCGGGACGAACCGCCAACACCGAGGACACTTGGCTCCGGCCGCGGACGCGACGTCCACCTCGACTGGAGCGGCCTGAGTTGCCGGCGCCTTCTGAAGCGTCACGCCAGAGACGATGAACAGCATGGGCAGATCCGCCTCGCTGCCGACGAGCTGGTCATAGACGTCTTCGTGGGCGCTCACCGTCACCTGGGCAGTGAGCGGCGCGCCGATGTGCTTCAGTCCCCGCTCCAGCTCGAGCTTCTCGTTCACGGTCCTGCGGACTCGAACCAAGGTCTCCCATCGCAGATCCAGCTGCTCGTCAATCCATGCCGCGGGGCTGCTGGGAAAGTCCGCCAGGTGCACGGATGCTTCGCGTTCGCCAGGGAGCCGCGCCCAGATCTCATCGGAAGTCGTGGGCAGAATCGGCGCCAGCAGGCGCGCGAGGCCATCGGCGATGGCAAACAGCGCCGTCTGCGCCGACCGCCGCTCGCGCGAGTCCGCACGGAACGTATACAACCGATCTTTGGAGACGTCCAGATACAGCGCACTGAGATCCACGGTGACGAACTCGTTCACCGCATGGGAGAGCGACTGGAAATCGTAGCGTTCGTACCCCTGGAGCATTGCCTGTTCCAGTTGCGCGTAGCGCGACAGAATGTAGCGGTCCACCTCGGGCAACTGCTCGAGGGAAACGGTGTCGGTCTCCGGCGAGAAGTCGTAGAGGTTGGACAACAAGTACCGGAACGTGTTCCGGATCTTCCGATAGGCCTCAACGGTTCGCGCCAGGACTTCCTTGCCGAGGCGAATTTCATCCCTGACGTTGACCAGCGCGACCCACAATCGCAACACATCTGCGCCGGCGTCTTTCATGATCGCCTGCGGCGCGATCACGTTGCCCAGCGACTTCGACATTTTTCGGCCCTGGTCGTCGACGACGAACCCATGGGTCAGCACGGCGTCATAGGGCGCCCGCCCGTGCGTGCCGACACCCACCAGCAGCGAGGACTGGAACCACCCGCGATACTGGTCCGTGCCTTCGAGGTACATGTCGGCGGGCCATTTCAATTCGGCGCGTTGTGCCAGGACGGCTTCGTGGCTCGATCCCGAATCGAACCAGACGTCGAGAATGTCCTTCTCACGCTCAAACGTCCGGCCGCCGCATGTGCAGGTGAAACCGTCGGGCAGAAAATCCTCGATTGGCTGTTCGTACCAGGCGTCCGCATTGTCACGCTCAAATACCGTCGCCGCTCGTTCCACCAGGGTCGGTGTCAGATGTGATGCGCCGCAGTCCTGGCAAGCGACGGCGGGGATTGGAACGCCCCACGCACGTTGCCGCGAAATGCACCAGTCTGGGCGTGACGCAAACATCCCGGTCATGCGCTCGCGACCCCAGGCCGGAATCCACTCTGTCTTGTCCGATGCGGCCGTCGCGTCGGCGCGGAGCGCGTCCATGCGGATGAACCACTGCGGTGTGGCGAGGAAGATCACGGGCTGGTGGCACCGCCAGCAGTGGGGATACGAGTGCTCGAACTCCGACCGATACCAGAGTCGACCGCGCTCGAGGAGGGCCGCCTCCACCACCGGATTGGCCTCGAAGACCTTCAGGCCTCCGACAATCGGAGTCGCGGTCTCGAAGCGGCCATGGGTGCCGATGGGTGACGTGATGGGCAGCCCGTACCTGACACCCGTGTTGAAGTCATCGACGCCGTGCCCCGGAGCGGTGTGCACGGCCCCCGTTCCCTGTTCGAGCGTGACGTAGTCACCCAGGACGCCGGGCGAGTCGCGATCGAACAGTGGATGCCTGAAGCCCACCGACTCGAGCGCCGATCCGGGGAAGGTGGTGATCGCCGGGCCCAGGCGTCTGCCGGTGGCCTCGCTCACGTGATTGATGAGGCCGCTGGCGACAATGACAAGACGGCCCTCGAATTCACAGGCGGAGTACTCCAGCGTCGGATGGAACGCGATGGCGAGATTCGCAGGAATGGTCCACGGTGTCGTCGTCCAGATCAGCGTCGAGACGGATCGACCAGCCAGGGCCGGAACGCGGGATGCCAACGTCGTGTCCGAATCGGACAGCGGGAACTCGACATAGATCGACGGCGATCGGTGCGTCTCGTACTCGACCTCCGCTTCGGCCAGCGCCGTGCGATCGCGCAGGCACCAGTGCACGGGTTTCTTGCCCTTGTAGACCAGGTCACGCTTCACGAAGACCCCGAGGGCCCGCATGATGGCGGCCTGATAGCCGTAGTCCATCGTGAGGTACGGAGCCTCCCAGTCTCCGAAGACGCCGAGGCGCTCGAAGTCGGCGCGCTGCGACGCGACAAACGAGGCCGCGTACTCGCGACAGGCGCGTCGGAAGTCACCGATCGAACGATCCTTGGCGCCAGACCTGGTGTCCCGCTCGACGTTGAGCTCGATGGGCAGGCCGTGGCAGTCCCACCCCGGCACGTACGGCGCGTCAAAGCCAGCCATCGTCTTGGACTTCACGACGAAGTCCTTGAGGATCTTGTTGAGCGCGTGACCGATGTGAATCTGGCCGTTGGCGTACGGGGGACCGTCGTGCAGGACGAATCGTGTCGCGCCCGACCGCTTCGCGCGAATCGCCGCGTACAAGTTCATGTCCGCCCAGCGCGCCAGCGCCGCTGGTTCGGCTGTCGGCAGATTCGCCTTCATCGGGAAGTCGGTCCGCGGGAGGTTGAGGGTGTCTTTCAGGTGGCGCATGTGTTGGTGTAAACCCTTATTCTATAATCAGTTCAAGTGGCAGACACCCAGGCCGTGTTCTTTGATGTCGACTTTACGCTGATTCGACCCGGCCCGAGGTTTCTTGGTGCCGGATATGCGGGGACGTGTGCGCGACATGGCGTGAAGGTGGATCCCGACGCCTTCGAGGTCGCGGTTGCCGGCGCCGCCGCGCTGCTCGACTCCGTCGAGCAGCTCTACCATCACCAGCTCTTCGTGAACTACACGGGCCGGATTATCGAGCTGATGGGCGGCCGCGGCGCCGGCGTCGAGGCCGCGGCTCGTGAGATCTACGACGACTGGGCCCAGCATCATCATTTCGAGATGTACGACGACGTGCCGGAGGCCCTGATGGCGCTGAGGGCCAGCGGCCTGAGGCTCGGTTTGATCTCGAATTCACATCGGTGCCTGGAGTCGTTCCAGACCCACTTCGCCATCGACGGCTTGATGTCGGTGACTGTGTCGTCCGCGGAGTTCGGCGTCATGAAGCCGGACCCGCGGATCTTTCATGAAGCCCTCGAGCGGATGGAGGTGCCGGCCTCAGGGGCCGTGATGGTTGGAGACAGTCTCGCGCACGACGTCGTGGGCGCCCGCCAGGCGGGAATGCGCGGCGTCTTGCTCGATCGCAGCCTGCGCGCCACCGTCAGCGACTCCGCCATTCCGGTGATTCGTTCTCTGCGGGAGTTGGCGCAGGTCCTGTAGCCCGCTCCGCACTCCTCCGGCTCCCGTCTCCCTAACCCGGAGGCCAGGCCATTGTCCGGCCTCCCAGCACGTGCAGGTGAAGATGGAAGACGGTCTGCCCCGCACCAGCGTTGCAATTGAAGACGGTGCGGAAGCCGTCTTCCGAGAACCCGCGATCGTGAGCGAGCGCAGCCGCCCGCCGGACCATCGACCCAATCAGCGCATCCTGGGCCTGGGCGAGTTCGTTGAGCGTGGCGATATGCGCCTTGGGCACGATGAGGACATGCATCGGCGCCTGCGGGTTGATGTCGTTGAAGGCGATCAGTTCCTCGTCCTCGTAGACACGCGCAGCCGGAATGTCACCGGCGACGATACGGCAGAACAGGCATTGGGACATGCCCGGATTATAGGCCCTGACTAGGGCTGTCCCGGGGCCACGTGAGCGACCAGGATGCGCGGAACACCCCGCAAATCCTGGAGCCGTTCGATCGCGACGAAGCCCTCGGCTTCGAGGTCCGTGCTGACGGCGTCCGACTGGTCAACGCCGATCTCCATCATGAGTGCTCCACCTGGCGACAGGGTCCGTCGCGCGACGGGAATCAACCGGCGTATGACGTCGAGTCCATCCTCCCCGGCAAACAGGGCCGTGTGGGGTTCGTGCTCCGCGACGTCCGGTTCAAGCGCGCCACGGTCGCGCGTCGACACATAGGGTGGGTTGGAGACGACGAGATCAACGGGCGTGGAGACGCCGGCGAGGAGGCTTCCGGAGTGAAACGTCACGGCGGTCGCGCCGAGCCTGGCCGCGTTGTCGCGCGCGATCGCGAGGGCGCCTGCGGAGATATCCGTCGCGTGGATGACGGGAGGCGGCAGGGCTGCCGTCTCCAGGGCGAGCGTGATGGCGATACACCCGGTGCCGGTCCCGATGTCGATGACGCGAATCGGGCTCTGCCGGCCTTCCGCGACGTGGGAGGGCGAGCCCGATGCGCGCAGCGCGCGGCCGCCCAGCCAGGCCAGAGCCGCATCAACGAGGCCTTCGGTTTCCGGGCGGGGAATCAACGTGTGGCGATCGACCCTGAAGGTCCGCCCGTAGAATTCCTTCTCGCCCAGGAGGTAGGCCACGGGTTCGCGCTGCTGCCGGCGGGAGACGAGAGCGTCGAGAGTGTCCTTGAACGTTTCAGGCGCCTCATTCGCGGACCGCACGAGCCAGTCGGCCAGACTCCAGCGCAGGACGCCCCGTGCCAGCACGCTGACATCACGCCTGGCATCGTCGCGCGAAAACCCCGCGTTGCACAGACGCGACACCGCCGCGTCGACCACGGAGGCGACGGAGCTCACTGGTCGGGTCCAGCTTCCTCGGTGACCTGCTTCAGCTTCTCAGCCTGCACGTGAGCGTTCATGGGTTCGATGAGTTCGTCGAGGTCGCCGTCGAGGGCGTACTGCAACTGATGCATCGTGAAGTTGATGCGGTGATCCGTGATGCGGTTCTCCCTGAAGTTGTAGGTGCGGATCTTCTCGGATCGTTCGCCGGTGCCCACCTGGCCCCGCCGCTCTTTCGCGATGGCATCCTGTTGCTTGCGCAACTCCATCTCGTACAGTCTGGAGCGCAAGACCTTCATCGCCTTCTGCCGGTTCTTGATCTGGGATTTTTCATCCTGTTGCGACACAACGAGGCCGGAAGGGAGGTGCGTAATGCGGACCGCCGAGTAGGTCGTGTTGACACTCTGGCCGCCGGGACCGCTCGAGCAGAATGTATCGATCCTGAGATCCTTCGGATCGATTTGCACATCCACCTCCTCGGCCTCGGGAAGCACCGCCACGGTGGCCGTCGAGGTATGGATGCGGCCGGACGCCTCGGTGGCGGGGACGCGCTGGACCCGATGCACGCCGCTCTCGTATTTGAGCAGGCCATAGACGCCCCGGCCTTCCACCGATGCGATCACCTCCTTCAGACCGCCAGTGCCGTTCTCGTTGATTGAGTGCACGTCGATCTTCCAGCCTCGCCGGTCGGCGTACCGCGAATACATGCGATACAGATCGCCGGCGAAGAGCGCGGCTTCGTCGCCGCCGGTTCCGGCGCGCAGTTCGAGAACCACATTGCGGTCGTCGTTCGGATCTTTCGGGACCAGCAACAACCGCAGCCTGCCCTCGAGGGCGGTCATGCTCGCTTCGAGTCCGGGAATCTCTTCCCGTGCCAGCGCCGACATCTCTGGGTCGTCCCCCCCGGCGAGCTCGCGGTTCTCCGCGAGTTGACGGTCCAGCGCCAGCCACGCCTGATATCCCTCCACGACCGGCTGAAGTTCCACGACGGTCTTGGACAGGGTGCGGTAGGCGGCCTGGTCCGACTGCACCGCCGGGTCACTGACCCTGCGCAACAGTTCTTCGTACCGCGCTTCCATCGACCGGAGCTTTTCTCTAACCTGCGACGTCATGACCTGCCATCAGCCGCCGGACACCGGCGGAAGAAACGCGACATCGTCACCTTCGGAGACTGGGTGCGACATGCGGGAAAATTCGGCGTTAATCGCGCATGAAATGGCGCGTTCGAACGGGACGAGATCCGGTGCCGCCTGCGTGACCGCCTGCCAGACCGTGCTGACAGTCGCCGGCGCTGTCACCTCGATGGAGACAGTCTCGGCGCCGGCCAGTTCCCGGAGCCTTGCGAAGAAACGGACGGTCACGCGCATGCAATCTCCAGGGCGCGCATCCGGGCCGCTTCGTCCGCCGGATCAGCCACGGCGCCCTCCACCCAGGCCTCCCCATCGCCAAAGAATTCGTGCTTCCAGACCGGGGCGATTTGCTTCACCCGCTCGATGGCATACCGGCACACCTGAAACGCCTCCGCCCGATGGGCCGTTGCCGCGACGATGACGATGCTGGCCTCTCCAACGGCCAGCCGGCCGACGCGATGCACGATGCCGAGCGCGGCACCGGGCCAGCGTTCTTCGACCTCGGCCTGGATTTGCGAGAAGACTTGGAGGGCGAGGGCGTCGAATGCCTCGTACTCCAGGTACTTGACGACCCGGCCCTGGTGGGTGGCGCGGACCAGGCCGAGAAAGGAGGCCACCGCTCCGCAGCCGTCACCCCGGTGGCGCACGGAAGCCTCGACCTGCGCCGTCAGCGCTTCGACAGACAACGGATCCCTGGTGACCGACAGCATCGAATCAGTATAGCGAGTGTGCGCGTGAGGCGACGCTGCGCGTCAAACGCGACAGGCCTCTTCCACTTCGGCCACCGTCTTCGGGATCGGCGGGCCGAGCAGGCGGTTGCCTTCGCTGGTGACCAGCACGTCGTCTTCGATGCGGTACCCGCGCGCATCGCGGAACTTCTCGATCTCCGCGAAGTCCAGGAAGGCCGCGTTGGTGCCGTCGGCTTTCCACTGGTCGATCAGTGCGGGGATGAAGTAGAGGCCAGGCTCGACCGTGATGACGAAGCCCGGTTCCATCTCGCGCGCGAGTCGCAGGTATCCCAGTCCGAACTGGGTGCTGCGTTCGAGACCGGGGCGGTAGCCGACGAGCCGTTCTTCGAGGTTCTCCATGTCGTGCACATCCATGCCGAGCATGTGGCCCAGACCGTGTGGAAAGAAGAGCGCGTGGGCGCCTGCAGCCACGGCTTCATCGACATCGCCCTTCATCAGGCCCGCGGCTTTCAAGTCGGCGGCAAACGATCGTGCCGCCACCAGATGCACGTCGAGATACCGCACGCCGGGTTTGACCGCTGCGATTGCGGCCAGTTGGGCGCGGAGCACCATCTCGTAGATGAGCCGCTGCTGCGCCGTGAACGCGCCTCCCACCGGAATCGTGCGCGTGATGTCGCTGGCGTTGTAACGTGCCGTCTCGGCGCCCGAGTCGAGAATCATCACGTCGCCGGCCTGCATCAGGTTGCGATGAAACGGGTTGTGGAGCGTTTCGCCATGGACGGAGCAGATGGGGGGGAACGAGAATCGCGCGCCATGGGCCATGGCGACGCGGGCGATTTCCGCGACCACCTCGTACTCGTGCCTGCCCGGTTGCGCCGCGGGCATGGCTGCGGCATACATCTGACGCGAGATGTCCACGGCGGCGTCGAGGTCGGCCACTTCCTCCGCGCTCTTGTAGCTGCGCTGCGCGATGACCGCCGCGTGGAAGGCCTCGGATCGATAGTCGCGGGCGATGGTGGCGTGCAGACCGAGGAGCGCTGCCAGTTTCGCCGTATGCTCCGCGCGGTATGGCGCGAGGAAATGGACGCGGCGACCCTGGCGAATGGCCGCGCCGAGTCGTCCGGCCAGCGCGCTCAACGGCGCACTGGAGGCGATCCCTGCCGGCGCGCATCGATCCGCGAGAGTCGGGAGGGGCCCTGACCACACAATGTCGGCCATGGTCTGGTCGTCGCCAAACAGGGTCTCGGTGCCCTGGTCGATATCAATCACCGCGGCAACGCCTGGCTGGTCGACCGCCCAGAAGTAGAGAAAAGTGCTGTCCTGACGGAAGGGGTAGATATTGGCGGCGTAGTTCATGCCAACTTCCTCATTGCCGAGGAAGAGCACGAGACCTGAGCCGATGTCCTTCATCAGGCGGTTGCGGCGGGCGCGGTAGGTATCAGGCGTGAACATATCTAATTATGGCGCATTCCAGAAGTGGTTCAGCGGCCCGTGCCCGTGGCCCAGGCCTGGCGCGTGGAGGATGGCGCCGGTCACGTAGGCCTTCGCGTGGCGGACGGCATCCTCCGGGGCCTGCCCCAGGGCGAGACAGGCGGCCAGGGCGGACGAGAACGTGCAGCCTGTGCCGTGGGTGTGCCGCGTCTTGATGCGATCGGCGTCGAGTTCGAGGAAACGGGTCCCGTCATGCCAGACGTCAATCGCACGCCCTGACAGGTGACCACCCTTGACCACCACCGAGCGGGCACCCAGTCCGATGAGGCGAAGGGCGGCCTCGCGCTGGTGGGCGACCGTGGCAATCCTGAGTCCCGTCAGGACTTCGGCCTCCGGCACGTTGGGCGTCACCATCGCCACGAGGGGAATCAATCGCGTGCGGAGGGCGTGCATCGCCTCGTCCTCGAGCAGGGGGGCCCCGCCCTTGGCCACCATGACCGGGTCGAGCACAACGCGGGGCAGTGAGAGACGGACAAGGGCGTCAGCCACCGCCTCGACGATTGACGCATTGGCCAGCATGCCAATCTTGGCCGCGTCGACCGCGAAATCCGACACGACGGCGTCGATCTGCGCGACGACCATTTCCGGGTCGAGCGTCCGTACGGCTGTGACGCCGCGGGTGTTCTGGGCCGTAATGGCGGTCACGGCCGAAGTGCCGTACACGCCGAATGCGGCAAACGTCTTGAGGTCCGCCTGGATGCCAGCGCCGCCGCCGGAGTCGCTTCCCGCGATTGTCAGTGCCGTGCGCATTCGTTTAGAATCCTTGTCCATGTCTGTGCAAACCGCTCGCGGGTCCCTCCTTGACGTCTCGCTGGGCGCGATGGCGCCGGCCGCGCTCGTGCCTTGGGCGCGAGTGGCGGCGGTCGTGTTCACGGCGGCGCTGACTGCCGCCGCTGCTCAGTTTACGGTGGTCGTGCCATTTACGGTCGTGCCATTCACGCTGACGCCGCTCGTGGTGCTGCTGGCCGGCGCGGCGCTGGGGTCGCGGTTGGGCGCGGCGTCGCAACTGGCGTACCTGGCGGTTGGGGTCGCGGGGCTGCAGGTCTTTGCGCCCTCGCTCATTCTGCCCCCTGGCGCCGGGCGCCTGCTTGGACCGACCGGAGGGTACCTGCTGGCGTATCCCGCCGCCGCGTTCGTCGTGGGTCGTCTCGCCGAGCGGGGCTGGGACCGGTTGTTTCTCTCATCCGTCGCCGCGATGCTGGCTGGGCTGGTCGTCATTTATGCCGGCGGGCTCACCTGGATGATGGTCTACACGCGCTCATTTGAAGCGGCGATTCTTCAGGGCATCGCCCCGTTCGT
>JAHEFO010000004.1:13502-32691 GCA_024640135.1 Acidobacteriota bacterium
CGCCTGGAATGCGTCGGAGAACATCGAGCGCACGGCTGGTCCGGCGAGGTCTGACGCCACCGGCACCCCGAGGGCGGTGAGCACGGTCGGCGCCACACCGGTCGGTGCCATGTCGATCAGGGCGCCGGCAGCCGCGTCCGCGCCGCTGGTGGCCAGCAAGCCGGCTGACGCTTGCTGCACGCGTCCCGGCTGCATCACCAGGATGACCTGACGGTTCGTCGCCTCGCGCGCGGACAGCCAGCGCCCGAGTGCGGTATCGAGAAAGACGTAGTACGCCTCGAGGCCGCGGACGCGATCGGCCGTGGCGGAGGCGGCCAGGGGCGATCCGTCGCCCCCCTGCATGAGCGCGTGTTGCGCGATGTCCAGTCCCGGCAGATACAGCGTCAACAGATCGAGCGGGCCGAGGGCCGAATCGGCGGCCAGGTCAAGAACGGTCGCGTCCAACTCGGCCGATCGCGCGAGGACGGCGTTCACGTCGCCTGGCTGACCAGCCGGCCAGGCATCCATGGTCGATGCCGACACACGCGCGCGACGCGCCTCCGCGCCCTGAAGGAGCGCGTCATAGAGTCCGGCGGGCGCAATCTCCGCCGCGAGGGGGCCGCCCTGTTCCAACCGGAGCACGGCGCGATCCGAAAGCACCTTGCCCGGGCCCTCCGGCGCGGGCCAGGTGGCCCACCAGTGGATGACCGCGGTGCGGAGGCCGGCTGCGGCCGCCACTTCCCAGAAGGCGGGCAGCACCCGCTCATCACCAGATGCAATCGTCGGACGGGTCAGACGCAGCGCATCCGTCGCCGCCGTCAGGAGTGCCAGGCCACGTGACTCCGGCCGGAGCCGTCCCTCGACGCCAGCCAGCTGGCGCGCCTCGAGCGCGCGAATGCCGTGACGCTCGGGCGGCTGGCCTGTGGCGATCGTCGTCCACACCCTGGCGGGATCGCGGTCCGGGTCGTTCACCAGAGGTGCGCGGGCCTGTGCCGTCAGGGATGCCAACGTCGGCAATGTGCCTGCCGCAGCCAGACGCGTGAGCGTCGGGATGTCCACGCCATCGATGGCCATAACCACCACCTGGAGTCCGGTCGGCACCACCGTGATTGACGGGGTCGCGTCGGCCGCAGTGGCGCGCGGCGCCGTTGTGACAAGCAGCGACAGCGCCCCGACCAGCGCGAGGGCGCTGATGGGGACAAGCGCGCGCCAGGAGGACAGTGGCGATCCCGGGGGCAGCGACTTCGCGAATCCAGAACGGACCAGTGTCGCCATCACGGTGACCGTGACGCTGTGTCCAATCAGGACGCTGATGGCGACGGCGATCGCCAGCACCAGGACTTGAACGGCCACGCCGCCCAGCGGGCCCATCGGTATCGTCGTTGCACGCCACCACAGGGTGAGATAGAGCAGGCACGCGGCGGCGACGGTCAGCCCGGCCAGCGCCGCGGCACGGCGCGCGCGCAGGGCGAAGTTGGGTTGTGCGGCGGCTTGCCGGGCGCGCGCGCCGGCGATGACGATTGCTGCGAACGCGAGCAGGCCGGACCCCGCGCCGAAGGGCACCGCCAGGTAACACGCCAGGACGATGGCATCCGTCAGGCTCGTGACCAGACCAGGGAGCCGCGCGGACAGGCCCACCGCCGCGGCCGGCCCCAGCAGCGCCCCGGCCAATGCGCCGATGCGCATGCTGGCTGCCAGTGCCAGTGACCAGACACGGCTGCCGGACGCGGCGCGTCCCAACACAAACCGGTCGACGCGGGCATCAAGGTACCCGAGCGCGCGCAGTTGCGCCCGAAGGTCGCCGACGCGGGCTGAAGGATCCTGGTCCGTCGCCATCTACAGTCTTCTCGAGGCGACGAAGTCCGCCAGTTCAGCGAGCCGCGAGGCCCGCTGACCGAACGGCGTGAGAGCAAGCTTTGCCGTGTGGCACAGCTCGTGTGCAAGCTCGCGCGCGCCCTCGACGCCGCTGAAGGACACAAACGTTGTCTTACGGGCATCGTGCCGGACAGCTTTGCCCGTTTCGTCCGGCGTGCCGATGACGTCCAGCAAGTCGTCCACGACCTGAAACGCCAGTCCGAGGTTCTTGGCATAGGCCGTCAGGGCTCCGACGTCCGCCGGCGAGCCGCCCGCGGTGAGGGCGCCCGCCGTGGCGGCTGCGCTGAACAACACGCCGGTCTTGCGCCGGTGAATCCGTTCGAGCGTCTCGAAACTCAGCACCCCGTCCGTGGCCAGCACGTCTTCGGCCTGTCCCGACACCAGCCCGTCCAGGCCCACCGCGTCCGCATAGAGCGACGTCAGCCGCGCGGCCAGCGGGCCTTCGTAGCTGCGGCTCAGGTGCCCGTACGCTTCGTTCAGGAGACCGAACGCTGCCAGGATGGCGACGGCTTCTCCGTAGACCGTGTGCACCGTCGCCTGTCCTCTTCGGAGTGGCGCATCATCCATGCTCGGGAGGTCGTCCAGGATGAGTGACGACGCGTGGATTGCCTCGACTGCGCACGCGGCAGCCACGGCGCGCGAGTCGTCCCCGCAGAGTTCTGCGGCGAGCAGGACGACGACCGCGCGTACGCGCTTCGATGGCGCCAGGAGCGTATAGCGCATGGCGGCACTGACTGGCACGGCGGGGGGGGCTCCGTCCGGGAACGGGCTGGCCGCCGCCGGCACCATGGCATCGAGCGCGCGGGTGATTGTGTGCTGGTACGGCGTGAAGAACGCAGGCAGCGGCGACATCGGTGTCACCGCGTGAAGACCAGCAGATACTGATAGCGCAGGAAGGTCTCGTGGGCGTGCAGCCGGAGTCCCGCCCGGGCGGCGTCGCGGATGATGACGTCGGGTTCCAGCCGTTCCTCCATCGCCGGTCCGGGTCCGAAGACATCCTTCTTGAAGTCGACGATGCCCACGCGGCCGTTCGGCGACAGCGCTTCAGCCAGATGCCTCAGCATGCCCACGGGGTCGTCCAGTTGCGGATACGTGTCCACGATGAGCACCGCGTCCAGGTCGCCGGGCAGGCGGGGGTCAGTCGTCGTTCCGAGCTTCGTCTCGACGTTGCCAAGGTTCTCACGCTGGACCCGGCGGGCGATCGAGTCGATCATCTGGATCTGAATGTCTTCGGCGAACACGCGGCCACTGGGGCCGACTCGTCGAGCCAGCCGTACCGTAAACCACCCGCCTCCGGCGCCGACGTCGGCCACGCGCGCGCCGTAGAAAATACCCAGGGCATCCATGATGCGATCGGGTTCCTGCCACTCATCACGATCGGGTCCCTCGAGTTCGCCGAGGTTTTCAGGCGCAAACAAACGACCGTGCGCCGCCCGCGGCTGTTGCGCGGGCGCCGTGGTGTGTGCGAGAGGCAGTGTCGTCGCCGCGCTCGTCGGGATGACGATGACGAGGGGCAGCAGCAGACGCGCCCAGAGACTCCGGAGGCCCAATCGCATTCGTTCATCGTATACCGCTCCCGGCGCGGTTTATACTCAGCTTCATGGGGTCGCAGTTCTTCGACAGCATGGTGGACTTGATCACTCGCACAGCCACGGACCTGCCGGCGGATGTGCGGACGGCGATGCGGCGTGCGATGGGGCAGGAATCGGCGGGGACGCCAGGCGCGCAGGCGCTGGCCGTAATCGCCGAGAACATCGATCAGGCGACGGCGTGCGAGGGACCGATTTGCCAGGACACGGGATGGCCCACGTTTGAGGTGCACACGCCGGTGGGTGTGAATCAGATGTGGATTCGCGAGCAGATTCGCGACGCAGTTGCCGAGGCGACCCGGCGCGGCAAGCTCCGCTCCAATTCGGTGGATTCCATCACCGGCGAGAACAGTGGGAACAACCTTGGGCCAGGGACACCGGTCGTGCACTTCGACCAGTGGGAGCGCGACGACATTGAGGTCAGGCTCCTGCTCAAGGGCGGTGGTTGCGAAAACGTCAACGCGCAGTACGCATTGCCAGCCGATCTCGATCACCTGGGGCGCGCGGATCGCTCGTTGGAGGGCGTACGCAAGTGCATCCTGCATGCCATCTGGAAGGCCCAGGGAAAGGGCTGCAGTCCCGGCGCCGTCGGCGTGTGTGTGGGTGGCGACAGGACCGCCGGGTATCAGCACGCCAAGGACCAGCTGTTCCGCATGCTCGACGACGTCAATCCTGACCCACGACTGGCAGACATCGAGAACCAGGTGATGGCTACCGTCAATGGCCTCGACATCGGCACCATGGGCTTTGGCGGGACGGTGTCGCTGATCGGGTGCAAGATCGGGGCGATCAACAGGCTGCCTGCCAGCTTCTTTGTCTCGGTGGCCTACGACTGTTGGGCGTTCCGTCGCCTCGGCGTACATATTGACGCGTCAACCGGTGAGATTTCCCGCTGGCTCTATCGCGATCCCGCGACACCGTCCGCGCCCATGCTGGCGTCGGGCTCGTCAGGAGGATTCCCTCGCACCGGACGCGAGGTGGTGCTGCGCGCGCCGATTGATGAAGCCACCATCCGGAGCCTGAAGGTCGGAGACGTGGTGCTGGTATCCGGGCCGATGTTTACCGGCCGAGATGCCGTGCACTCGTATCTGATGAAGAACCAGCCTCCGGTCGACCTGCGGGGCGGCGTCCTCTATCACTGCGGACCGGTGGTGAGGAAGGATGGCGACACGTGGACCGTCACTGCGGCAGGGCCGACCACGAGCATGCGTGAGGAACCCTACCAGGCCGAGATCATTGGCCGTTACGGAATACGCGCCGTGATTGGCAAGGGCGGGATGGGCGCGCGCACACTGGCCGGGCTGAAGGAGCACGGCGCCGTGTACCTCAATGCCATCGGGGGCGCTGCGCAGTTCTACGCCCGCTGCATCACGCAGGTTGACGATGTGTCCCTGCTGGAATTGGGCACCCCGGAGGCGATGTGGCATCTCCAGGTCCACGAGTTTCCCGCCATTGTCACGATGGACGCCAGTGGGAACAGTCTGCATCAGGTGGTGGAGTCCGAGTCCGGTCGGCGGCTGGCGTTGTTGAATCGGTAGATTTTCCGATTTCGCGCTTCCCGTATAATCAGTGGATGATCAACGTCACTGAAACAGCCGCGTCAAAAATCTCGGAACTGCTTGTCGAGGAAGGGCGGATTGGCGCCGGCCTGCGCGTGTTTGTGCAGGGTGGCGGCTGCTCGGGATTCCAGTACGGCCTGATGATCGACGAGGGCGACGGCAACTCCGATGCCGACCAGGTCTTCGAGGTCAATGGCGTGAAGTTGCTCGTGGATCCCATCAGCTTGCGGTACCTCAGCGGCGCCGAGGTGGATTTCGTCGACAACAACATGGGCGGGGGGTTCACGATCAAGAACCCCAACGCCAAATCGACCTGCGGCTGCGGTTCGTCGTTCAGCGCCTGACCTGGATCGGCCCCCGCGTATGCAGTCCGCCACCGAGTTCGTCGAGCAGCGGAGGCCTGTCGGTGGTCGGCGCTCAAGCAAGCGTGATTTCATTGTGCAGGTCTTCCTGCAGCAGGAAGGCCACCTCGCCGCCGACAAGCTCGTGGAGTTGATCCGTGCCGAAGATGCCCGTATCAGTCGTGCCACCGTCTATCGCGCGCTGCAATGGATGGTGGAGGCCGGCATCGCACGCAAGGTGGACTTCGGCGAGGGGCGGTACAAGTTCGAGCACTCCTACCGGCACCCCCGCCACTTCCATCTGATCTGCAAGACCTGCACGCAGTCCTATGAATTCATGAGCTCCGACATCGAAGCGTTGATCGAGGAGGTGGCTGAGGCACGCCACTTCGCGGCGCGCCAGAGCGTCCTGCAGATCTACGGCATCTGTGTCGACTGCCAGAGCGGGCGCCGGATCGAGCGGGTGACCGCGCCGACCGAGGCCCTGTTTGCGAGAGACGCGCTTCGCATCGCCATCGCGACCGAACGCAGCGGACTGGAGTTCTACACGCGGGCCGCAGCGCTGACGGGCGATGCGCGCGGGCGCCGGATCTTCCGCCGGCTGGCCGCCGAAGAGAAGGAGCACCTCGGCAAACTCGAGACGCGCTATCGCGAACTCCTGACTGCTGACCCCGAGCTGGAATCGCATCCCACGTTTCTCTTCTTCAAGGGCGCGGCCCATGGCCTCTTCGCCGCGGGCACTGCCGAACTGCGCCAGGGGGCGGACGATCGGCAGGCACTGCTGATTGGGATCAAGTGCGAACGCGGCTCGCACAAGTTCTTCAAGCGCTACGGCGATCGGTTCGAGGAATCCGAAGGCAAGCGGATCTTCCTGGAGTTTGCCGATGAGGAACGCGAACACCTTGATCTGTTGATTCGCGAATACCGAAGCCTGTTGGAACGCCAGAAGACCAAGCGCCAGCCACGTCGGAAGGCCCGGGCGTCCAAGACGCGACGATGACCCGGACGTGGATGATTGACCTGCACATGCATACGACCGCTTCCGACGGGCGGTCTGCACCCGCGGAGCTCGTGGCTGAAGTCGTGGCCAGGGGGATCACGACCATGGCCGTGGCCGACCATGACACCACGGCTGCCTGGGACGAGGTGAGCGCTGCCGCCGATGCGGCAGCCGTGACCTGTGTCCCCGGAATTGAAGTCACGGCGGTCTCCGAGGGGCGCGATGTTCATATCCTCGGGTATGGCTTCGACCGGGAGTCACCGGAATTGATCGCGTTTCTTGCGACACAACGCGACGACCGGCGGCGCCGGCTCCAGGCGATCGGCGAGCGGCTGGAGCGTCTGGGCGTTCCCGTGGATCTGGAGCGCGCCATCGCCGACGGAGGTCGTCGACCCGGCCGCGCGCTTGGACGTCCGCTGGTGGCCGGGGCTCTGGTCGCCGCCGGGCACGTGGCCGATATCAGGGAAGCGTTCGAGCGGTACCTTGGTGAAGGTTGCCCGGCCTTCGTCGAACGCCGGGGAGCCTCGCCAGCGGAGGTCGTCGCGCTTCTGGCGCGCGCCGGCGGTGTGGCGTCCATGGCCCATCCGGGGAAGACCCGGCGCGACAGTCTCATTCCCGATCTCGTGGCCGCGGGACTTCCGGCGCTTGAGGTGTACCATCCGGATCACGACGCCAACGACACGGCGCGATATCTTCAGATGGCCAGGACGTTCAACCTGCTCGTGACCGGCGGGTCGGATTACCACGGCCGGGGCAGCGGACGATCGGAGGGCTTTGGAAGAGTCCACCTGCCGGCCGTCGAGTTTGCACGGCTGGCCGAGCGCGCCGGCTGGCCCGTCCGCACGTGACGCCGCCGACCATGATTACGCCGCTCATCGACATCGCCGGACTGCGAAAGCACTATGGCGGCCTGCGGCCGTTGCGCCTCAACACCCTGTCTGTGGCGCCAGGCGAGCGGGTCACGCTTCGCGGGATCGGCGCCGAGGCAGCCGAGATGCTCGTCCTGATGGTCACCGGTGCCTCGCTGCCCGATGAGGGTGTCGTGCGCATTGCGGGTCGGGACACTCGCGATATCAAGACCGACACTGACTGGCTCACATCACTTGATGTGTTCGGGATGGTCACCGCGCGTGCGGCGCTGCTCGATAGTCTGGCGCTGGAGGCCAACCTCGCCTTGCCGCTGACACTGTCCATTGACCCGATTCCCGTTGACGTGCGCACCACCATTGCCGCGCTGGCTGCTGAAGTCGGGTTGGATGCCGACAGGTTGCCGGAGCACGTGAATACCCTGTCCGAGGCCTCCCGCGTGCGCGTCCATCTGGCGCGCGCGTTGGCGCTTGATCCCAAAGTGCTGCTCCTGGAACACCCGACGGCCAGGTTGACTCCGGATGAGGCCTCAGCCTTCGGACATCAGCTGTCAGGGATTGGTGATCGACGGCAACTGGGGTGGCTGGCGCTGACTGAGGATGATGCGTTTGTGAAGGCGGTTGGAGGGCGCCGGTGTCAGCTCGTCGCCGCGTCGGGAGACGTGCGGGAAACGGCCCATCGGCCCTGGGGGAGATTCTGGTGACACTGGTGTTGTTCGACATTGACGGCACGCTGATTTCGTCCGGGCGCGCCGGGGTCCGTGGCATGAACCGATCGTTCGAACGCCTGTTCGGGGTGCCCGGTGCGCTTGACTCCGTCACGCTGGCTGGACGGACTGACCGCGCGATCGTGACCGAGGCCCTGACGCGCGCCGGGCAACCGGCTGACGAGGACTCGATTCTCCGGCTGCGAGACGCCTATTGCCAGGATCTTCCGGTGGCGCTCGCCGATTCCCATGCCCATCCGGGCGCCATCCTTCCGGGGGTCGTTCCATTGCTCGATGCCCTGGATGCGCGGACGGATGCCGTCGTGGGCCTGCTGACCGGGAACTTCGCCAGCGGCGCGGCGATCAAGCTCGGGCACTTCGGATTGTGGGAACGCTTCACGTTCGGGGCGTTTGGCGATCACCATGAAGATCGCCGGGCTCTGGTGGCCATGGCGGTGGATGCGGCCGCGGCCGCCGGCCATCCGCGCTTTGAGTCGGCCAGGATTGTCGTGATCGGCGACACGCCGCTTGATGTGGATTGCGCGCACGCGTATGGTGCTCGCGCCGTGGCCGTGGCCACGGGGCCGTACCCTCACGCGGTGTTGGCGGCGACCGGGCCAGCGCACACCGTCAACACCCTCGAAGAACTCGTCGTCGACTCGCTGCTGGTGGTCTGAGTTCGTGGCGGAAGCTCGTGGGAGTCGAACCCACCCTTCCCGCCGGAGGCGGGGAGCGGCCGGTTTTGAAGACCGGGAGGGCCACCGGGCCCCGGGAGCTTCCAGGAGAGAAACTCACAAGATGGCAAGCGGAGCCACAGGCGTGGATCCGGGGATCCACGCCGACTTGTTCGCTCAGGTCGCCTGAAAGGAAAGGTGGGTCACCAACCCGGGACGCTACTCGTCGAGCAGCCGCACTTCACCTGCGCGGGGGCCCTTGGGAGACTCCTCGATGGTGAATTCCACGCGCTGGCCTTCCCGAAGCAGTTCGAACACCGCGCCGCGAATCGCCGATCTGTGGAAAAAATGCTCCACGCCAGCTTCGTCCCGAATAAAACCAAAACCCTTATCGATCAACAAACGTGCAATCGTGCCATTTGGCATGACTGTTCCTCCGAGGGGTGCCGAAACACCCCCAACAATCTTTCGTGAAGTGAATCGCATTTCAGTCTAGGCACGGGGCCGCGTAATAGTCAAGAAACCGGCAGTCCTCATTTAGCGGGCGGCGCACGGTACCATTGCCCCTTTTCTGAAGCCCCTCTATAATCAATTGTTCAAGTGTGGGCCTGTGGCGCAGCTGGGAGCGCGCCTGGATGGCATTCAGGAGGTCACCGGTTCGATCCCGGTCAGGTCCACCAACCTTCGCTCGTGAGTACAGGCGAAGGTTGCCCACCCTAGCGCCGCCGGCGCGACGGTGGGCCGTCCCGTCAGGACCACGAGCTTCGGTTGGCGAGCCAACGGTGTCCCGGTCGGTACAGGCGAAGGTTGCACTTTCTGCCAATACGTCACGTCGGCGAGCATTTTGTCAGGCCTCGTCGGCAGGGGAAATTGGTCGAGACATTGCTGCGTTCCCGGCCATGGAACGACCGAAGCGGTTTGTCTATGTCATCAAGAACGCTCATCAGCCACCGCAGTACTACACGGGCCTGACATCGAATCCGGCCGAGCGCCTCGACGCGCACAACGCTGGTCGTTGCTGCCATACCGAGTCGCGACGGCCGTGGCGAATGGACGTGTTGATTGAGTTTTCGGACGCAGAGCGAGCCGTGGCGTTCGAGCAATACCTGAAATCCGGGTCTGGCTCAGCGTTCGCGGTGCGGCACCTCCGCGCGACATCCGCAACGCCTCCTTGAAGACCACCGACTGGCAAGCCCTCGTCGGGTCCACGCCGCTTCCTCGCTGATGAGCGGGTCGAAATCCCCGCGCGTGCCGCGCGCGCCGAACCGAGCCACGTCGATCACGCCGGCGTAGAGCTGGTTGCGCAGGAGCATGCCGATCGCCTGCGAGCTGAGCGGCCGCCCGCGGCGGTTCCGCAGACCGGCATCGGTCGCGCGCTGGAGGACCTGCTGCTTCGTGAATTGCCCTGTGGTGTACTCGTCGAAGACGCGGCGCACGAGAAAGCCTGCTGCCGGCCATCGGGCCGGGGATCCGAGTGCCCGTCCAGCAGGTCCTTTGCCTCGCGCGTGAGGCTCACGATGTGATGGGAGCCGGCACGATCCGTGATTGTCGTGGGCGTCACGAGTCCCTCCTCACAAAGGTGTCGCCAGCTACCCTGACGGCCGTCGCTACGACGCTCATTCCCATCGAAGTCTCCGACATCGACGACCCGAAATGCTCCGACCGTGGCGAGTGCCCGGGTGTCCGATCCGTCGAGCGCGTAGGTACGGTCTCGGAATTCGATGGGCTCGCGCTCGTCATCGCGCGGCAAAGTCAGGCCCCCTGCAAAGACGTCCTCAATCGGCCCGGCGCGATCTCGACGGTCCAGTCGTTCGGACGGCGTCCTGCCCGCGGCCGCCTCACGAACGTCCGCCCGGTCATCGTCTCGACCGCCTCTGGACATGCAGTTGTCGACTCAAAGCTGGTTGGGACACACGTTAGACGCCGCCCGGTGAGCGGAGACAGGCGTCACACTTAGACGAACGCAGGTCTTGCGAGATTCCTGCCGGGCAGAGTTATTGTTTCAACCCGCCACCGGCGCCCGAGAGGCCGATAGGCCGTATGAAGGGCTGTCCCCGACATCACGTCCCCTTATGCCGCGGAGGCTGCCCGAAGACGACACCAACATCGGGTCGCCGGTCTTCACGCCCGATGGTCGAGCGGTCGTGTATCTGGCCGGCCCATTTACGAGACAGCGGTCGGCCCGTCTCCTCCGGTTGGACGCTGGCGCGATTGTCCAACTGCCAGAGGTTCAAACGCTTCAAGGCATGGTCGTCCTGGCCAACGCTGTGCTGTTCTCGAAAGGCATAGACCTGCTCGCGGCCCCGTTCTCGTTGGACAATGCCGACCCGCTGGGCGACCCTGTCATGGTGATCGCCAGTATGGGCGAGTCGGCGTTCACGCTGACGCCCGGAGGCGTTCTGGTGTACGACCCGCGCCTCGGCGGCGACGAGCGGACGTTCGTCTGGGTCGATCCAAGTGGCAAGGAAGAGGCCACCGGAATCCGCCCGCGCGAATACACCTACGGACGCATTTCGCCGGATGGTTCCCGCGCCGTATTCGACCGCCGCGGATGGGACAACGATCTCTGGGTCTGGTCGTTCGGACCGCGGACGGAAATCCGCCTGACGTCGCCCCCGACGGTCGATTCCTGATGCTGAAACCTGCCAACCCGAACGAGACGACGGGCTCGACCATCACGATGTGGGTCAACTGGCTCGACGTGCTCCGGGAGCGTCTGGCCGGACGGTAGACCGAATCGGACTCACCGCCCAAGACGGGCGCGTGCCTGCACGGTCCAGTGCAGAATGACATCCAGCGAAGTCACTGGGTCCAACTCTCCGCGGCCACCTTCGATCAGCAGCGCGCGTGTCCCGTCGGGATGGATGTCCCAGCTCGATACCCCATAGATCTGGATGGCGACGGAGATCTTGACCTGATGATCGGCACCTGGAATCAGGATCTGCTGGTGTTGATGAATGACGGGACACGCGATGCGCCGTTGTGGGTCTCCGACCCGGCTCAAACGATCGCCCCGCCTCGCGCGAGTCATGTCATCCCGGCACTGGGAGATCTTGATGCCGACGGAGATCTTGATTTGGTCGTCGGGCAAGCCAGTGGTGTCCTGCTGTTCTATCGCAATACCGGCAGTGCCCGTGCGGCCCGGTTCGAACTGGTACCAGGGGATTTTGGTGAAGTCCGCGTTGGACGCCGGAGCGCGCCGACGATTGCCGATGTGGATGGCGATGGCCTCCCCGATCTGCTCATTGGTCATGACAACAGCGGGCCGTTGTCGGTGGCCCGCAACGTCGGTACGCGTTCGATGCCCCGATTCGAGTTGACGGATCCGCTGATGCCGGCCATGCCGCCGCTCTCGGTTCCCACCGTTGCGGATCTGGATGGAGACGGAGTGCCGGAATTGATCGTGGGCACCACCAGTGGTGGACTTCGGTATCTTCGAGGCGTCCGAAATCCATTCAGGCCGGACTCTCAGGGACGGTAGTTCCCGGTCGTGGCGGACTGACGAACGCTCCGCCCGACGGACGTGCGCCTCAAGACGGAGCCAGGTCGTGAATCCTACAGGCCAACGGCAAGCTCGGACTGAATCAGGACTTCCGTCACGAAGGCATCCTTGGTACGGTGTTGATCGGGGAAGGAAGGTTGACGTGAACAAGCTTGCACGGTTGAAACGGATTGGGTGTGGTTGGGTGGCGCTGTGTGTGGTCGTGCTACTGGGTGGCGCTGTGTCGTTGGGGGCGTTCCAGACGCCGGAGGCGACTCACCCATTGGCGCGTGACCTGCGCTGGCGCAACATCGGGCCGGCCAACATGACGGGTCGCATCGCGGCCGTCGAAGCGCTGTCGACCGACTACCGCCACGTGATCGTCGCCTCGGCGTCGGGTGGCGTGTTCCTCTCGAAGAACGCGGGCATCACCTGGGACCCGATCTTTGACAACTCCGACGGCGCGGGGTCGATCGGCTCAGTGGCGATGTTCGAACCGAATCCCGACATCATCTGGGTGGGCACGGGCGAGGCCGTGAATCGAAACTCGAGCGGCTGGGGCAACGGCCTTTTCAAGACCACTGACGGCGGTCGGACCTGGACGCACGTGGGGCTGGCCGACACGCATCACATCGCCGAGATTGCCCTCCACCCCACCAATCCAGACATCGCCTACGCCGCGTCCCCGGGTCACTTGTGGGGATACACCGGCGATCGCGGGCTGTTCAAGACCGCCGACGGCGGAGCCACCTGGACGAAGCTGGCCGGCGGATTGCCCAATGACGGCCAGACCGGTGCGACCGAGATCATCATGGACCCGCGCAATCCGGACATCCTGTACACCGGGATGTATCACCGCCTGCGGCAGCCGGCCACGATGCACTCCGGCGGCCCCAACGGCGGCATTTTCAAGAGCGACAACGGAGGCCAGACCTGGCGTCGATTGAGCAACGGCCTGGCCGCCGGCGACTCCGGAATGATTGATATCTCCATCCACCTCTCCAACCCCGACATCGTCGTGGCCGCCTACGAAGCCGACGAAAACATTCCGTACGATGCGTCACAGCCGACAACGGCGCAGACGCCGGGGTCTGGCATCTACATCTCGGAAGATGCCGGTGCGTCATGGAAATGGATTTTGAAAACGCACTTGCGACCGTTCTACCATGGGCAGGTCCACATCGACCCGAACGATCCCCAGCGCATCTTCTCGGTCGGACGGGAGTTCCGGGTCACACTCGACGGCGGTGCGACGTGGCGCAACAGTTGGTGGGGTGGCGGCGGTGACGACCACGACTTCTGGATGGCCCCCTACGATTCGAACATCTTTTACACCGCCACCGACCAGGGCGCGTACCTGACGGTGGACAACGGCGAAACAATCCTGTCGTTCGACAACATGGCCATCGGGCAGTACTACAAGGTGGGCGTCGACATGCGCGACCCGTACTGGGTGGTGGGCGGCTTGCAGGACAATGCCATCTGGGCCGGGCCGAGCAATTCGCGCGAGAGCCGCGGCATCCTCAACATGCACAACACCTGGCTGGGCGAAGGCGACGGCTTTGCCGCGCTCGTGGACCCCACCGACTACCGCGTGGTCTACATGGTGAACCACGTCGGGTTTGCGATGCGCCTGAACGTCGAGACGCGGGAACCCACGTTCATCACACCGACACCTGAAACCACCGTCAACTTCTCGGATTACTCGGACGTCGGCTACGAAGAATCGAACATCGTGTACACGATCGACCCGGGCGAACACTGGTTCCGATACGGACGTCCGGACCGCCCGCTGCTGCCGCCTCACTTCCGCTTCAACTGGAACAGCCCGTTGACCATGTCGCCGACCAATCCGAGGACGCTCTACTTCGGCGGCAATCACGTGTTCAAGTCGGTGGACCGGGGCGACACGTGGCGCATCATCAGTCCCGACCTCTCCACCAACGATCCCGGTTTGCGCAACCCGTCCACGTCGGGCGGCCTTACGGTGGAAGTCACCGGTGGTGAGAACCACTTCACGGTATTCGACGTGCGCGAGTCGCCGCTTGACCCCGCCCTGGTCTGGGCCGGGACAGACGATGGGAATGTGCAGATGACGCGCAATGGCGGCACCAGTTGGACCAACGTGCGGAACAACCTGCCGGGCGTGACCGGCGAGGTGTGGGTCAACCGGGTCGAGCCGTCGCATCACGACGTGGGCACGGCCTATGTGGTCCTCGACAACCATCGGCTCGACGACATGGATCCGCACGTGTTCGTCACGCGAGACTTCGGCGCCACGTTCACCGACATCACCGGTAACCTGCCCGACGGCATCGGGTCGTACGTAATCAACGAAGATCCCGTCAATCCAGATCTGTTGTTTGTCGGTACCGAGTTTGGTGTGTACGCCTCGGTCGAAGGCGGCCGCACGTGGTTCAAGCTGTCGACCGGCATGCCCAACGTGGCCATACGAGATCTCGTGATTCACCCTCGTGACGGGGACCTCATCGCCGGTTCGCACGGCCGCGCCGTCTGGATTCTTGACGACATCACGCCGCTGCGGCAGATGACACCGGCCGTCAACAGCACGCCCGTGCATCTGTTCGACAGCGAGGTCGCCACCAAGTGGGTGACGATCAATCTTGGCCGCAAGCAGTCCGACTTTCTCTTCCGCGGCCCGAACCCGCCAGCGGGGGCGTCCATCAATTTCTGGCTCAACGCCGCACCGCAGGGGCCGGTGACGCTTGAGGTGTCGGAGTTTGCCGGCGACCGTGTCGCCACGGTGCGCCTCGGCGGTGCTGGCGGCAGCCGCGGGGGACGAGGCGGCGGCAGCGGCGGTGGTGCTCAGGCGGGCGGCGGTGGTCCGCAGGCCGGCATCAATCGCGCGTTCTGGAATTTTCAGTTCCCGACCACGGCGGCCCAGCGCACGGCGATGCAGGCTCGACTCCAGTCGGCCATCACCTTCCTCGACACGCGCGTGGTCGACGCTGACAAGCGGGCGCAGCTCGGTCGGCTGCGAACGGCGCTCGCGGCGGCCACAACCGACCAGGCGCTCAATCAGGTGCGTTCCGAACTGGTCGCTGACTTCAACGGCCAGGCGGCCGGGCGTCCCCTGTTCGGCGCGCCCCTCGGTGGCACGACCGCTGAGGCCGGCACGTATCGCGTGACCCTGCGGGTCAATGGACAGTCGCACGAGGGCACGGTCACGGTTCGTGACGATCCGATGATGACCGAACACGGAGGGCGATGAGCGATTGGCTCACCATGGAAAAGAACCTCCTTCCACGCCTCTTCGTCGCCCTGGCGACGGTGTTCACCGCCGCGCTGTGGGTTGGCGTCCGGGCACAGTCTGCTGATGCGACCCAACTCGTCGCCAAGGCGGACCGGATCATCTCCGCTGCCGCGGCGAGAGTCGGACCGGCGGCGTGCGTGACTGGGGCGCCGTGCTTGCGCTCACCGGATCGGGCCGAGGTGACCGCATCGTGACGCAGGACCTGGCGCTTAACGTCATCGTCCATCAGCGAGCGCTCGATTTCACGCCCGGTGACGAGTACTCGTACTCCAACAGCGGCTACACCCTCCTCTCGACCATCGTCGAGCGGGTCTCCGGCCGATAGGCCGTATGAAGGGCTGTCCCCGACATCACGTCCCCTTATCAGACCTTGGGGCACACCGCCCAAGCGCGGACACGCCAGCACGATCCGCCCGCTTTCGCGCGGAGCGCTTCAGCGGGGCCCGCCATAGCCTTGGCGAAGGCGGGAAACTGCGCTCCAGCGGCCCCGGCCGCTCTTGCCTCGGAACTTGTCGGAGACGCCCAGCGGCACAGGCACGATGCTGTGGGGCAGGTACAGGAAAAACGGTTCGTCCTTGTGTGTATTGCTGAACCGGATCGCGCGTTCCGTGTACACCGTGGTGAGTGAGTCCTGACCGGCGAAGTCCTTGATTTCCTGCGCCTTGTCGTTACCCTCGATCAGGTGGAGCGGCGGCCAGTAGCCCCGGTGGATCCGCGTGTCATCGGGATCGCGCTGCATGTTTGGCGTGATCGGCGTCCCGTCGTGATCCACCGGCCACATGTCATTGGAGTAGGGCAGACGGCCTGGGTGACCTAGAAGTGGGTGAACCGCATACCCTCGGTCGCCAGGCGACCGATGTTGGGTGTGGTTCCGGGTGCGCCGCCGTAGATGGCCGGGTCGGCGTACCCCATGTCGTCCATGTAGATCACGACGAAGTTCGGGCTTCGCTGCGCGGACGGGGCAGCGGCGACGCGATCCCACCCGGGCAGGGCCAGCCCGGCGCCGGCCAGGCCCAGGTACTTCAGAAAGTCACGATGGGGTGTGGTGTGCGCCATGGGGCCGAGTATAAGGGCACGCGCCGATGATATGGGGATGCAACGCCCGGCTCGTGTTGCGGCTGCACCGGCCGATGGACTACGCTGCGCGTGACACTTCCCACGACTGAGCGTCGACGATACAGATGATTGCGATTCTGCAACTGCTTGCGATTCTCGGCCTCGGCTACCTGGGCACGCACTTCTTCGTTGAACGATTCCGGGCTCGCTTTCATGTGGTGACCGGCGTCGAGTTCGTCGTCCTCGGAGTGCTCGTCGGTCCGTATGTCACCGATGTGATGACGCCCGAAGTGCTCACGCAACTGGGGCCTGTCACGAGCCTGGCCATCGGCGCCGTCGGTCTGACGATTGGCCTGGAGTTTCGCTTCGCGACGGTGTTTCGGTCGAAGCAGGAGGCGTGGGAACTCTCGTTCTTCGGTGTACTCAGCACGTTTCTGATCGTCGGGGGACTCGCAACCGCCTGGACGTGGGCCACGCTGTCACCGGACCTGTTTCTGGCCGCGCTTCCTGCCTCCATTGCGCTGGGAGCGATCGCAGCCGTGTCGGCACCCGAACCCATCGCCACCGTTCACCGCTCGATGCAGGGACAGGTGGGCCTGGGGCGAACGCTGGAGTCGTCGGCCAGCTTCGATGAACTGCTGGCCACGCTGGCGTTCGGTCTGGTCTTCTGCTTCTTCCACGTCGGCCAGACCGCGGGTGTCCGGCCGCTCACGGCCACCGAATGGGTGGCGGTGAGTCTCGGCTTCGGCGTCGTGCTGGGCATCCTCTTCTTCCTGTTCCTGGGTCGCGAAAGCGACCCGGACCGCCAGCTCCTGGCGCTCATCGGAATCATCCTGTTCTCAAGCGGCTCGGCCTACTATCTCAACCTCTCGCCACTCCTGGTGAACCTGATCCTCGGAGCGATGCTGGCCAACACCTCCCGCCATTCCGCCGCATTGCGCAAAGTGATGGGCACCATCGAACGTCCCATCACGGTGGTGATCCTCGTGCTTGCGGGCGCCGCCTGGAAGCTGGATACGATGGCCAACCCGATCGTGCTGGGGGTTGTGGCGATCGCCCTGATCGGCCGGCCGTTCGGAAAAGTGATCGGTGGCGCGATCAGCTTCAGGTACGGGGAACCGAGCTCTCAAACGACGCCGTGGATGGGTCTAGGCACCCTGGCGCACGGAGGTCTGGCGATCGCGATGGCAGTCAACTTCCGGCAGGTCTATACGGGCATTGTGGCCGACGGCGTCTTCTCGGCAGTACTGGTGTCCGTCCTGGTGTGGGAGGTGCTGGCGCCTCCGCGGATCCGCCGGGCGCTGATCGATTCTGAGCCCGCCCTTGCACCGCGCTCCAGGGCGGTCGTCTGATGCGCCGCATTGTCGTCCTCGCCATTCTGCTCGGACTCATGCGTCTGCTTCAGACGTTTCAGGTCGGCACGGAAACCGCGTTCCACCCGCTCTCGCTCGCCACCTTCGGCTTCGTGCTGATGGCCGCGTACACACTCGGACAGGTCGCCAGCGGCATTCAACTTCCCAAGATTACCGGCTACATCATCACCGGCCTCGTCTTCGGTCCCCAGGTCCTGAACGTCTTCTCCAGTGGAGTCGAAGCAGATCTGCGGGTGGTCAACGATCTGGCGATAGGACTCATCGCTCTCAGCGCGGGTGCCGAAATGCACCTGTCCGGACTCAGGAAGATCGCGCGGTCGCTCTTCTGGATCGTGGCCGTGAAGGGCCTGCTGATCCTGGTCCTCGTGACAGGCGCGGTCTTTGCGCTTTCGTCCTATGTGCCGTTCCTGTCGGGGCAGCCAATCGGGCTCATCCTCTCGGTCGGCATGATTCTCGGTGTGCTCGCCATCGGCACGTCGCCGGCGGCAACCATCGCCGTGATTTCTGAAACGGGCGCCAAGGGGCGGCTGGCTGACACCACCCTCGGTGTCGCGGTTGCCAAGGACATCGTGATGGTGGTCCTGCTGGCACTGGCGATCGCCCTGACAAAAACCTTTTCGCCGGACGGCCAGGGCTTCGAGGTGGCGATCCTTCGGGACCTGGCATTGGAGCTGGGCCTCAGCCTGCTCGTCGGTGCGATTCTCGGTGGCCTGATCATCGCCTATATCAAGTATCTGGGCGGTGAGCTGTGGCTGTTTGTTGTTGGCGTGGTCTTCGCGATCACGGCGATCGCCCAGCAGTTCCATCTCGAAGCGTTGCTCGTCTTCATCATCGCGGGCTTCGTGGTGCAGAACGTCTCCAAACTGGGGCACGACTTTATCCACCTGGTGGAAAAGGTGGCGCTGCCCGTGTACGTCGTCTTCTTTTCGGTGGCCGGCGCGGGTCTTGACCTGAGAGGGCTCAGTTCGGTCCTCCCCATCGCGCTGGCGTTGGTCGCAGTGCGGCTGTTCGCGATTTACGCCGGCACCGGCATCGCCACGAAAATCGCCGGGGAGCCTGACGCGGTTCGGAAGAACGCCTGGATGGCCTTCGTGGCGCAGGCCGGCGTTGTGATCGGTCTGTTAATCATTGTGGAGAACAATCTTCCGGGCCTCGGCTCGGAGATCCGGACGCTGGTGATGGGCACCGTGGCCATTCATCTTCTGTTGGGTCCCATCCTCTTCAAGCTGGCGCTGACGCGCGCCGGCGAAGTGGCGACCGCCGAATCCACGCTGGCCTCGGTCGAGATTCGCGGCGAAGCCGAACTGACGCGACTGCCGGCCGAAATCGAAGAGCCGATCGCCGCACTGGAACGTCAGATGCTGCTGGCCACGGCTCCGCTGGCCACCGCGTGCGTGGAGGGACCCATCGCCCTG
>JAHEFO010000004.1:32701-46778 GCA_024640135.1 Acidobacteriota bacterium
AGGATCCGTCACCGCCTGGCCGGATACTCCGGATCGCCCGGCGTTGGACGAACGTCTGTCGGCGTACTCCGTCAAGCCGCTCGACATCGCGCTGAATCGACTGTGGAGTCAGGCGCATCACGCGGCGCTGGAGCTGCCGCGGCAGGTCAGTGTGCCACTGGAGGACCGTTGGTATCGACCGGACGCCACGGACTCTCGCACGGGGCGCTGGCTCAAGCGGGCCCGTCGCGTGCGTCGCACCCTGGGCCGGCTCTCCGGTGGCGATCCGGCCTTGCATCGGGTGGCCCCCATCCGCGACATGGCCCTGTACCACATCGATGGCGCGCTGACAGAGGACCTGGTGCCGGTCCTTTCGCTCATCTCCGCCCAACCCGCACTGGCCCTGAGAGAAGCGCTGGGATTGGAAGCGCCGGTGCGCGGCAGTCACGACGAGGAAGACGAGGCTCATCCAGAGCCTTTCGCGCCGCGACGGCTCTCGCAGGATGACGCCGAAAGCCTGCTCGAAAAGGCCGTGAGTGGACGCTTTGCGACCATGCGTGAAGAGCTGGCCTGCGTGGGCACGGTGCTGCTTCCTGCCTGGAAGCGCCGCCCATCCGCCCTGCACGAGCAGGCGCGCCGCGCACGCCTCCGAACCAGCGCGAAGATTAAGGCGTGGGAAGGGTACGCGCGCGCCGTCGTCGACTACCGGCGCCGGCTGGATGCGTCCAGGGATCTTCGCGACGGATTCGGTGAGGACGCCGGTACGTTCTTCACGGATCTGGATGCGCGTTTCGGCGCGACGATGGTCGCACCCGTCGACCGGGCGAACACCATTCTGGCCGCGGCGCGAGACCGCCTGCGCGGCGCCCATGCACTGGATGCCGAGGCCATCGAGGCGCTCCTCATGGAGATCGGCGAAGAAGTGTCGCAGGGGTTGCGCCGGCGAACGCTGGCGACACTTCGCCGAGGGCTTGACACCAAGCCGATCGACCAGGAACTGAGTGCGTTCGGTCGGACCGTCGATACCCGGCTCAACAGTCTCCCGAAAGGGTTCCGGGTGGTCGACCCGGCTCGACTGCCTCATCCGGAGGAGCCCTTGCGCGGCTATCCGGATCCTGCTGACCACCAGTTCCAACTCATCGCGACAGGCGCGATCGAGCGGACGGTCCAGCCTACGTTTGTCGCGGTTCGCACACACGCGCACGCCGCGCTTGAGCACGCTGAGGCGGAGGTCAACGAATTACGTCAGGCGCTTGAGCGCAGATTCGACGCCGCGATCGACGCGGTCATCGAAGAAGGTCGCGAGGACGCACATCGGCACAAAGCCGACAATAACCGGAGGTCGATTGAAATCGCCGAATCAGCGCTGGAATCGGCTCAGGCCAGGCTCTCCAAGTTAGGTGAGGCGACCCTCATCGTCCGCACGAAGATCACGGCAACGCTGCGAGAGAACTTCGATGCGCTGGTGACACGGCTGGAGAGCCAGTTGTCGAGCGCCGGCCGGCTGGAGGCGAGGTTCCAGGCAGGACGGGCCCGGCTGGAGCGTCAGGGGACGACCGCGTTACGCCTTTTTGTCAGGCGGCTGGGCCGCGACGTGCGCGCGCTGCTTGAGCGTGTGGGACTGGCTCGCGACGAGGGCCGCGAGGACAAAGATGTGCGCTTTCGTCCGGCGGGGCGGGCCGGATCTGATCGAGCGGTCCTTTTCGACATTCTCTTCAACGAGACAACGCTCTCCGGCAAGATTTTCGACGGCGTATTGATCCTGAGTATCCTGGCGAGCATCGGCGTCCTGATGCTGGAGTCAGTGGAACCGTTCCGTCTGCGGCACAGCACGTCGCTGTCGCTGCTGGAGTGGTTCTTCACACTGCTGTTCACGGCCGAGTACGCGGCGCGCCTCTGGACGGTGGCGAGGCCGGCCCGGTACGCGTTCAGCTTTTTTGGGCTCATCGACTTCATCGCCGTCCTCCCGACGTATCTGAGCCTCCTCGTGCCGGGTGGGCAGTTCCTGATGGTGATTCGGGTCCTGCGGGTCGCCCGGGCGTTCCGAGTACTGAAGCTGGCTCGATATGTGGGCGAAGCGCAGATTCTGGTGGACGCGATGAAGGCGAGTCAATACAAGATCACCGTTTTTCTCGTCTACGTGCTCAGCGTGGCAGTGGTGGTCGGCTCCGCGATGTACCTCATCGAAGGACCCGCGTCCGGTTTCACCAGCATTCCTCGCGGCGTCTACTGGAGTATCGTCACGCTGACCACCGTCGGATTCGGCGACATCACCCCGCAGACGCCGCTGGGGCAGACTCTGGCGGCGTTTCTCATGATCATGGGTTATGGGATCATCGCCGTGCCCACAGGCATTGTGACGGCGCAAATTGCCACCGCTCGGCCCCGGAGCGGCGACGCGCGGACGTGTGTCGCCTGCGGCGAAACGGAGCCAGAATCGACGGCGGCGTTCTGCCGGGCGTGCGGCACCAGATTCACGTTGTAACCGCGTGTCTGCGCTGGAACCTCAGAGCCCGCGGCGACGCCGGATTGACCGGACGCCGCGTTTCATTGGGGCTTTCGCGCGGCCTCAGATCGTTTGTCGCGTCCCCATCCGATCGCAGTGAGACCGGATGCGACGAGCGCTCCGCCGACCAGTAACTCCTGGACGAATGACAACTTGAACAGATGGGCCAAGCCGAACATCGCGAAACCGGCACCCACCAGCACGAACCCTGCCATTTCGGCCTTGGAGCGCTGCGATTCCATTTCGCCAATCAGGCCCTGACGAACAGCCCCCACGGCGATTGACTTGAGCGCGGGCGTATTGCGCCTCGACCTGCGGAGTGAAGGCGGGCGGTACTTGGGCACGTTCTGGATGGATTTGACAACAGACCGCTTGCTGCGCTCGGTGATGGACGGAAAAGAGTTCTTCAAGGTCAAGTGACTTGCGAGTCCGCGCCGAACTGTTCGCGCACGTGCATGATCGGGTGGTCGGAGAGGTTGTCCTCGCGGAGTTACGGTCGCGTCCGGTGGGTTCCTCGTCAGTGCTCCCTACGTCGGCAGGCCCAATTCCCGAGCGGCTTGCGCTTGTGCCGCATCCAGGGTCACGAACTTCGTGAGCGGAGCTTGTGCATGAAACCAGGAAGCGGTGCGGAGGTGCACCATGTCGAGCGACCGCGGCGTTGTGACGGCCGGCATGGGCAGCGCGTCACAGAGGTCGAGCGTCAAATCCCGTAGAATCAGCTGCTCGATGTCCTCCGTCACCTTGGCCTGGCACTCGTCATACTGAGAGGGCGTCAGCACGGCCTCGCGTGCCAATCGCGTGAGGTTCCGCCTGGATTCGAGCACGAGCAGGACGCTGGAGCACAAGTCGGCCTTGGCGGTCTCCTCCGAGAGGCGCTGTGAGCCGGCATCCCCGAGGAGAATGCAGAGGTAGGCCGACGTATCGAGGTACAGCCGCCGTTTCACCGATCGCCCCGGTCCTCGAGCAGCGCGGCCAGCGCCCGGCCGCCGGTGCCCGTCTTCAGGGCCGACACGAGCCGCCCTCGGCCCACACGGTTGCCCCTGCGCACGGCGGCTGTGGCCGGACCGAGCTGCGCCACCGGCGCCCGATGTCTGGTGATGACCAGTGTCTGTCCCGCCTCCGCCTCGGCAATGGCGCCTGATAACCGCGCCTTGAGTTCCTGTATTGAGATCTCTGACATGGCCAGAATTATTTCATATTCTGGACCGTAAGCTACCCCAGAGTCGGCGATCGCGGAAATGCCTCGCGTCGCTCAAGGCGATTCCGTTACGACACCGCTACCTACTCGGATTGGCACGACGGAATGGCGGGCGGGTCGTGGCGTTCGATCGGGCGCTTGCCTCGGCTTGGGCAGCCGACGTGCTCTGTCTTCTCCCGTACCGAGTAGACAGGCGATTCGTTTCACGCCGCACGGCGAAGCGCGTCAACGCGCCTCAGCCATTCCGACATCTGGTTCCACCTGCCGTGCGTCAGGTTCACCAACCTTCGCTGAGCGCTCGCTACGCTCGCAGCTACGGCTGGCGGGCCAAATCATCGAAGGTCGGTGTGCCGCGGCCATCAGGACGATCCTGCACGGCCCAACGGGACTACTTCGACATCCAGGCTTTCACCGCATCCCAATCGAGCGTCTCGATAATCTGCCGGTTGACCTGGCAGCCGCCCGGCGGCGATGTGCGTTTGAGTGACTCGGGCTCGAGGCATCGCTCGAAGAGATTCACCATCAGAACCTGCGGCGACGAGCGCGGACGCGTCTTGTCAAAGTACGCCCAGTTGGTTCCGACCAGCGCACGACAGGTGGATGGCGCGCCCTGCTTCCCGCGGAAACGACGCGTCACGCCGTCGGCCTCATCGTCGTAACACGCCGGCGCCGTGCGTGCTTCTGGTGAGAGGCCGTCGAGCGCGGCGACCGCGGTCCTGAACGCACTCTCTGCGGACGCCACCTCACGGGCATCGGGACCATCCGGCGCCAGGCGCGTCCGTTCCATCTCCTCTATCGCCGCATCGTCTTTGAGCGCCTGAGCCATGACCTCCGCACCGTTGGGGATGGCCGCGGCCATGCGTTCGAGGTCGGCCTTTCGTGCGGCCCGCGCCTGAGGCGTCTGCGACTTTGCCAGGGCGTCCACATCGCGAGTGTAGAGATCCCGCCGGTTGTCCCACTGTGTTTTGAACTCGGCGATGACGGGCGCCAGCGCGTCCCCCAAAGGCATCGGCACCCACAGCGGCCGGTCGTGGGCCTTCAGGACAAACACGCGACCGATGCGCGTCAAACCGACCGGGCCGGTGCCGCTGTCGGGTTCGATAAACGCGTCGATGTCAGCGGTGCCCCACTCGGCCGGCCCCCATGCCGGATAGATGCCTGGGCGAATCTGATTGATCTCGAAGTACAGCAGCTCGGTCTCGGCATTTTCTTCGCGCACCGTGCGGCCGGCTTTCGGGTATTCGGAGATCGGGAACGCGCCCATGCCGTATCCGCCACCGAGCGGCACCGCCCGGCCCGGTGGCTGACCGGGTGCCAGGGCGGCATAGCCGGCCAGATAGCCATGTGGACCGATGGCAAAACCGATTGGCGACGAGGCAATCGGTGTGCGGCGAATGATTTCGCCGAGTTCCAACAACCGTGCTTCGAAGGCCTTCACCTCGGCCACGGTGGCCGCCCGCTCGGTGCGGGCCGAGGGAATGGCGTTGAAGATCCACGGCCGCCATCGCCCCGGTTCGGAGGTGAGGAAGGTGATTTGCGCGCTGATCGCGAGCGAGGACGAGAGGACCGCCAGACCGGTCAGTGCGGCCACGCGAGCAAGTGACATGGTGAAGACAGTATGATGCACGCCTGTTCCGGTCACAGGAGCAAAGTGATCTGCCCTGAGTTACAGTGATCTGCCCTGAGTCTGATCATTCGGGGTTATGGCACCAAAAACACCCACCCCCTGCTCTCCCCGCGTCTTCACTGAAGCGACCAGAGAGGGCTGGCCCATGGGCCCTCCCAACCGCGGCTGCTATCGCGCGCGCGAGGCTCTCGTGAGCCAGCCTGTCAGCAGACAGGCCGCCTCATCCGCCGTGGTTCCGTAAAAGGGCATCAAGGCCGCTCGGCCTCCAGGGATTCGCGCGATTTGTGCCCGCCACCGGTCACGTCCCACCGCCGATGCCTCGATGACATAGGCCCGTCCATTGATGGTTTCCCTGTAGCGAACGATGGTTGAAGAGGAGGAGACAGGTGTCACGGCAGCGCGACGATTGTGGCGGACGCTGAATTCTCGCGCAAGCGAAACGCGGCACGAACCTGCACCTTCGAGTTGCGACAGTCAGGTTTGCCTTCCGGAAATTCTGGGACTTTATTTTCGGTGACAGAACATCCACAGCTCTTCCACGATTCCTCAACAGGTTTTCCACAGGGGCGGCTGGCTGGTGGACAATAGGCCCGTGCTCTCCGTGTTTCGGTCGACTGGGATTCTGACGGCGATGATCGTGATTGGCGAGGCGATCACCGGTGCCCAGTCTCCGGCCTCGCTCGACGTCTTCTGGATCTTTCTGCATGACGGCCGGGTCTTGTCGAGCCAGGGCGAATTCGCTCAAGTGGGCGACGACTTGGTGTTCGTCGTGGCCCAGGGCCGGCAGGACGGGGAGGAAAGCCACGATTTGGTCACCGTGCCCGTGGCCCTGGTCAATATGGAGCGGACGGTGGCTTACGCGACGGCCCTGCGCGCAGCAAAGTACGGAGCAACGCGCGGCGAAAGCGAGTATCAGACGCTCACCGCCGGTATTGCGCGAGCACTGACTGCCCTTCAAGAGAGCGACGACCGGGATCGCCGGCTCGGGATCGCGCAGGTGGCGCGCGCGCGGCTGGCATCCTGGTCGGAGAACCATTTCGGCTATCGCGCGGCTGAACTTCGCCAGCTTGTCTCACTTCTCGACGAAGTGATCGTCCAGTTGAAAGCCGCCGCAGGGGTGTCGCACTTTTCGATTGATTTCGTGGCGCAGACCGCGCCGGAGCCCGCCGTGACCCTGCGGTCGGCGCCGACGCCCGCCGAGACGGTCGCGATGGCCCTGACGGCCGCGTCGGTGACAGAGGTCGGCGTAGAGAAGCTGGCGCTGCTGCGTTCCGCCAGGAATGTGGCGGCCACGCTGCCTGCTGCGCGCGAGGGCCTGCTCGCCGAAGTGGAGCGGGTCCTCGCTGACGAGACGGCGGTCGAGACCGCCTATCGGACGCTGATCAGAAGCGCGTTGACTCGTGCCGACCTTGCGGTTCGTCAAGGACGGCCCGCGGTCATCAGGCAACTGATTCTGGACGTTGAGGCCCGCGACGCGCAGTTGGGCCACCGGCGCGCGCGCGACATGGCGCGGACGGTTCAGCGTCTGTGGAGGGAGTCCGGTCTGGCAGTGGACCAGAAAGCGGCCCTTGACCGCTGGGCGTCGATCAAAGGGCAACTGCAGGCGTATGACAAGCGTGTGCAGGCAGTGGTCAGAACGTGGGAGAGCGACGCGTCCACGCTGTCGGCTGTCCGTGAAGGGCGCCGTGCCGGCCCAGCCAGCCTCGATGCGGCGGCGCGCCGCTTCGCCGCGCTGGACCGGACCCTGAAGACGCTGCACCCTCCTGAGGAACTGCGAGAGGTGCACGGACTGTTTCAAAGCGCACTGCAACTGGCGCGACAAGGCCTCGTGATCGGCCAGCGCCTGGCCGTGGCGGCCAACGCCAGTCTGGCGGCCAACGCATCATCAGCCATCACGGGCGCCGAATTGCTGCGCGATCAGGGCCTGGCCGACCTGGCGATTGCGCTCAAGCCACGAAGGGTGCGGTGACCCGGCGCCTGGTTCGAACGGCGGATCTCGCCGGCTTTCGCCGGGCCGTCGTCCGTCTGGCGCTCGAGGGCCGTCCGCTCGACGCCAGGCGTTGCGTGGTTATCGTGCCAACTCGCGCATCGGCGGAGCTGCTGCGGCAGACGTTCGAACGCACCGCGTGGCGCGCCGGGTGTGCGTCCACGATTTGGCCCGACGTGCTGACGCGCGATGAGTGGATGGTCCGGTTGCACCTGACGCTGCCAGGCGCGCCACGTCTCCTGGCGCGGGTGGAGCGCGAGGTGCTGATGGCGGCTGCCGCCCGGCGGACGGGTGAGCGTTCACGCATGGGCGGCCCCCCGTTCGCGTTGCGCCCGGCTCTGGTGGCGATGATGCTGGACTTCTACGACGAACTCCAGCGCCGGCAGCGATCGGTGACCCGGTTCCGTCGCGCGTTGTTCGACGAACTCAAGGTCGAGCGAGGCAGCGACCGAGGCAGTGAGGGGTTGATACACCAGACGGCCTTCCTGGGTTTCGCGTTCCTGGCGTACGAGCGCGCGGCGCGGGCCAGCGGTGGACTGGACGAACATGCGCTCCGCGCGCGGTTGCTCGCCGAACGGCCCTCATGGCCAGTCGATCATGTGGTGGTGGCGGTGGCTGACCATCCGACCGATCCACGCGGCCTCTGGCCCGCGGATTTTGATCTGCTGGGACGCTGGCCGGGACTGCGCGTGGATGTGGTGATGACCGACGACACCCACGACGCAGGCTTTCGTGAACGGCTCGAGCGGGAACTGCCGGGGATTGAAGAGACGCGCGAGCCAGGCATGCCGTGGACTCCTATGGTGGCACGACCGCCAGGCACGGAGGATGGACCCTGGTGCCAGGTCAGCCGCGACCGCGAAGAGGAAGTCCGCGATGTGATTCGCCACATCAGGGCGCGGGCCCGTCAGGATGAGCGGGTGGGGCGCCTTGCGCCGACGGCGGTCGTGTTTCAGCGCCCCCTCCCGTACCTCTATCTGGCCGGACAGTTGTGCGACGACGCGAGTGTTCAGATTCAGGCGCTGGACGCCCTGCCGCTGGCCGGCGAACCCTACGCGGCGCTTCTCGATCTGACGCTGGTCGTGGCGCGGACCGGCGGCACCCGGGAGTCCATCCTGGCCCTGCTGCGTTCACCGCTGCTCCGTTTCGAAGTGGACGGCCGACGTGTGAGCGTGCGCGAGGCGGCCGCCCTCGACGAGGTCTTGTTGACTCGCCGCGTCACGGGCGGGGCCGATCGGTATCCCGATGAGGTTGCTCGAGCGTTCGGCCAGGACGGGCGTCACGATCGCGCCCGTGCCGCCGGCGCTCGGCGAGCCGCTCTGGCCGCCGCAGGCGCGGCGGCGGAGTTGTTGCCGTTCCGCCAGGGAGAGCAGGCTTCCGGCCAGGTGCGGGCCATCGCGGCATTCCTTCGTGCCCGGCAGGAGGGACCCCGTGAGACTGACCCCTGGCGGGAGGCGTACCTTCGGTCCCGGGCCGCCGTACTGGGGTCTCTCGACGGATTGGCCGAAGCGTATCGTGGCCACGATGACCATCGTCGCGAGGCCGACGCGCTGGTGTCCGCCATTCGTCATGAGGTGGAACGGCAGACGTTTTCACCCGCCCGTGATCGGACCGGTGTGCATCTGGTGGACGCGGTGGCTGCCAGGTTCGGCGAGTTCGACCATGTGCATCTGGTGGGACTCGTGGAGGCCGAGTGGCCCGAGCGCCAGCGGCGGAGCATCTTCTACACCAGTGGACTCCTGAAGGCGCTGGGCTGGCCGCAGGACGCCGATCACGCCGCCGCGCAGCTGGCGGCCTTTCGCGATCTCACTGGTCTGCCTTCCCGTACGCTGCATCTGCACGCATTCCAGCTCGAGGGAGACACCATGGTCGGCTTGTCGCCCATGGTGGAGATGGTGCGAGGACTGCCGTCCGTGCACGATGAGCCTTCGGCGCCGGCTCGCATCTTCAGCGATGAAATTCCGCTCGGCGTTTCTGACCGCGATCCGGTGCTGTCCGGCGCTCCGGCCGCATGGCTGGCGGCGCGTCGCCAGCGTCCGTCCCTCGACGATCCGCGTTATCGTGGCATCGGCCTGCCGCAGCCGCCACGGGCGTATCGAGTGAGCAAGGTCGACCGTTACGTCACTTGCCCGTTCCAGTATTTCTCGGAATCTGTTCTTGGCCTCCCGCAGGAACTGGAAGCGGCAACGGGGCTCACGCCTCTCGAGCGCGGGACGCTGATGCACGGCTTGTTTGAACGGTTCTACCGCGCGTGGGCCGCCGCCGGGAATGGCACGATCGTCGCCGAACGGCTGCCCGACGCCGTGGCGATGTTCACCGCGATGGTGCATGAGGTGTGCGCCGCCTTGCCGGACGCCGATCGAGTGTTGGAAGAGACCCGGCTGTTGGGTTCATTGGTGGCTCCCGGCCTGGCCGAGCGCGTATTCGAGCTCGAAGCGGAGGAGGGCGGTGAGGTGGTCGCGCGCTACCTCGAAGAGGTCCTGCGAGGCCCCTTTACGTTTCCAGTGCTTGGCGGACTCGACCGCGCCACCGTCGAGATTTACGGCAAGGTCGACCGCATCGATGTCTTCCGCGACGGGAGTCTGCGCGTCGTGGACTACAAGCTCGGCCGGATGCCGGACCTGAAGACGTCAGTCCAGGTGGCCACCTACGCGCATGCGGCTCAGCAACACTTTGGCGCTCGCGATCAGTCCGCGCACCCGGTGGCGGCTGCCATGTACCTGGCGTTCGGTGACGAACAACGGCTCGATGGCCGGCTGGGGCGCCGCGGCGATGCCGCGGCGGCCGTCGAGACCCGGGCTGGAGAGTTTGCGAGCGTGGTCGCGCACATCGAGGCCGGTGAATTCCCGGCGCGACCAATCTCCACGAGCGAGTGCGGCTGGTGTCGATACGCCGGCGTGTGCCGCAAGGAATACCAGTTGGAGGACGATGCAGTCCAACCTGTTTGACCAGCTCGACGACGAGGGAAGGGCCGGAACGCCCCTGCCGGATCAGGCGGCACGCGATTTTGCCTCTGACCCGACGCAGCACGTGGTCCTCGAGGCCTCCGCAGGTACTGGCAAGACGCGCGTGTTGGTGGATCGCTACGTGCGGCTCATCCGTCTCGGGATCGCGCCTCGCCATATTCTCGCCGTGACGTTCACGCGGAAGGCGGCGGCCGAAATGCGCGAACGCGTACTCGAGCAGTTGCGTTCGGAGGTCTCCCACGCGGTGCTCGCCGACATTCAGGTGGCCACGATCGATGCCTTCTGTTTTGGATTGCTTCGGGAGTTCCCGCTCGAAGCCGGCGTCGATCCCGGATTCGAGATTGCAGACGAAACTGAAATGGCCCGGTTCGCCACCGAGGCCCTGGATCTGACGATGCGCATCGCGCGCGGGGTCGTGGTGCGCGACCCCAACGTACGATTGTTGTTCACGCGCGTCAGATCGACCGTGCTGCACGAGGTGTTGGCGCGACTGCTGGATCGAAGGCAGGTGGCGTTGCCGGCGGTGGCGGCGTTTGTCGCACAGAAGGTTCGCGTTCAAACGCCGGATGAAGTGGCGCGCGCGTTTGTGGAGCGGGTGCGACAGGTGTTCGACGGCCGCGAGGCGTTTCTTGCGGACGGACCGGAAGAAATGGCCGAATTCCAGTGGGTCGCCACTGACGCCGCACGGCTCGCCTCGGGGCCTGACGCATTCCCGGTCGGCGATGTTCCGCAGTTGCGGCGTCGCCTCGAGCGTTACTTCCTGACGAAGAAGGGCGAGGCGCGGAAGCGGCTGCCCGGCAGCGCAAAGCAACACGCGACCGTGGCCTCACGCAAGCGCCACGGGGCGGCCTTCCTGGCGATGGCTCCCGAAATCGAGCGGTCAATCGAGGTCCTCGATCGGGAGGTGGATGGGTTGCTGGCTCGTGGACTCCTGACGGTGTTGACGATCGCCGCGCAGCAGTATGAGCGCCTGCTCGAGGAACATGCGGTACTTGATTTTGCCGGCATGCTCGACCGTACCGTGGCGCTCTTGGAGCGGCAGGAGGAGTTCGCGCGGAGTCGGCTGAAACTGCAGGCGCGCTATCACCATCTGCTGGTCGACGAGTTTCAGGACACGAGTCGTCAGCAGTGGCGTCTGATTGATCACCTGATTGCAGCCTGGGGCGAGGGAGAGGGCGTCGCTGACGGTCAGACCTCGATATTCATCGTTGGCGACCGAAAGCAGTCAATCTATCGGTTCCGCCATGCCGAGGTCGGGTTGCTGGACGAGGCCGCGCGGCGGATTGCGGCGCTTCGGCCGGGCAGGCAGATCCGGCAGGCGATCACCAAGAACTTCCGCGCGGTCCCGGAATTGCTGGCGTTCGTCAATGTCCTGGCGTCGAGCCTGGTGGCGAGTGCCGACGGGGACGCCGACCTTGACGACCGGTTCGTCTACGCGGAACGGGATCGCTTTCCGGTGGAAACCCTTGCGCAGGAGGGCCGCCGCGACGGGCGCCCAGTGCTCGGCATCGTCGCCACGCCGTCACTTCAGGCGTCCGCGGACTCGGTGGCCTCGGAGGTCGCCCGTTTTCTCGCCGAGGCGACCGTCCGCGATCGCCAGGGACCACCGCGGGCTGCGAGGCCTGATGACGTGGCCATTCTGTTTCGCGCAAGGGCCGGCCATCAAGTCTTCGAGGAAGCGCTGGAGCGGCGGGGGATTCGCACCTATGTCTACAAGGGGCTGGGGTTCTTCGATGCGCCAGAAGTGCAGGACCTGCAGGCGCTGCTCAGGTTCCTGGCGCGGCCCGAGTCGAATCTTCGCGCTGCAGAGTTCCTTCGCTCACGCTTCGTGCGCCTGTCCGACGCGGCGCTGGTGGCGCTCGCGCCCGATCTGGCGGCGGCGGTGACCGGATCGGCGGAGCCGCCCGCCGGCATCGGCGACGCCGATCGGCGCCTGCTGGATTGCGTGCGCTCTGGCGCGCGGCGCTGGATTGCGCTGACGGATCGCATCCCGCCAGGCCAGTTGATTGACCTCGTGATGCGGGATTCCATGTATGCCGTGGAGATGGCCGGGTCGCGCGTTCACCAAGCGCGCGAGAACGTGAAGAAGGTGCGCGCGCAGGTGCGTCGCGTCGAGAACCGGGGCTACACCACTATTGGGAGGCTGGCGGAGTACTTCGAGACCCTGCGCGCCGGTGACGAATCGAACGCCGTCGTCGAGGCGCGCGGCTGCGTCAGCCTGATGACGATTCACGCCGCCAAAGGCCTGGAGTTCCCGGCCGTGTTCGTCGTGAACCTGCATGCGCCGGGCCGTGGCGGATCCTCCGGCGTCACGGTGATCGAGCGGAGCGTTGATGGCCAGCCCGAAGTGGCGTTCCGGGCAACCGAAGGGACGAAACTCGAGGACCGTCGCGAGCTTGAGGAGTTGCGGCGCCTCCTGTATGTCGCCGTGACCCGCGCGCGCGACATGCTGTATCTGGCTGGCGAGGTGGATGGCGACGGCGTCCTTCGTGCGTCGAAGCGAAGTCTTGCAGGGCTGTTGCCGCTCTCGCTTCGGCAGGCGTTCACGCGTGCATCACTGACGCAGGACGCCGAGGTGATCTGGAACGAGGCCGGGCATCAGTTCGCCCTGCGTGTCTGTCGGCCGACTGCCGCCGACGCCGATGCCAGCAGCGCCGCAGACACGCCCAGGCCGGCTGACCCTCCTGCGGACCGGGGCCCACTGGTGGCTGACCCGCCTCTGGTTCAGAGCGCGACTGCCGTCATGGGCGGCGGCCCTGATGAATCTGTCGGCAGCGGGAGTCCCGGTGGGCACTCAGGCGGGGATGGGATACGCGATCAGGTCCTGGGCCGCCTGTCGGGCACTCTGGTGCATCGCCTGTTCCAGCTCGGTCCGGCCGCGCCGTCCATCGCTCAGGACATCGTCGAGCGCCTCGGGCGGCTTGCGCGCCAGGAGGAGTTGGTGGACGTCCCGGATCGGGAAGAGTTCTTCGGCGTCGTCGCCGCGGCGTTTCTCGGATTGGCCGGCCGCCCTGACGTGCGGCACTGGCTGGCTTCCGGACAGGCGCACTACGAAGTGCCGTTTTCGTTCGTGCCACCCGATGCGCCTGGCGTCATGCTCCGCGGCAGCATCGACTGTCTGGTCGTCCACCCGGACGGTTCATACCGGGTGCTGGAGTTCAAGACCGGGGCGCCCAGGCCCGAACATCAAGGCCAGGTCGAGACCTATGTCGCGGCCGTTCGGTCGTTGTTCCCCGGGGCCGAAGTGACCGCAGAACTCGTGTATCCCAACGACGCGGAGTGAGATACACTCATCCCGATGTCACTGACGTGTCCGAGTTGCGGCAACGCTGAAAATTTTCTCGCCAAGACGCTCCAGATGCACTTGGTGCGGGTTGTCGACGGGCAAGTCCAGCCTCCGATGGAAGAGGGACGGCCCGCTTTGGTCGAGTTACTGTGTGACGAGTGTGATGCCACGCTCGACCTCGAAGGGTTCACCGATGGCGAGCGGCGTGAGCTGATGGTGACTCTGGGCGCCCGCTGAGCTCAGTGAGTCCCACGCGGACGCCGCGGCTGGGTCATGCGCCTGCATATCGATGTTCTTGGACTGTTGCACCTCCTGTGGGGCGCCTTTGGCGTCATGACCGGCCTGTCCCTGTCGATTCTGGCCCTCGGTACCCGCGCGGCGCTGGCAGGAGAGACGTTCGGCCTCGGGCAGCGCGCAGCGGTGGCTGTGTTGGCGGTGGTCGGCGGCGTACTCATGGTCGGGGGGGGCGTGTCCGCCCTGCTCGGGTGGGCCATGAGACGGCATTACGGGCGAGCGCGCACGGCGGCG
>JAHEFO010000005.1 GCA_024640135.1 Acidobacteriota bacterium
AATCAGGACGATCAGGCATTCATGCCCTACACGACCGTCCAGAAGAAGCTCCTGGGACGGGATTTCCTGAGCTACATCCTGGCATCAGCCCAGTCCGGCGACCGTATTGAGCAGACCAAGACGCAGATTACGGAGGCGCTGCGGATTCGCCACGAGATCTTCTCCGGCGAGGAGGATGACTTCCGAGTGCAGACGGCGGATGACCTGGTGGCGATGCGCACGGAGACGACAAGCACCCTGACATCCCTCCTCGCCGCCATCGCCGGCGTCTCACTGCTCGTCGGCGGCATCGGCATCATGAACATCATGTTGGTCTCGGTCACCGAGCGCACCAGGGAGATCGGCCTGCGGTTGGCCATCGGCGCGAAGGGTTCCGACGTGCTCTACCAGTTCCTCGTCGAGGCGCTCCTGATCAGCCTGATTGGCGGAGGCCTGGGCATTGCCTGCGGCTTTGGCGCATCTGAATTCGTGAAGTGGTACCGCGAATGGCCCGCCGTGGTTCCGACTGACGCGGTCATCATCGCGTTTGGCGTCGCGGCCGGCATCGGCATCTTCTTCGGCTACTACCCTGCGCGAAAGGCTGCCGGCCTGGACCCCATCGAAGCGCTCAGGTTCGAATAGGCTCCGCCAGGGTCATTCTCGCCTCTCGGCATCGGCGCCCAGGCCTCGCAGGCGATTGACCAGATCGGCGTAACCGCGTTCCACGGTTTCGATCTCGAGGATCCGGCTTTCTCCGTCGGCCACCAGGGCTGCCGCGACCAGCGCCATGCCCGATCGGATGTCACGGCTGTCGAGAACTCGCCCGCGCAAGGGCGACTTTCCGGTGACGATGATCCGGTGGGAGTCGCACAGAAACAAATCCGCCCCCATCGCGCTCAACTGCTCCAGGGCAAACAGCCGAAGCTCGTACATCCAGTCGTGCAGGAGCGTCCGCCCCTCAGCCTGTGTCGCCAGCACCGTGACAAGGCTGACGATGTCGGAGGGAAACGCGGGCCAGAGTCCGGTGGTAATCCGCTTCGTGGCGCGCAAGGTCGACGGCCGCACGACAAACTCGTCGTCACGCAAATCGCAGTCAAGCCCCATATCCACCAGCACCGACACCGTCGGTTCCAGATCGGTCGCCGTGGCGCCCCTGACAACGATGTCGCCGCCAGTGACTGCGGCCACAACTCCCCAACTGGCCGCTTCGATGTAATCGCCGCGCAGGCTGTGCACCACGCCCTTGAGCGAACGGGCACCGGTAATCCGCAGGGTGCTGGTGCCGCCCCCCTCCACCACCGCGCCCATCGCCGTGAGCATGTCGCACAGTTCCGCCACGTGCGGCTCACACGCCGCGTTGCGGAACTCGGATGTGCCTTCAGCGGCAGCCGCAGCCAGCAGCGCGGTCTCGGTGCCGGTCACGCTCGCTTCGGGGAGGTACATGGAGGCGGCTCTCAGACCAGCAGGAGTCTCGAGCCGATGGCCGCCGGCATGGTCGGTCACGCGGGCGCCCAATGCCCCCAGAGCGCGCAGGTGTGTGGCAATGGACCGGCGCGCGGGAAAATCGCCCCCAGGCGCCGCCAGCGCCGCCCAGCCGACTCGCGACAGCAACGACCCCATCAGCAGCACCGACCCGCGCAATCGTCCGACCATGGCGACGTCCGGACTGCCCGACGGGATATTGGCGCACGTCACTCGCAGGGTGGAGGTGCCTTCGCCCTCAACGGTCGCGCCCAGCGATCGCAGGAGCGAGACCATCACCGACACGTCCCTGATCTGCGGCACATTCCGCAGCTCGCAGGTCTCAGGCGTCAGCACGCAGGCTGCCAGGAGCGGCAACGCCGCGTTCTTGTTGCCGTCCACCGCTACCTGCCCGGACAATCGCGCGCCGCCGCGAACCACCAGATACGCCATGTCACCACTCCCCGAGGTACACGATCTCATCCCTGAGCTCGACACCCCACTGCCCACGCACGGCTTCGCGTGCTCGTTCGATCAACGCGCGGATATCCGCGGCCGTCGCGGTCTCGTCGGCAACGATGAAGTTGGCGTGGACCGCCGAGATCATCGCCCCGCCAACTGTCGCCCCCTTCATGCCGGCCCGATCGACAAGTGCTCCCGCGGACCAGGGCAGGCCATCCGGCACTCGATCCCGCGAAGGATCAGGGTTCTGAAACACACATCCCGCGCTCGGCAAGTGCAGCGGCTGCGTGCGCTTGCGATGGGCCAGTGACGCGCGTGCCACCGTCCTCATCGCCGCCGGGTCGCCAGGCGTCACCCGGACGTCAACCCATGCCACGACCTCGTGCGTGTCGAAGAGCCGACTGGTGTCGTAGCCAAACCCCATGTCCGTCACCGGCACCGCAGCAAGCGCGCCGAGAGTGGACAGCACTCCGACCTCCACCACGTGCTCACTCAGGTTGTGTCCGCCGTAGTGCGCGTTGCCGTGAACCGCCCCGCCCACCGTGCCCGGCGTCCCGGCCCATGCCTCGAGTCCCGCCAAGCCCCGCCCAATCAACCACCGCACCAGCCCATTCATCGTCACACCGGCTTCGGCCCTGACTCGATCCGCGCCAGGTTGCGAGATCGCCGTCAACCGCGGCCGGACGACCACGCCTCGCACGCCGGCATCGGCGACCAGCACGTTCGACCCTCCGCCCAGTACGACCACCGGCGTTCCGGACCCGGCCGCAAGTCGCAGGATGCCCTGCAACGCCTCGACTGATCGCGGTTCGACAAGCCAGTCTGCCGGCCCGCCCACGCCAAACGTCGTGAGCCTCCCAAGCAGCACCTGCTCACCAACATGGCCGGGCCCGACAATCGCCTCCAACTGTTTCGTGAACGTGGCTGCCACCATGTCACTGCGCGAGGGAGGCCAACAGCTTTTCGTGAATCCCGCCAAAGCCGCCATTCGACATCAGCACGACGATATCTCCCTCCCGAGCCTCGTGGGCAATGGTCGACACGATGTCCGCCACCCCTGGCAGCGCCCGCGCCCGGCCGCCGCGCCGAACGAGTTCTTCGACGACGGCGTCGACCGAGAGCCGGTCGTCCTCAGGCACCGACGTCCGGAACACCTGGGCGAGTACCACTTCTTCCGCACCCGACTCGTCAAACGCGCGCACGAAGTCGTCCTGGAACACCTTCCGGCATGACGTGGCCGAGCGTGGCTCGAACACCGCCCACACGCGCCGGTCCGGATGGAAGAACTTGACCGCCCGAATCGTTTCGAGAATGGCGGTGGGATGATGCGCGAAGTCGTCGTAGACTGCGACGCCACGAACCTCGCCACGCTTCTCGAGCCTTCGGCGCACGCCCAGAAACGACCGCAGGCCCTCGCGCATGCGGGCGGGCGAGATGTCTGCGGCGTGGGCCACCGCGAGCGCGGCCAGCGCATTTCGCACGTTGTGTTCCCCATACAGAGGCACGTCGAAATGACCGAGTTGCTCGCCGCAGTGGGTCACCTCGAACCGTGTCATCCCGCCGTGCGGCTGCAGTTCCGCGGCCCGCCAGTCCGCCGATTCACTCAGGCCGAATGTCTCCACCGGCGAACGCGCCAGGTGCGCCAGTTTGATCGCCTCGGGACAGTCGGCACCCAGCAGCAGGAGCCCATGTTCAGGGATCAGGTTCACGAGCCGGCGGAAAGCGATGCGCAACGCTTCCATGTCTGCATAAATGTCAGCGTGGTCGTACTCCATGTTGGCGACCACGGCGATGTCAGGGAGGTACTTGAGGAACTTGGCCGTCTTGTCAAAGAACGCGCTGTCGTACTCGTCGCCTTCGATCACGAAGTCCCGCCCCGACCCCAGCCGATAGCTGCCGTCAAAGTTCGACGCGATGCCCCCCACGAGCAGACTGGGATCTTCATTGGCCGATGCCAGCACCCAGGCCGCCAGCGCCGTAGTCGTGGTCTTGCCGTGTGTGCCGGCAATCACGATGGACCGGCGGTCCCACAGAAAGTGCTCACGAATGGCCTCGGGCAGCGAGCAGTACCTCACCTTCCGATCCAGCACCGTCTCGAGTTCGGGATTGCCCCTGGAGATGGCATTGCCGACCACGACCAGGTCGATGTCGCTCGTGATGTGGTCGGCGTCGTAGCCGTCAAACACCCTGATTTGCTCCCGCACGAGGAAGTCGGACATCGGCGGGTACACATTGCGATCGGAGCCCTGCACATCCAGCCCGCGGGCCTTCAGCATCGCGGCCAGCGTGGCCATGGCCGTTCCGCACACCCCGATGAAATGCACACGCGTCATGCGGTTCCCTCGCCCACGGCCGACTCCTCAATCACAAGGCCCGGCGCGCCACCATCACCCAGCACCCGCGTATGGACGCCGAACGGCAGCGTCACCAGGGGTGTTGTGGCATGACCGGACGGAAACCCATAGAGCACCGGACCGGCGAACCCGGACATCACGTCTGCCACGGTGGCCCTGGCCGTGACGTCACCGCCGGCTTCGTCACAGCGCGGCATCTGGCCGAACACCACGGCCGACGCCCTCGCCAGCACCCGCGTCTGCTGCAGTTGCACGAGCATGCGATCCAGACGATACGGCCGCTCCCCCACCTCGTCGATGAACAGGACGTGGCCCGCTGGCGGATCGAACGTCCATGCCGTGCCCATCGAGGCCAGCAGTTGCGTCAAGGTGCCGCCAAACAGCGGCCCTTCAGCGGCACCTGGCTGCAGTACTTCGACACCATCTGGTCGAAGTTCCCCCATGGGCGCCGCACGAAGGCTCGCCAGGAACGAGACCGGGTCGTACGCGGCCGGTCCCTCCGACAGCCGCTTCTCGAGCATCGGCCCATGAATCGACACCATTCCGGCGCAGCACGCCAGCCAGACATGAAGCGACGTGACGTCGCTGTACCCCACCAACGCCGTTCGCGACTGACGCGCCAGGGCGGCGTCTGCCAGGCTGAGGTGCGGGAGTATCTGCACGCTGCCGTAACCGCCGCGCACGGCAATCACGGCGTCGACATCAGCCCGCCGCCACAAATCGATCAACTGCGCCGCACGGAGTTCCGAATCACCTGCGACGTATCCCCGGCGCTCGAAGATTCGCTCATCGAAAACGGGCTCGAAGTCCAGCCGCCGCAGTTCGGCGACGCCCTTTTCGAAATCGGCCCGATCGAACGGACTCGCCGGCGCGACCAATCCCACGCGACTGCCTGGACCAACGGGTCGAACCTTCAGCAGTCCCGCCCGGGTCTTGAGGCTCACAACCAGGCCGCCATACGATCTGAAATGCGCTGATGGGCATCAAGCCCCACGCCCGACAATGCGCCCGGGGGGGCCTGCAAGAGGTCGGCGAACCGGGTCTTGACCCGCCACTGTCTCGCCAGCGCGTCCTCAACCCGCGCCACCGCGAGCGCGCCGGATTCCATCGCATGGATGACGGCCTCGAAGGCTTCAGCCTGCTCATCCTGGGTCGAGTTGCACAGCAGCACCGCATCACAGCCAGCCTGCAGCGCGGCCACCATGGCGTCGGGCAACGGCCAGTTGGCGGACACCGCCTTCATTCCCAGATCATCACTGATCACCACACCCTCGAACCCCATCGTCGTCTTCAGGGCGTCGGTGACGACGGCCGTCGAGAACGTTGCCGGCACGTCGGGATCGATCGACGGCACCAGCACGTGCGCGGTCATGATGGTGGCCAGGCCGGCCTCGATGCCGGCGCGAAACGGCACGTACTCCACGGCCTCCAGACGTTCCGGCGGGTGTTCCACGACGGGCAACTCCAGGTGCGAGTCCGTGCTGGTGTCTCCATGACCGGGAAAATGTTTGCCACAGGCCACGATACCCCCGGCATGCAGGCTGCGGATCAGCGCCGCCCCACACGACGCCACGACCTCAGGCGTGCTCCCGAAAGCCCGGTCCCCGATAATCGGGTTCTTCGAGTTCGTATGAATATCGAGCACGGGGGTGTAGTCGAGGTTGATTCCCACCGCCCGCAGCTCCGCGGCCAGCGCGACCCCGAACGCGTCAGCCAGCGCCGCGTCGCCACTGCGCCCCAACGTCACCATGGGGGGCCATTCGGTGAAAGGGCGCCGCAACCGCGCCACTCGTCCACCCTCCTGATCGACGCTGACCCACAGCGGCCAGTCGCGACCGACCGAGGCGACTTCCCTCGACAATTCGCGCACCTGCGCGGGCTCGGCCACATTCCGGGAAAACAGGATGACACCGCCCAGATCGAACGACGCCGACAGCCTCTTCACCTCTTCCGGCATCGTGTGGCCGTCGAAGCCCACGATGGCCAGTTGTCCTACCTGACGTCGGAGCTGACGAAGAGACATGCCGACGCCATTATAATGCCGCGTGCACATCGCCTGTTCCGCTCCCACCCGCATTGACCTCGCGGGTGGCACCTTCGACATCTGGCCGCTCTACCTGTTCCACGATCGCGCGCAGACAATCAACGCCGCACTCAGTCTTCGGGCCTCCTGCACGCTCCAGGCCCGAGACGACGGACGGGTGGTGCTGCGGTCGGAAGACACCGGTGAAGAGATTGCCGCCGCTTCGGCGGCGGCGCTGACTTTCGACCGCCTCCCCCTGCTCGCCCGGCTCGTGCACACGTTCGCGGCGTCGGGCCTCACGCTGACAACACGGTCCGATTCTCCCGTCGGCGCCGGCATTGCCGGTTCCTCGGCGATGAACATCGCGATCACCAAGGCGCTGTCGGTGTGGACCGGCCGGTTTGAGTCGGATGCCGACGTCATGCACACCGCGATGAACGTGGAGGCGCAGGTCATTCGTGTTCCGACGGGCGCCCAGGACTACCGACCGGCGCTCTACGGCGGCGTGTCGGCGGTCGAGCTCGACGCCACCGGTGTTCGGCGTGTGAAGGTCGACATTCCTGCCGCTGCGCTCAGTGCGCGCATCGTCCTGGCGTATACGGGCGCCTCGCGCAATTCCGGGATCAACAATTGGGACGTCATGAAGCGCCGCATCGACGGCGACCCGGCCGTGATTGCCGCCTTTGACGGTATTCGTGATGCCGCCGTCGGCATGCGCGCGGCCCTGCTGGCGCAGGACTGGGAGGCGGCCGGTACTTGTCTCAACGCCGAGTGGCAATGCCGCATGCGGCTCGCGCCTGGCGTGACCACGCCGGAGATTGACGTCCTGCTGGCGGCCGCAGGCGCCGCCGGCGCCACAGCGGGCAAGGTCTGCGGGGCCGGCGGCGGCGGATGCCTGTTCTGCCTCGTGGACCCGGACCGGAAAGCGGCCGTCGCCCACGCCCTCACCGCTGGCGGGGCGACAATACTCCCGTGCTCGATCGAGGAGGAAGGTGTGCGACTATCGAGACTGGACTAGCGATCGATCACAGGTTGGCAATTTCAGATTCCAGATTTCAGAGTGTAGATTCCCCATGTCCGTGTCCGCCATTCGCAAGCTGTACTTCAATACGAGCAAGGCCACCGTCCAGGCTGACCTGACCAGGGCCATCACGCTCTTCAAGAACCTGACCAGCGACGCGGATCGGGAGAAGGCCGCCGTGTTCATGGACGGGCTGTCGCAGATGCGCTCGGAGTGGGGGGTGCGACCGAAGTCGAAGAAGTCCTAGGACGGCCGGCTCATCCCGGGTGGCTCAGCCGCCAGGCGATGAACCCGACGATCAGCGCCAGCGCAACGACGACAAGCACGACCCGCAGAGCCAGCCACGCCTTGCGCTGCTTCTCCAGGAACGCGCGATCATCGTCGGTGACATCAGGCCGAAGGACTTCGCCTTCATCTGGAACCGCCTCAGCCAGTTCCACGTTGAACTTCTCGACCACCTCGTCAGGGTCCAGCCCCACCTCAATCGCGTAGGACCGAACGAACGCGCGACCGAAGAGCCCTCCGGGCAGCCGTTTGAATTCACCGCGCTCAAGCGACTCGAGCACTGAGACCGAAATCTTCGTCGCGGTCGCCACCTGCCGAAGCGAAATCCCACGGCTGTCGCGCGCCTGCTTCAGTTGTCTGCCGATCTCACTCATAGGGACACAGTCGATCGTTACTGTAGATGACCCGTTGCGGCAGCGTCAATTGCGTCTCGGAGCGCGGCCACGCCAGCGGCGGCACCCAGTGCGCCTGGCGCCCGTCCGGGAGGAAGAAAAAGGCTGATCCCCGCCACACCGGCAGCGCCGGCAGCCACACAGGCCGCTGCTCGCGGCACGGTCAACCCGCCTACGGCAATCACCCGCCCCGGGCACACCCGAACAACCGATCGAAGCGCCTCAATCCCGCGTCCCGGCTTTGGCCCGGACGAGAAGACGGCCCCGAACAGCAGGTAGTCCGCATCCCTGTGCGCGCGCGCCTCGTCAACCGTGTGCACGGATCGGCCGACAAGCCATGGTGAGTCCCCGCGGGCGCCAACCGTCCGCATCCGCGCAATTGGCGGTCCATCACCCCGCAGATGCACCCCGTCGCAACCACCGGCCAGAGCCACATCCGCCCGGTCGTTGACCACGACTCGCGTGCGGGACCCGGAAGCCGTCTCTTTGACTGTGCGGACCAGTTCACAAAGCAACCGCGCGGACAGGTCGCGCTCGCGTACCTGGATCAGGTCGATGCCGGCAGCGACGGCCTCTTCGAGCCACCGCGCCAGCGCCAGGATCTGATCGCGTGGAGAGCGCGCTTCGGGACTCAACTGGGCCCGGTCCGTGACCAGACACAGCGTCATGACCGCGCGGACCAACGGCTCATGAACGCATTGCTGAGTTCCCGGACTCCGACCCATCCGGTCACCAACCCCACACCGGTCACGGCCCCCCGGACGAAGTGGTTGTCCATTGCCACTTCCAGCCAGGGCCACAGCGCCGCAAAGTAATTCCGGTCCCACGACACCGTCCATGGCGTCAAGGTCAGCAGAAACCCGGCCTCAATGAGGTAGGCGGCGAGGAAGATTCGGCTCAGAAAGCTGATGGTGGACTCCGGCGAAGGCTACTTGTGGATCGTATCAGAGAGATCAAAGAGCGACGGCGGCCGAAAGGTGCGGCGATGCGCCTCAGAGTATCCCCACCGATCCAGGGCGGCCAGATGATCCTGGGTGGCGTACCCCTTGTGGCGGTCGAATCCGTACCGGGGGTCACGCGCATGCAGTTCGCGCATCAGGCGGTCACGGTGCACCTTCGCGACAATCGAGGCGGCCGCGATGGCGCTGACCCGCCGATCACCACCGACCAGCGATCGCTGCGCCAGGACCAGTTGAGGAATGGGAAACCCGTCGACGAACACCAGTCCCGGCAGCGGCACCAGCGCCATCACCGCCTGGTGCATCGCGTGCAACGAGGCCTGATGGATATTGAGTCGATCGATTTCCGCGGCGGACACCACTTCGACGGTCCAGGCCACGGCGGCGGCGGTGATCTCAGCCGAGAGGCGCTCACGCGTCTGGGCCGACAACAGCTTGGAGTCAGCCACTCCCGGCACATGGCGATCGGGGTGCAGGATCACGGCTGCCGCCACGACGGGCCCGGCCAGACAGCCGCGTCCCACTTCATCGACCCCGGCCACATGGACCACGCCCAGACGCCGCGCGGCGTTCTCCAGTGCGCGCGATGCCCGGGCTTTCGCCATCTCGGCCTTCGCGGGCCTACTTCGTGTGCCGCTTTTCCTTCATGCGAGCGGCCTTCCCGCGCAGTTCGCGCAGGAAGTACAGCTTCGCCCGGCGGACCTTCGCGCTGCGGATGACCTCGATCTTGGCGACCGTGGGCGAGTGCAAGGGGAAGATTCGTTCGACGCCCTGGCCAAACGACACCTTACGCACGGTGAATGACGCCCGCGACCCGCCGCGATGCATCCCAATCACCATGCCCTCGAAGATCTGGATTCGTTCCTTCTCCCCCTCGCGCACCTTGACGTGCACGCGCACGGTGTCGCCCGACCGCATCTCCGGCCGGTCCACCAAATGGGGACGTTCGATCATCTCTAACGCATTCATGAGCTGTGCTCCCTTGCCTTGTCCAACACTTGTGCCAGCGCGTCGCGTTCATCCGCGGACAACGCCGCCGCTTCCACCTTCTCAAGCAGGTCCGGGCGCCGCGCCCGGGTTCGCGCCACTCGTTGCCGCGCCCGCCATTCCTCAATCGCGCCGTGATTCCCACTCAACAGGACATCCGGCGCTGCCAGTCCCCTGAAGACGGCCGGTCGCGTGTAGTGCGGGTGATCAAGCAACCCGCGCACAAACGAATCCTGCTCGACTGACGATTCGTCTCCCACCACACCGGGAACCAACCTGACCACCGCGTCCACCAGCACCAGTGCCGGCAGTTCACCGCCCGTCACCACGTAGTCCCCAATCGAAATCTCGTCGGTGACCAGTGTTTCGGTCACCCGCTCGTCAATGCCTTCGTACCGCCCGCACAACACCACAAGGCGCGACATCCGGCTGAACCGCAGCGCCTCGGCGTGGGACAACGCCCGTCCCTGCGGCGTCATCAACACCACCGCGTCTGCCTGGCCGCGCTCGGCCGCGATGCCCTCCACGGCCGCAAACAACGGCTCGGGCTTGAGCACCATTCCCGGACCACCGCCAAACGGCATGTCGTCGACGACCCGGTGTCTGTCCGACGTGTAGTCGCGCAGGTCTCGCGCCTTCACGTCCACCAACCCCCGGCTGCAGGCTCGCCCCACCACGCCTTCGGACAGCACCGCGTCGATCACCGCGGGAAAGATCGTCACGACATCAATCGTCGTCATCGCGCTTCCCCCACCCCGTCGTCCCCGGCCGCGGGAGCCGGCAGATTCACCTCCAGCAGGCCCTCCGGCGGATCCACCACGATGCGCTTGCCCGCCACATCGATCACCGGGCACATCGCCTTGACCAGCGGCACCAGCACCTCGGCGCCATCCCGATCGATGCTCAACAACGCGCCGCCGGCGCCTGTATACACCGCCTGCACACGCCCGACATCGACTCCGGCACTGGTCCGCACCTCGCAGCCCACGAGGTCGTACAAGTAATACTCGTCTGCTCCCAGCGGCATTCGCGCATCTTCCGGGATGCGCAGTTCAGCGTCGCGCAACTCCTCGGCGCTCTCGACGGACGTCACGCCCTCGAACGCCACCACCCACCGGTCCGCCCGAACATGGCTCTCGGCGATCGTCAGTGCCCCAGGGCCTTCCCCGATGGACCGCCACACCTTCGCGCCCACGGCAAAACGCTCGGCACCGAAATCCGTTTCGGGCGCAATGACCACCTGCCCGCGCAGGCCATGTGGGCGCACGACCCGGCCGACCACTACCATCGATGCCCACTCCACGACCGGTCCCCCCAGTCTCGCCTGCGCCGCTCCCTCGGAGCCGCTAGTCGTCGCGGAAATCCACGCTGACACGCAGCCCGTCGAGTTCGGCGGCGGCGGCGGCCAGCGTACGGACCGCCGAGGCGGTGCGTCCCTGCCGGCCGATGACGCGGCCCAGATCCCCGGGCGCCATCGTCAATTCCACGATGGTCAGGTCGCGTCGCTCGAATTCCACCACCTCGACCTCGTCGGGATGGCTCGCCAACGCGCGGGCCACCACGTCAACGACGTCGCCCGCCCGGCTCACGACGTGGCCGCGGCGTCGTCGGCCACCGGCGCCACCGGTTCCGGCGCGCGGTCCACCAGCGTGCGCAGCGTGTCGGACGGCGTGGCACCGCTCTTCACCCAATGCGCGTACCGGTCGCGATCGATGACCAGGGTTTCCGGCTTTGTGCGCGGGTTGTAGTGCCCGAGAATCTCGATGAACCGGCCATCACGTGCCGATGCCGACTCAGTCACCACAATGCGGAAAAAGGCCCGATTCTTCGACCCCGCCCGCCGCATACGAATCACTACCATGCTGTCTCCTTAAACCTGCCTGCCGCCCAACATTCCCATCAGGCGCCGTTTGCCCTTGCGTCCGCCACCTGCGCCACTCATCGCCTTCAGCATCTTGCGCATGTCGACGAATTGCTTGAGCAGCCGATTGACGTCTTCCACCTTCGTCCCGCTGCCGCGCGCGATGCGCTTGCGGCGGCTGCCATTCAGCAGTTGATGATTCCGTCGTTCCTCGATCGTCATCGAACTGATGATCGCCTGCACCCGCTCCACCTGCCCGTCGTCCACCTGAGCGCGCTGTGCGTTCAGGTCCTTCATCGCGCCCATGCCGGGAATCATCCCCAGCACCTGGTCCAGCGGCCCCATCTTCTTGATGGTCCGAAGCTGGTCCGCAAAGTCGTCCAGCGTGAAGTCGTCGAGCCGCGTCTTCTTCTCGAGCTTCTCGCGGCTCTCCTGGTCGAGCGCGCCTTCCGCGCGTTCGATCAGGGTCAGGATGTCGCCCATCCCCAGCAACCGCGACACCAACCGGTCCGCGTGGAACGGTTCGAAGTCCTGCGGGCGCTCCCCCACACCGACAAACGCGATCGGCACCCCGACCACACCCACCACCGACAACGCCGCCCCGCCCCGGGAGTCCCCGTCGAGCTTCGTCAGGACCACGCCCGAGACACCGGCGCCGGACGCACTCATGCGCGCGTGAAACTCACCCGCGCTGCGAATCGCATCCTGACCGGTCATCGCATCGGCGACATACAACCGGTCCGTCGGCTCCACCGCCCCTGCGATGGCATCCAACTCCGTCATCAGCTCGTCGTCGATGTGCAACCGCCCCGCGGTATCAACGATGAGCGTGTCAAACCCCAACTGCCTGGTCGCCGCCAGCGCGCCCGACGCGCGCGCAACCGGGTCCAGTTCTCCCTCCGGGTCGTGCACCCGCACGCCCACCTGCCCGGCCAGCACCGATAACTGCTCGATGGCGGCCGGCCGCCGCACGTCAGTCGACACCAACATCGGATGCCGTCCCTGCTGCACCAGCCAGCGCGCCAGCTTCGCCGAGGTCGTCGTCTTTCCGGACCCCTGCAGCCCAAGCATCAGGACGACTCGCGGCTTCCGCGCCCCTTCTGTCAGCCCTCCGGTGACATCACCGAAAAGCGCCAGCATCTCGTCGCGGACGATCCGCACGACCTGTTGCGCCGGCGTCAGGCTGCGGAGGACATCGTCGCCCACGGCCTTGACGCGCACGCGGTCGATGAACGCCTTGACCACCCGAAAGTTGACATCCGCCTCAAGCAGCGCGAGACGAATCTCCCGCAGGGCGGCATCAACACTGGCCTCGCTCAGGCGCGACTCGCCTCGAAGCGACCGAAAAACGTCCTGCAGACGCGTACTGAGCGTATCCAACATACCGTTCAACCACACTCAGCCCGATGCCCCGCGGGGCACCGGTCCGTCACCAGTGCTTACCGTGGCGCTAACCGGTTCAAGCGCAATCAGTTATGTTACGCCGAAGACCTGGGAATCTGCAATCTGGAATCTGAGCCCGGCCAGGGTGCCACAAATCAGGAAATCGGACGGTCAGTTCTTGATGATGGTGCCGACCGAGACGTTGAATTGCCGGAAATTCTCGTAGAAGGCCCGGCCGGTGATGAGCGGCTGGCGGGGAGTCGAGTACCGCTCGTTCATGAGGACAGGCAGCCAGAGCTTCAGCTTCGGCTGTTCGGTGTATCCCACCGAAATCAGCGCGGTTGTCGCACCGGTGCTCAGCCTCAGCTCCGTCCTGACCACACGCCCGGTGGCCTCATCAATCCAGAACCTGCCCCGCGCCGCGGCCCCATCAGGAGTCTGAATCAGCCTGGGCACCGCGCGCTCCTGGAAGCGGATTTCGCGGGCCTCGATCCCGACGGCCACCTCGGTCGATCCTCCCCGTGTGAATTCTGACCGATGCTGCTCTGACGTCTTGCCGAACTGCAGCACCATGGTGGGAACGTTGATGTTCCGTGTGACCCAGCCCAGATTCATCCGCGCGCTCGCCTCGACGATCTTCCTGACCTGGTCGGCGCTGTCGCCCGTGGGTTTGAGAAACAAGTCGACGAGCCGATCATTCCGATCGCGGACCTCCCGGCCGTCCACCTCGAAGACATCGCGAAAGGCCACCCAGCCCAGGTCGCCGGCCTTGGCCAGGAGGAGGTCCGACCGCAAAGCTCTTTTTTGTCCATCCAACCCGGCGGACGCCGCGACTTCCTGCTCGTACCGCTCCTCGGACACCACCGCCGCCAGGTCACGTTCGTACTTGTCGACGTAGCTTCCCAGCCGCTCCAGCAGGGCTTCGATAGACGTGTCCAGTTTCTGCTGGCTCTCCGGGGCGTCCTGCGCGGACAACACCAGGCCGGCGCTGACCAAACCGCACACAATCACGCTGACAATCTTTCGCATCGCAGAATCACTAGACCGACGTCAGTTTGTGCCCCAGCTTGTCTTTCTTGGTCTTCATGTAGCGCCGCGTGAACTCGGTCGCGGCGATTTCGAGCGGCACGGACTCAACCACTGAGAGCCCATACCCTTCCAGGCCCACGAACTTCCGCGGATTGTTCGTCAGCAGGCGCATGGTCCGGACACCGAGGTCACGAAGAATCTGCGCTCCGATCCCGTAATCGCGCTGGTCCGGCTTGAAGCCCAGACTCTCGTTCGCTTCCACGGTATCGAGTCCTTGATCCTGCAACTCGTACGCACGAATCTTGTTCGCCAGCCCGATGCCCCGGCCCTCCTGATTCAAGTAGAGCAACACCCCCTGCCCTTCAGCCGCGATCAAGGCCATCGCTCGATCGAGCTGCAGGCCGCAATCGCAGCGCGATGAATGGAACACGTCCCCGGTCAGGCACCTCGAATGCACCCGCACCAGAATCCGTTCGCCCGCGCCCAACTCTCCGCACACAAGAGCCACGTGCGTCTCGCCATCCAGCCCTGACTCATAGGCATAGACGTCGAATGGACCGTGAACGGTCGGCAGCGCAGCACTCGCCACCCGCTTCACCAGGCTCTCGGTGCGCATGCGGTACCGGATCAAGTCTGCAATGGTGATCATCAGCAGCTTGTGCTTGCGCGCGAACCTCGTCAACTCCGGCACCCGCGCCATCGTGCCGTCCTCGTTCATGATTTCGCAGATGACCCCGGCCGGCTCCAGGCCTGCCATGCGGGCCAGGTCCACCGCAGCTTCCGTGTGGCCCGCCCGGACGAGTACGCCGCCGGGACGCGCCCGCAGCGGGAACACATGGCCAGGACGCGCGAGATCCTTCGGGGTCGTGCTCCCCGCGATCGCCACCTGCACCGTCCGCGCGCGGTCTGCCGCCGACACCCCGGTCGAGGTCCCAACCCGCGCATCGACCGACACACAAAAGGCGGTCTCACGCCGCGACGAATTGTCGCTGACTTCGAGCGGCACCTCGAGTTCGGCCAACCGCTCGGGCGTCAACGGCAAACACACCAGACCGCGCCCGTGCTTGACCATGAAATTGATGGCGTCCGGCGTCACCTTCGACGCGGCCATCGTCAGGTCTCCCTCGTTCTCCCGGTGCTCGTCGTCGACGACGACCAGCATCTGTCCGGCCCGAAATGCCTCGACCGCCGCCTCTACCGGCGCAAACGGTGAGGCTTTGCGCCCCTTGGCCAGACGAAGATCAGGTTTCTTCACTCGTTCCTCCCGGCCACGACGGCCCGCCCGGCTGCTGTAACGACATGATCCGGGCCACGTATTTTCCCAACACGTCGGTTTCGACGTTGACCGACATCCCTGGAGCCCCATCAGAGAGAGCGGTGTGCGCCCAGGTATGGGGAATGATTTGGACGGCGAACATGCGCGCCTCCAGGGCCGCCACAGTCAAGCTGATGCCGTCCACGCTGATCGACCCCCGGGGAATCACCCAGGCCTGAAGCTCATCCGGCAACCGGAACTCCACCCAATAGGACCCGGCGTCCGAACGCAGCGCCGTCACCTCCGTGACCGCGTCAACATGGCCCAGGACGAAATGCCCCCCGAGCCGATCGTCAGCACGCAGCGGGCGCTCCAGGTTCACACGCCGTCCCGGCACCCATGCACCGAGGGTCGTCACCCGCAGGGTTGCCGGAGAGACATCGGTCGCAAAGGACGAGGCAGAGCGCGCGACGACCGTCAGGCACACACCGTTGACCGCAATGCTGTCGCCCAGCGCCAGTTCCGCGGCCAGCGGGGTGTCGATGGCGATCCGATGTCCGTCATCGACTCCGTCGATTGTCGCGACCCTGCCAACGGCTTCGATCAATCCCGTAAACATCAGGGTTGTCTTCCTTCCACGGACTCCCACGGCCCTTCGATCAGCCAGTCGTCTCCCAGCGGCTGCCGGCTCTCATCCGGCATGCCGGCGCACCACCTTCGCACACCAGCCGCCATCGGCACACCCTCACCCAACTCTGCCGACGCCATCAGCCACTGAAGGTGATCCACCAGTCCGGCATCAAGCCAGGCTTGCTGGAGCGAGGGGCCGCCTTCCAGAAGGACCGACTGCACCCCTGCCGAGGCAAGGCCGCGCGCGACCACGCCCAGATCGCGCGAAGACTGGAGATCCAAGTGTATCCCCCGCGCCCGCATCGCCTCGAACCTGGCCGGATCAGCCTGGACGGTTGAGTCCAGCACCACCATTATGACGGGACCGGCGGACAGGGTCGACCAGACGCGGGCCCCGGGCGGCGTACGGCCCCGCCAGTCCACAATGACTCTGGTGAGCGGTCGGGCACGCACCGGGCCGCGGGCGGTCAGAACGGGGTCGTCGACAATCAGGGTCTGCGCACCCACGACCAGGGCATCGATCCAGGCCCGCTGTCGCTGCATCCAGCGATCGGCCACCGGACTCGACAGTTTCGTCCGCTCTCCTCGTCGCCCAACGAACCCATCAGCGGAGGTCACGGTCTTGAGCACCGTCCAGGGGCGATTGGCCCGAATCCACGTCAGGAAGGGAGCGTTCTGCCGCGCTGCCTCCAGGCCGCCGACGCCCGTGTCGACTGCCACTCCATGGGCGCGCAGCCACGCGTGGCCGCGGCCATCGACGTGTGGATTGGGATCCTGCATCGCGGTCACGACACGGCGCACGCCGGCCGCCGCAATCCGTTCAACACACGGGCCCGTGCGACCGACATGGCAACACGGCTCGAGGGTGCAATACAGCGTGGCGCCGCGCCCGTGCTCGCCGGCCGCATCAAGCGCCACAACCTCCGCGTGCGGACCACCCGCGACCAGGTGTGCGCCCTGGCCAACCACGACGCCGCCGGGCGAGACGACCACGGCCCCCACCAGCGGGTTCGGCGCCGTGCGTCCGCGCCCGCGTTCGGCGAGCGCCAACGCCCGGGCCATCCACGCGGCATCGGTCAGCAGGGCCATGCGGCCCTACTTCGACTCTGAGAACAGTGCGTCCACATAGGCCCCGACCTCAAACGGCATGAAGTCGTCAATGCCCTCGCCTACGCCGACATACCGAATGGGAAGACCGAGCTCGTGGGCAATGGCCACCACGATCCCGCCTTTGGCCGTGCCATCGAGCTTGGTGAGTATGATTCCGCTGGCGCCGCTCGCCTGCTGGAACTCGCGGGCCTGCACGAGTCCGTTTTGCCCGACAGTGGCGTCGAGCACCAACAGCACTTCGTGCGGCGCCCCCGGCACCTCGCGAGCGACCACGCGGCGGATCTTGTCGAGTTCCGCCATCAGGTTCGCGCGCGTGTGAAGACGGCCGGCTGTGTCCACCAACACGATGTCGCGGCCCCGCGCCTTGGCCGCCGTCACCGCATCGAACGCACTCGCAGCCGGGTCGGATCCGGCCTGGGCCCGAACAAGATCCACTCCGGCTCGCTCGGTCCACACGGCCAGTTGCTCGACAGCCGCGGCGCGAAATGTGTCCGCGGCGCACACCAGCACGGAGCGGCCCCCCGTCCGATACAGATTCGCCAGCTTCCCCACGGAGGTCGTCTTCCCCGTGCCATTGACGCCCACCACGACAATCACATGGGGCTTGGAGGTAATCTCCGCAGGCGCGGCCGTTTCGCTCAGAATGCGGTGGACCTCCCTGCCGACACGCGCACTGAGCGATCCCTGACGATCACGGCGGACGGCTTCCACAATCCGCTCCGTGGCCGGCAACCCCACATCGGCGGCGATCAACGCCTCTTCGACGGACTCCAGCGTATCCAGCGCCAGCGCGGGTCTCCCGCTCCGGTTCGGTCCGGTCGCGGACGCACTGCTGTCGGCCTCGCCCAGTCGTTCGCGAATCTGCCTCGCGGTCCGCGCCAGTCCGGCCCGAAGTCGGTCCAGCATCGACATCAGGCCTGCCCCGATTCCTGCTCGAACCGCTGGGGGCGCAACATCAAGTCCCCCACGGCGGCCCGGGGCGTCTTGCGCCCCGCCAGCACTTCCGCCATCTGCGCCGTGATTGGCAACTCGACACCGTGACGCGCGCCGAGCGCCAGCGCGGCCGGGGTGGTGACGACGCCCTCGGCCACCATCCGCATGCCCGCCAGAATGTCATCAAGCGCCCGCCCTCGCCCCAGCTCGATTCCAACGTGGCGATTCCGGCTGAGCGATCCGGTGCACGTCAGCACCAGGTCTCCGAGTCCACTGAGCCCCGAGGGTGTTTCCCGTTGCCCGCCGATCGCACAGGACAGTCTGGAAATCTCTGCCAACCCGCGCGTGATCAGCGCAGCCATGGCGTTGTGCCCCAGCCCCAGTGACTCAACAACGCCGGCGGCGATGGCGATAATGTTCTTCAGCGACGCCCCGATCTCGACGCCGGCAACGTCGGTCGACCTGTACACACGAAAATGCGGCCCGCGAAATTCTGCCTGAACCGCCGCGACGGCCGCCGCGTTCGTTGACGCCGCGACCAGCGCGGTCGGCAATCGCTGCGCCACCTCCGCCGCGAAACTCGGCCCCGACAACACCACCACTGGATAGCGTCCACCGGTCTCGTCCTCGAGCACCTCCGACATGCGCTTGAGCGACTCCGCCTCGAGTCCCTTCGTGGCACTGACGAGAATTGCGCCGGCCGGCAACTGGGGCACGGCGCTCCGCAGGACCGCGCGGAGGCCGTGCGACGGCACCGCGATGATCACGTGCCGTGCGCCGTCCAGGGCCGATGCCAGCGACGCCGTCGGCCGCACCCGAGCCGGAAACGTCACATCCGGCAGGTAGGTCGGGTTCGCGCGGCGTTCCGCCATCGCGCGAAGCAGTTCGCGGTCGCGGCCCCAGAGCGCGGCCTCGTGGCCAATACTTCCGAGATGGATGGCCAGGGCCGTGCCCCAGCTTCCGGCGCCGAGCACGGCGGCCCGGTACCGGTCCTGACTGACTTCGTCCGACGACATTCCCCCTAATTGTAGTCGGCGTCGGTCAGTACGCGCCGGATCAGATTCAGCGCAGCGCGCACGGCCATCTGCCGGACCATCACCCGGTCACCTGGAAACCGAACGGTCCGCACGACGCACCGGTCACCTGGGCCCGCCACGGCAATAGCCACGGTGCCGACAGGTTTCGCGTCCGTCCCTCCTGCGGGGCCGGCAATACCGGTAATCCCGACGCCGAGGCCCGCATTCAGCCGACGCCGCACACCCTCCGCCATCGCCTCGGCGACGGCATCGCTGACGGCCCCATGCGCGGCGATGAGTTCGGCGGGCACGTCCAGCGACCGCACCTTCACGTCGTTCGCGTACGCCACGACCCCACCGGCGATCCAGGCCGAGCTGCCGGGGATATCGGTCAACGCGCCAAGCAACAGACCGCCGGTGCAGGATTCGGCGGCCGCCAGCAGGAGCTGACGCGAGACCAACAAGTCGCCTACGACTTCCTCGAGGCTGCGTCCATCGACACTGAACACCGCCGGTCCCAGCACGGCCTGAAGAGCCTCGACGGCCTCCTCGAGCGCACGGTCCACGCGGGCCGCATCCTCCCCCTGGGAAGACAAGTGCAGTTCCACCTGCCCCAGTGAAGCGAGAATCGTCGTACTGATCGCCGGCTCCGCCTGGCGCCAGGGTCCGTAGACGGGTTGGGCGATCTCGTCGACATCAGACTCGCCCCGCCCGGCGATCTTCAGCGTCCGGCGCCGAAGCACGACGCCCCCGCAGCGCGCGCGCAGCCGCGGGAGGACGGAGTCTTCATACATCGGCTGGAGTTCACGCGGCGGCCCCGGCAGCGCGATGACGACGCCGTCCCCGACTTCAATCCACAGTCCGGGCGCCGTGCCATTCGGGTTCGGAAGGACGACCGCGCCCGTCGGCACCTGGGCCTGGCGCCGGTTGATTGGAGGCATGCGCCGTCCGCGGCGCACAAAGCGCCCGTCAATGACCGCGAGAACCGCCGCGTCCTCATCGGCGCCGACGCCGGCCACCCCTGCCACCGCCTCCCGCGTCACGTCGTCGTCGGTGGGCCCGAGACCGCCGGTGGTCACCACCACCTCAGCCCGTGCCAACGCCGCGCGCAGGGCTGACTCGACCGCAGCGCGGTCATCAGCCACGACGGTCTTGCCGCGCACTTCGAGCCCCAGTTCATTGAGACGAGCCGTCAGGTACAGGGAATTCGTGTCGGAGCGAAATGGCGTGAGCAACTCGGTGCCGATTGCGACAATCTCGGCGGATCGAAGGCGCCCGCTCGTCACGCGCCGGGCCACCACCGCAACATCAACATCATCAATCCCCAGCCATACACACCGGCCATCAGATCATCGGCCATGATCCCCAGACCTCCGTGCAGCCGCTCGAACTGCCTGGCAGGAAACGGCTTGATGATGTCGAGAACGCGAAAGATGAGGAACCCGACCAGCGCCCCGCGCCATGTCACCCCTGTCAGCAACAAGGTCACGAGCTGCCCCGCCACTTCGTCAATCACGACCGGCCCGGGGTCTTGCCGCTTCAGCGCCGTCTCCGCCACACCAGCCGCCCAGATTCCGACGACCGTGATCCCGACCAGCAGGGCAACCTGGGCCTGCGCCGACCATCCCCGGCTCACCAGATAGATCCCGACGCCCACGGCAGACCCAACGGTCCCGGGGGCCACGGGAAAGAACCCGACACCACCGACCGTCGCGATGCCGACGCCGACTCGCGTCACAAATGCACCACTCGGGTGCGCGCAACGCGGTCGTGCACCGCAAGGCCGGCGCCGCCAAGCGCTGGAACGAAACCGAGGCCAAGCACCAGGACTGATGGCAACGCCGCGATCGACCGCACGGCAGCCTGCGCCACGGTCACGCGGTCGTTGATGACGGCCTCCGCCGTCGTACCGACAACACGGATCTTCATGGCCATCTTGCCGACCGTCTGCCCGCCAGCCGCCGTGAACATCAGGAGATACCCGCCGGCAAGCATCAGAAACAGGGCGACCAAGGGCACCAGCGGCAGGAGGCCGACATCGCCGATCGACAGCCCGACCAGACGCAACGTGCAATAAACCACCACACCCGCGATCGCACCCAGCAGTGACGCGTCGATTACCGCAGCGGCCAACCGTCTGCCTCCGCCGACTGCCTGCAGCCATTCGTCGGGCAGCCGCTCGGGTTCGGGTTCACTCGCCCACTGCGACTCTGGAACGGCCGAGAACGACTCGTCATCGGCTACATCGATCTCGTCCAGCAAGTCGGGCTCACGGCTCTCAGGCGTCCCGTACGTCGCGCGCAGACGGGAAGCATCCGGCGTGGTGCGCCTCACCGAAACCGGAACTCGCGGACGTGACGGCACCTTGACGAGGGGCTCCAACTCCTCCTCATTCTGGGAACTGTTGAGCGTCCGGGCAAACAGGGGAAACTCCGCCGTCGCTGGCGCAGCCGCGCCTCCGCCTGGAGCCGACGTCACAGACGACGGGAGGGACGAGGGCCTGACCACCCCCGAGTCGCCGAGCCCACGCAATGTGGTTTCAGCCAGATCGAATTCGGCCGGCTCGTCCATCGACAAGTCATGGCCACAATTCCGACAACGTGGCTCAGGCTCAAAACTCAGATAGTGGCACTTGGTGCATCTCATCGCGGTCCCTGCCTTCCATCTCCGGGAGCACGCCCTTCGCCGGCTGCCGCCAGCAGCAAACGCTGAATGTCCACACGCAACGCATCGGACTCATCGCGTCCGACCTGTTCAGACTTGACACGGTCCAGGGTCTTGAGGGCTTCGGCCAGCCGGCCCCGGCTATACAGCGCGTGGGCCCGCACCAGCGCCACCTCAGCAGGCGTGAGGACCGGCACAGGCGACGAGGGCAGCGTCGGAGCCGGAATCGCAGGGCCCGTTCCCGCTCTCTGTTGTGCCCGCTGCCCGAGGCTGACCAGCACGACCGTCACGACGATCACCGCTGCCGCCCCCAGCCACGTCCGCAGAGTCAGGCGATCCGCCAGCCAGGCTCCCCCGCCAGCCGCCGGGGCGCCTTCCGCCGCGCGAATCCGGGGACCGCCGGCGATTGCCCGCTCCAACCGCTCCAGCCTGAGTCGCAAGGCTGCCGTCCGCTCGTCTTCGCCGAGCGCGGCGGTGACCAGCGGCAGATGCAGTCGCGCCTCACGCAAGTGTCCCTGATCGAGCAGAACCTCTACGTGTTGCAGTGCCTCCTCAGCACGCCGCTGCCGCTCGACGATGGCTCCGCGGGCCCGATCGATGTAGGCGCGGGCGCTCGCGTGGCTGCGGTCGAGAAACAACACCCGCGTCCAGAGGTGAATGGCGTCTTCGTACTGTCCCTGAAAGTAGTGATCCAGGCCCTCAACCAACAGGGCGTCCACACGGTTGTCCGAACCAGCGTCGGGGCCGGCATTGGACTTGGCGTCGTGGCGCTTCGGATCGGTCATGTTCTGGTCCGAACCGGATTATAGCGATTGGTGTTCAGAAGTACAAGCCCCGCCTCGCAGCAATTCCCCCGGGGTGTGATAGAACCGTTACCCACATGCCGCTTATCGAATGTATCGCCAATATCAGTGAAGGTCGTCGTCAGGACGTGCTCGACGCGTGCGGACGCGCGATTGCCGCAACTGGCGCGGGCTTGCTCGACGTCAAGTCGGACCCGACACACCACCGCACCGTCTTTTCGTTTGCCGGCACCCCCGCGCAGGTCCGCGAGGGCGCACTCGCGCTGTTTGAATCGGCGCTGGCCGCAATCGATTTGCGCAAACACAAGGGTGAGCATCCGCGCCTCGGGGCCGTCGATGTCGTGCCCTTCGTCCCCATCAAGGGCGCGACGATGGCGGATTGCGTGGCGCTGGCCAAGGACGTCGCCGCGGCCGTGGCCGAGCGGCACCAGTTGCCCATCTACCTCTACGAGGAAGCCGCGTCGTCTCCCGCCCGACGGAACCTCGAAGATGTTCGCCGGGGAGAATTCGAGGGGCTCGCCGAAAGAATGGCCCAACCGGCCTGGGCTCCTGATTTCGGCCCGGCCGCTCCCCACCCGTCAGGCGGCGCCAGTATCGTCGGGGCCCGTATGCCCTTGATTGCCTACAACATCAACCTCGCCACGGACCGCCTGGACGTCGCCAAGAAGATTGCGGCGGCTGTTCGCCACAGCACCGGCGGCTTTCGCTACGTCAAGGCCATGGGACTCCCGCTGGAGGATCGTGGAATTGTGCAGGTCTCGATGAATCTGACCAACTACGAGAAAACCCCGATCTTCAGGGTGTTTGAGTGCGTCAGGCGCGAGGCCGAGCGCTACGGCGTGGCGGTGCTCGAAAGCGAGATTATCGGCCTCGTCCCTTCAGCAGCCATGTTCCAGTCAGCCGCCTGGTTCCTGCAGGTCAGCGAATTCTCGGAGGCGCAGGTGCTCGAGAACGCGCTCGAGCGAATCGAGACATGAGCTGGTGACGGAGATCCGCCGGACCTGAAGGTCCGGCTCTCCGGGGGACCTGGAGCCCCGGGTCGTCAACCGCGGGGGCGGGGCCCCATTTCCGCCATCACTCAATTCTCCCTGGCAGGTCCAATGCCCAGGGTCTTCATCTTCTTGTAGAGATTGCTTCGCTCCACATTGAGGATGTCGGCCGTTCGGGCCATGTTGCCTTCACAGGAGTCGAGCGCGGCCAGAATGTAGTCCCGCTCCCACGCGTCGCGCGCATCGTGCAGGGGCCGCACGACCGAGGAGTCCCCGGCCTCGCGCGACAGCCCCGGCGCGGCCACGTCAAGAAACGCCAACTCCGCTTCCGTGATCAGTTCACCGGGCGCCATGATCATGACGCGCTCGACGACATTGCGAAGTTCGCGAACATTCCCCGGCCACTGACAGGCAAGCAACATCGCGGCGGCGCCCGGCGAAAATCGCTTCGCGCGCCGGCCGTATTCCCGCGCCAGCTCGGCCACGAAATGCCGGGCCAGCCGCAACACATCGTCACCACGGTCGCGCAGGGGCGGCACGAGAATCGGGATCACATTGAGGCGAAAGAACAAGTCTTCGCGGAACCGGCCCTCCCGAATCTCCTCGACGAGATTCTTGTTGGTCGCAGCGATCACGCGCACATCGACCCGTACGCTGCTTTGCCCGCCGACCGGCTCGATGACCTGCTCCTGCAGTGCCCGCAGCACCTTCGCCTGCGTCTTCAGGCTCATGTCCCCGATTTCGTCCAGGAAGAGCGTGCCCCCGTGTGCCACCTCGAACTTGCCTCGCCGGTCCGCCACCGCTCCCGTGAACGCCCCCTTGATGTGCCCGAACAATTCGGACTCGATCAGTTCCTCGGGGATGGCCGCACAGTTGACCTCGACAAATGCCCCGGCCTGCCGCCGGCTCAGCGCGTGCACGTGCCGGGCCACCAGCTCCTTGCCGGTGCCGTTCTCACCGGAAATCAACACGCGGCCGTTGGTGGGGGCCGCCATCGCAATCTCTTCCCGCAGGTGCTGGATCAGCGGATGTTCCCCGACGATCACGAACCGGCGATCGACGCGCGCACGGAGTGCGCGATTCTCGACTTCGAGCCGATGCTGCCGCAGGGCGTTGCGCACGGCCAGCGTCGTCTTCTCCAGCGATAGAGGTTTCTCGATGAAATCGAACGCCCCGAGTTTGGTCGCGCGCACGGCGTTCTCAATGCTGCCGTGTCCGGAAATCATGATGACCTGCGCATCGACGTGCCGTTCCCGCAGGCGCGCCAACGTATCCAGCCCGTCCAGACCCGGCAGCCAGATATCCAGCAACAGCAGATCGTACGCCGTGCGCGTGACCTGCTCCAGGCAGGCTTCGCCGCTGTCGACTGCGTCGACGGTGTAGCCCTCGTCCCGCAACACGCCACCCAGTGAGGCGCGAACGCCCGCCTCGTCATCAACGATCAGGATGGCGGCCATTCGGGTCCTTCCATCGGCAACTCAATCGTAAAGGTGGTTCCGGTCGGAGCCGCGTCGCCCACCTCGATCCGGCCGCCATGCTCGCTGATAATGCGTCGCACAATCGCCAGACCCAGGCCGCTGCCTCGCCCCTTGGTTGAATAGTACGGCATGAACAGTTTGTCCCGGTCCGCCGCCGGGACACCGGGCCCGTTGTCCACGACGGTCAATCGGAGGACCTGCTGTGCCTCATCACACTCAGTCGCGAGCACAATCCTCGGGGTGGCGCCATCCGGACGGAGCGCGGCGCCTGGCCCGCCCAGTGCCTCGAGCGCGTTGTCCACCAGGTTGATGATCACCTGCCGAATCTGCTCCACGTCGACGCGCACCAGTGGCACCCGTGGCGCCAGTCGCGGCTCCAGCACCACCAGAGAGGACTGGAGGACACCGACGTACAGGCGCACGGCATCGCCAATGATGGCATTCAAGTCCGCCGGGGCCATCTTCGGGCCGCGCAGCCGGGCAAACTGCGCAAACTCATCCACCAGATTCTTGAGCGCGCCCACTTCGGTGATGATGGCGCCGGTGCACTCGTCCACCAGCGCCCTGGTGTCCGGTGGTGCCGCCGAGAAATTGCGGCGAAGCCGCTCCGCGCTGAGTTGGATGGGTGTCAGCGGGTTCTTGATCTCGTGGGCCAGGCGTCGCGCCACATCCCGCCATGCCGCGACGCGCTGCGCCCGAATCAGTGGCGTCACATCGTCGAGCACCAGCACTGCGCCCTCCGGGTCCCCTTCCGTACTGCTGAGGACGGTGGCGGCGGCGGCCAGATGAATCTCCCGATCCTCGCGCACGAGCATCACTTCTTCGAGCGTTCCCGCCAGCACGTCTCCGGGCCCCTGGTTGCGCGAGCGAGACTGCCGGACGTGAGCCGTGGCCTCGACCAGTGGCAGCAGCCCCCGGAGTTCCTCACGATTGAACACGGCCGAGGCCTCCTCGCCGATCGCCGTTCGGTCCAGGCCAAGCAGCCGCTCCGCCGCACCATTGAGTGTCGAGATTCGCCCCGCCGCGTCCAGCGAAATGACCCCGGTGGCCACACGCTCGAGAATCGTCTCAATGAAGCGCCGCCGCGTATCCACGTCGATGTTCTTCTGCTCAAGAGCCAGGCGAGACTGCTCCAGCCGCTCCTGGCTTGTTCCCAGTTCCGCGGCCATCGTGTTGAAGGCTTCGACCAGAGACCCCAGCTCATCGCCGGTCTGCGGCTCCAGGCGCATATCCAGACGGCCGGCACCGATGGCCCGCGCCCCCTCCGCCAGCATCTGCACCGGCCGGGTGATCCGTTTCGCCACGTACAACCCGAGCCACGTCGCGCTGACCAGGATCAACAGCGTGACCGTGACGAAGGTCGCAAGATAGAAGCCCTGGAGCGGAGCCTTGAGGACCTCCATCTGCTTGTAGGTTTCATAACGCGCGGCAACAATGCGCGCCTGGGCGGCCAGGTCCTGGGGCACGTGCAGCGACACCACAACCACTCCCAGCACGACACCTTCGGCATTGCGCACGGGTGCTGCCGCCCTGACCAGCACCCCGCCACTGCCAACTTCGTCTTCGGTCGCCTGGACCTGACCGGAGGCGGCCGTCCGAGCCGCGATTCGATCCGCCGACGCCCGAACCAAATCGCGGGGAGGCACACCGGCCTCCAACGCGAGCAAGAATACCGCGTCGCGTTCACCCGCGGGAGTGGGAACCGTCTGATACATCTCAATCAGACCATCGCGCATGGTGGCCAAATCACTACGGGCAATGGCCTGCAACTGCGTCACATTCCCCGCCGCCATATCCGCGGCCGGAAGGCTCGTGGCCAGCCAGGCGGCGCGCAGCCTCACGGTCTCCTGCCGCTCCCGGTAGTACTGGGCCGCAATCGTCTGCGCCGCCCCCAGGGCCTCATCAACAGGCACGCTGAACCAGCGGTTCGCCGAACTGCGCAGGAACTCGCTGCCGACGACAAGCACCAGCGACGCCGGCACAATCGTCATCGCCAGCAGAGCCGCGACCAGTTTCGCGCGGAAACGGGCGAAGGGGGCACCATGCCGGCGCTCCACCCACAGCTTGATGATGTTTCGCGCCAGCACGAACACCAGCGCTGCGAGCATCGCGAGATCCACGGCCGCCAGGGCATAGAGGACGACCTCGCCGATGAGCGCTTCCTCCCCAGCCAGGCTGGGCAACCAGAGCGCCACCGCCAGCACGGCCAACAGGAAGAACACGGCCAGAGCCAGAACACGTGGATTGTCGAGGGCGCTCCTTCGCGACGGACTGGCCGGCGCGGGAGGAGGCGGGGCGGGGGAATCAAGCAGCATGGGCGGACGTCCCCTCAGTCCCCCTATCGAATGACCGGAAGTTCGACGCGGCCAGACATTTCGGTGCGCCCCCAGGGCCAGAGCGAGAATCCGCGCGGAAGGCTGTCACGCGCGCGCACCTGCACGTAGTAATCACTCGAGCCCCTGATACGCGACGCGTCAGCCAGAAGCACGCGCTCGAATTCGGTGACCCACAGCCGCATTTCCTCTTCCTTTTGCGTCTGCTTGGCCCAATGCACGGTGCCGTCCCGCAACTTCGAGACCTGATAGAGGCCCGTCAACGTATCGAACTTCACCGCGGAGGCGACGGTGGTCGCGGCCACGGTGTGGTCGAACCACAATGTCGAGGATCTTCGCAGCTCCGCGACGTAGGTCAGCGTGACCGGCAGACCGCTCTGAACGGCGACTCTCACGTCCGACGAGAACGCGGCAGTCGCGACAAAGTTCGCGTACACACGATCCTCGGCCACCACAGGCGTAATCCGCACGTCGGCGGCAGCGGCCAGCACACCTGCAAACAGCGAGATGGCCACAGCCGACACACCGAGGACACGCAATGATTCTCTATCCCGCATCATGACTTGAACAGATCGTTCAGTTCGTGCTTGAACTCATCGATATCGCGGAAATTACGGTACACGGACGCAAACCTCACGTAGGCCACTTTATCAAGTTGCCGGAGCGCCTCCATGACATGCGCCCCAATTTCCTCCGTGGAGATCTCGCGTTCTGCTTTCTCCTGCAACGCAAATTCGACCTTGTCCGCCACATCTTCGAGGGCCGACACGCGAACCGGGCGCTTTTCGCACGCCTTGAGGAGGCCGGCCAGCAGCTTCTGCCGCTCAAACCGCTCGCGGCGACTGTCCTTTTTCACCACCATATACGGGATTTCGTCGATCCGTTCATAGCTGGTGAACCGCCGCCCGCAGTCGAGGCACTCCCGACGCCGGCGAATCACCTCGCCTTCCTTGCTTTCGCGCGAATCCACGACTTTGTCGCCAGGATGGTCGCAATATGGACATTTCACGTGCGCGTCTCCTCTCCCCCCGCGGGCCGCATCTTGCTGAGGCCGCCCAGCGTCAGGCCATCCTGCCACATGAAGAGGAGTCCCAGCACCGCGACCGGCGCAAATGACACCAGATGCAGCAAGATGGCGGCCGCGGCCGCGTCATCCACGGTCCCGCCAAAATAGGTGGTGACGGCGAACTGGTACGCCACGTGAAACCCCCCGGCGCCCCCAGGAGTGGGCATCGCCACCCCCACAACAAGATACATGACCACAAGGAACGCACCGGAGAACGGCACCGTCAAACTGAAAGCGCGAGACACCAGCCAAATGCCCAGACAGATCGACATCCACAAGGCCAGCGACCAGGCAAGCGTGACCACGACCGCACGTGGGTCCCGCATCACCGCCAGGCCTTGCGCGAACTTGCGGGCGAACTTCCCGACCGCCACGGCGACCCGTGCGGGCAAGACCCGACTGAACCAGTCCACCCAGAGCCCGACGCGCTCCGGATGCCCGGCAAAGACGAACATCGCCACCAACCCGGACAGTGCTGCCGCGGCAGCAGCGGCACCCGCGAGCCTGGTCTGGGTGCCGACGTCCACACTCATGAACGGCATGGCCGCCCCAAACAGCAGCAAGACCGCTGTCAGGTCCAGCACACGCTCGATGATCACGGTTGCCAGAATGGCGGAAAAACTGAGCCCCTGCTGCCGCGCCAGCAGAAAGGGCCGGAGCACTTCACCAGGGCGGGCCGGCAGCAGGAACGTCGCGGTAAACCCGATGACCGTGATGCGGAAGGCCGGACCGAACGGCACGCGGCCCAGCGGCCGCAGCAGCGCCTGCCAACGCCAGGCGCGAATGAGATACGTCTGCAGGGTGGCCAGCACCGCCAGCCCCACGAGGCTGAGATCGGCTGCCCCGAAAGCCCGCCGAAGTTCCGCGCCGTCCAGATTGCGGACAAAGAGCCACAACAGGAGAAGGGTCAATCCCGCGACCAGAAGGCCTGACCAGGGAATGCGGAATGTGGAAGGTGGGCTGGACATCAAGTGGCGGAGCGCGCGAACCCCGCGCCGTAGGTCTATGTTTCTACTATAAGATTGGCGGCAAGTCTATGGGAAAGCGAGAGTTAATCATCGTCGTGGCATTCCTGGCCGTGGGAACTCTGGTCTTCCAGATAGCCGCGCCACCGGAAACAGCGACCAGTTCGTTTTCGTTCAACGATTTCTTTCGCTCAGCGCGAAGCGAGATCCGCGGCAACCCGGGGCAGGGGAAGTTCGTTCACGAGGCCAGCCTGCCGGTACCGGCAGGGCTGATTGAAGTGCGCCTGATTGGCGTGCTTCAGGACGTCACAATCGTCGGCGATGACCGGGACACCATCGACTACGAATTCACGGTGAACTCCACCGGCCCCGACGAGGCCAGCGCGATTGAACTGGCCAAGTCCACGGAACTGGTCCGGGACGACGTGGGAGACGCCATGATCCTGCGCGCGACGTATCCCAGGCCCGCCAGCCAGAGATCAACCATCGTCATGCATGTGCCCACTCGAATGGCCGTCCGCGTCGAAGGCAGCAACGGCGTGCAGGTCAGCGGAGTGGCGGCCGTCCATCTGGAAGCCGTTCGCGGGGACGTCACGCTGGAAACCATCCAGGGGGCCGTGACGGGCGCGCACCAGGACGGCGACCTCACCGTCGGGGGCGCGGCATCCGCCCGGCTTCGGCTGCTGCGCTCAGCTGCCAAGATCGCGCGAATCGCGGACGGTCTGGTCCTCGATCTTCGCAACTCGGACGTCGGAGTGACGGACTCCGGTGGCGCGCTCGAGGTTGATGAACTTCGCTCTGAACTCGAAGTGTCCGGACATCGGGGCGCCGTCGCCGTTCGCGGCAGCGATGGCCGCGTCACGATTCGACGACCGGCAGCGGACACTCGCGTGGACGTGCGTCGCGCCGAAGTGGAAGTCCTCCTCGAACGCGCAGTACCACTCACCGTGATCACGACCGACGAACCACTGCGCCTCATTCTTGTCGGCGCCCCGGCGTTCGATCTGGACGCCAGCGCGACGAATGCCAGTATTCAGGCGGCTGATCTGGATTTGAAAGCTGAGACCTCAGATGCGAACGCCCGCCTGACACATACATTCGGCCGCGGAGGCACCACGAAGATTTCGTTGCGCAACACGCGCGGCGACATCGTGCTCAGAAAAAGTTCATGACTCGCGCCCGTACGGGCACAGAATGCTTGACGAGCCGAGTTGAAGGTTCTACGCTTCACTCTCCACAGGCGTCGGCATGAGAACATCAGTAGTCCTTGAAACTCAGTTATCCGGTTTGACCCTCGCACGTCGAGGAAAAGTGCGTGACGTCTACGACATGGGAGACACACTCCTCATCGTCGCCACCGATCGCATTTCCGCGTTTGACTGCATCCTCGGTTCGGGTATCCCGGACAAGGGCAAAGTCCTGACGCAGTTGTCGGCGTTCTGGTTCGAACGGATCGCGTCGATCACGCCGCACCACCTGATCTCCATCAACGTGGACGACTTCCCCGCCGCCGCGCGTCCGCACCGCGACGTCCTGCGTGGCCGGACCATGCTGGTCCGCAAGACCGCGCCGCTGCCGGTGGAGTGTGTGGCCCGCGGATACCTGTCCGGATCGGGATGGAAGGACTACCAGAAGACCGGGGCGGTGTGCGGGGTGACCCTGCCCGCTGGTCTCCGCAACTCCGACAAGCTTCCCGAGCCCATCTTCACGCCGGCGACCAAGGCCGAATCCGGTCACGATGAAAATATCAGCGAAGCCGAGGCGGCCGGCATCCTCGGCGCGGAGCGCGTCGCCCAGTTGAAGGCGTTGACACTCGACATCTACAAGCTGGGTGTCGCCCACGCGGCCACACGCGGCATTCTCATTGCCGACACCAAGTTCGAGTTCGGCCTCGGCACAGACGCGGACGGCGGCCAGCAACTGGTGCTGATTGACGAAGTCCTGACGTCCGATTCGTCGCGGTTCTGGCCTCAGAGCCTGTATGAGCCGGGACGCAGCCAACCGAGCTTCGACAAGCAGTTCGTTCGGGACTACCTCGAGGAAATCGGCTGGAACAAGCAACCCCCCGCGCCGTCTCTGCCTGAGGACGTGGTCACACGAACCCGCGAGAAGTACCTGGAGGCCTTTCGGATCCTGACAGGAAGGGATCTGGAGCTCTGATGATTCGCGATGACCTCGATACGCTCGTGCGCCACCTGATTGACCGGGGCATCCTCTTTGAAGATGCCCAGCGCGAGTTCGAGCGGATGTTCATCACCCGGGCCCTGGCCAAGACCAACTACAACGTGGGTAAGGCCGCCAAGATCACCGGCCTGCACCGGAATACGGTCACTCGAAAGATGGCCGCCTACCGGATCAAGCGGGCGGGATAGCCCGGCGGCCCGCGCCCCCCTCTTGACGGCCAAACCCGGGCTCCCGTAAACTTAGCAGTCGGACGCAGGGAGTGCTAACAGTCCATACGAGAGACTGCCAGGCACGCCCCGCATTTTTTGTCTACGAAAGGACATCCATGAACGTTAGACCTCTACACGATCGCGTGATTCTTCAGCGACTTGAAGAAGATGAACAGCGCGTCGGCGGCATCATTATTCCCGATAGCGCGAAGGAAAAGCCCCAGCACGGCAAAGTCATCGCCGTCGGCAAGGGCAAGCTCGAAAAGGACGGCAAAGTCACTCCCCTGGACGTCAAGGCGGGCGACACCGTGCTGTTCGGCAAGTATGCCGGACAGGAAATCAAGGTTGATGGCCAGGAATACCTCATCATGCGCGAGGAAGAAATCCTCGGCATCGTCGATGTCAAACCTGCCAAGAGCAAGAAGTAGTTCGGGACGAGGAGAAATCATTCATGGCAAAACAGATTACTTACGGTGAAGACGCGCGGCAGGCCATCCTGCGTGGCGTCAACGGCCTGGCCGATGCGGTCAAGGTGACGCTCGGTCCCAAGGGCCGGAATGTCGTTATCGACAAGAAGTTCGGTTCCCCCACGATTACCAAGGACGGCGTGACCGTCGCCAAGGAAATCGACCTGAAGGACCCGCTCGAGAACATGGGCGCACAGATGGTGCGTGAAGTGGCCAGCAAGACGTCGGACACGGCCGGCGACGGCACAACGACCGCCACGGTCCTGGCCCAGGCGATCTTCCGCGAGGGCATCAAGATGGTGGTGGCCGGCGCCAACCCGATGGAGCTCAAGCGCGGCATCGAAAAGGCGGTCGACGGCATCGTCGCCGAGCTGAAGAAGATGTCCAAGCCCGTCAGCGGCGAGATGATCGGCCAGGTCGGCACGATTTCCGCCAACAGCGACGACACGATCGGCACGATCATCGCGCAGGCGATGGAAAAGGTCGGCAAGGACGGCGTGATCACGGTTGAAGAGGCCCGTTCGATGGAGACGTCGCTCGACGTCGTCGAGGGCATGCAGTTCGACCGCGGGTACCTCTCGCCCTACTTCGTGACCGACCCCGACCGCATGGAGTGCGTGCTGGAGAACCCGGTCATCCTCATCCACGAGAAGAAGATCTCGTCGATGAAGGACCTGCTGCCCCTGCTCGAGCAGGTGGCGCGCGGGGGACGTCCGCTGGTGATCATCGCGGAAGACGTCGATGGCGAAGCGCTGGCGACCCTGGTGGTCAACAAACTGCGCGGCACGCTGCAGGTGGCGGCCGTCAAGGCCCCCGGCTTCGGCGATCGCCGCAAGGCCATGCTCGAGGACATTGCGATCCTCAGCGGCGGCCGGGCCATCACCGAGGACCTCGGCATCAAGCTGGAGAACATCAAGCTCGAGGACCTGGGCAAGGCCAAGAAGATCACGATCGACAAGGACAACACGACCATCGTCGAGGGCGAAGGCACACAGGCGGCCATCGAAGGCCGCGTGAAGCAGTTGCGCACGCAGGTGGACGAGACGACGTCGGATTACGACCGCGAGAAGCTCCAGGAGCGCCTGGCGAAGCTGGTCGGCGGCGTGGCGGTCATCAAGGTTGGCGCGGCCACCGAGACCGAGATGAAGGAAAAGAAGGCGCGCGTCGAGGACGCGATGCATGCGACCAAGGCGGCCGTGGAAGAAGGCATCGTCCCCGGCGGCGGCGTCGCGCTGCTCAAGTGCAGCAGGGTGCTGGACGGTCTGAAGCTCGAGGGTGATCAGAAGGTGGGCGCGGACATCGTGCGCCGCGCCATCGAAGCCCCGATGCGCTGGATCGCGACCAATGCCGGCGTCGAAGGCTCGATCATCGTGCAGAAGGTCAAGGAAGGCAAAGGCGACAACTTCGGCTACAACGCGGCGAGTGACGTGTACGAGGACCTGGTCAAGGCCGGCGTGATCGATCCGACGAAGGTCGTGCGCTCCGCACTGCAGAACGCCGCGTCCATCGCGTCGCTGTTGCTGACCACCGAAGCCATGGTCTCTGAGATTCCTGAAGAGGCCAAGGAAGCTCCGGCCGGCGGCCCCGGCGGCGGCATGGGCGGCGGCATGGGTGGAATGTACTAAAGACGGTCCACGGGTCCGCGAGATCCGTGGGTTCGAGGAACGGGAAGGGCCCGGTGGCATCAGCCGCCGGGCCTTTTTTTTTGCTCGCCACCAGACGGTCCACAGGTCCGCAAGTCCGGTGACTCGAGCCGGGCAGCCGAAGTCTGGCGTATGCTACGGCGCATGCGCCGATACCTCATGATCTTCGTCGTCACCCTGTTGGCAGCCTGCGCCCCTGCGCCCTCGGCGACCGGCACGCCGGACACCGACACCATGACGCCCGCCAGCGTGCGCGCCCGTACCGAGCGGGAATGGTCCCTCAAGGCCGACAAGATGCGGCAGCACCTGATTCCCCTCATGCGCAAACACGGGGTCAACCTGTGGGTCATCATGAGCCGGGAGAATGCGGTCGACCCGACACTTGAGCTGTTCGGCGGCAGCGGCATCACCGGGTGGTACGGCCACCGCAACGCCTATCTCCTCTTCGATCGCGGCGGCGATGCGGCCAACGCGCTCGAGACCACAGTCTTCGGGACGCACCTGTCCGGCCATCTGAAGCGCTTCTATGACACCGTCCAGAGTTACGGCGAGTCCGGCCTGAAGCCCCTGCTGCAGCGCTACGTCACCGATCGGAACCCCGGACGAATCGCCATCAACCAGTCACGGACGATCAGCATGGCCGACGGTCTCACCGCCGAACTGAAGGACTACCTGTTCGACGCGATTGGGCCGGCATTCTCGGGTCGTACGACCTCCTCGGAGCCCCTGCTTGTCGACTACGTCTCCGTCCACACCGCTGACGAGGACGCCGTGCAGGCAGAAGCCGCGCAGGCGACCTACGAGATCCTGCGCCGCGCGTTTTCGAATGAAGTCATCACGCCCGGCCGAACCACGCTGATGGACGTGCATTACTGGATCACTGCCGAGCGGAAGCGTCAGAATTTTGAGTTCGACTTCAACGCCGGGCTCGACCTCCAGCGCTTCAAGGACGGCGCCGTCGTCGCGTTGGACGACGCCGACGATCCGGTCATCGAACGCGGCGACGTCCTGCACGTCGACTTCGGTGTCCGGCTGGCGGGCCTCGTCACAGACCAGCAGAAAATGGCGTATGTCCTCCGCGACGACGAGACGACGCCGCCGGCCGGCATCCTCAAGGCCTTCGCCGACTCCCAGCGCGCCGCCGAGTTGCATGCGGCCGAACTCGTGCCTGGCCGCACGGGCATCGACATCAAGACCCGTTCCGAAGCGGCCGCCAGGGCCGAGAATATCGACCTGCTCGTGTATTCGCACGTGCAAGGCTACTGGGTGCACGATGCCGGAACATGGACGGTCTTCGACTGGCCAGAGCGGTACGGCGCCCACCCGCGCACACCGCTTCATCCCGGCGTCTGGTTCTCCCTGGAGTTCCGCACGCGCACGGCCGTCCCCGAGTGGGGCGACCAACTCGTCGCGATGCAGCGGGAAGAAGACATGATCATCCCTGCCGAGGGCCGGGCACGCTACACGGCCGGGCCCCAGACGGAGCTATGGGTGATCAGATAGGGTCCGTCGATCAGAAAGGTCAGGAGTCGTTCGAACATGAAACGTGTAACGGGTCTCTCACTCGTGTTGGCTGCCGTGCTTGCCGCGCCATCGGTCCAGTCAGCTTCCCAGGCCCCCGCTGGGGGCGACGTACCGATTGGGCTCACGTGGCGCAACGTCGGGCCCGGGGTCACTGGCACCCGGATCGTGGACTTTGCGGTGGTCGAACAGGATCCCGCGATTGTCTATGCGGCCACGGCATCCAGCGGTGTGTGGAAGACGCTGAACGCCGGCACCACATGGGAACCGCTGTTCCAGCACGAGGAGTCGATCTCCGTCGGTGGGATCGCGGTCTCGCAGTCAGACCCGGACATCGTCTGGGTGGCGACCGGTGAGCCGAACATGCGGAACCTCCGCAGCACCTCCTGGGGCACGGGTATCTACAAGAGTCTCGACGCGGGCCGCACATGGCGTCACATGGGACTCGCGGATGCGCGCCACATGGGCCGCGTGGTCATCCACCCCGCCAACCCAGACGTCGTCTTCGCGACCGTACTCGGATCGATGTGGCAGAACGATCCTCGGCAGAATGCTGTCCGCGGCCTCTACAAGACCACCGACGGCGGTGCGACATGGAGCAAGACGCTCTCGGCCGGCGACCACGCCGGCATCGTGGACCTCGTCATGGATCCCACCCAGCCGGACACGCTGTATGCGGCCGCGTGGCACCGCGAACGCCGCGACTGGAGCTTCGTCAACGTCGGCCCTGAGAGCGGGCTCTTCAAGTCCACCGACGGCGGCGACACGTGGACGAAACTTACAGCCGGCCTGCCGGTGACGCCAACGGGACGGCCCGGTGTCACGGTCTGCCGCTCGAGGCCGGCGACGCTGTATGCGGTCGTCGAAGGGGCCGACGGGGGCGTGTATCGCTCAACGGACGCCGGAGCGATCTGGACGCGCGTCAACACGATGTCCGCATCATCGATGTACTACGGCCAGGTGCGCTGCGACCCGAACAACCCGGAACGGGTATACGTGCTCCAGACCCAGATGGCAATGTCGACGGACGGGGGCAAAACCTTCACAACAGATATCCCTGGCCGGAGCGTGCATGTCGATCACCACGCGCTCTGGATCGATCCATCCGATTCGAGTCACCAGTGGCTGGGCAACGACGGGGGCATTTACCAGACGCGCGACCGCGGCGTGACATGGAGGTTCCACGATCAGCTCTCTGCCACACAGTTCTACGCGGTGGCCGTCGACATGCGCGAGCCGTTCTACTACGTCTGCGGCGGCACCCAGGACAACAACTCGCTCTGTGGCCCCTCGGCCACCCGAAACACGGACGGCATCGTCAATGCGGACTGGTATGTGACGACCGGCGGCGACGGGTTCGCGCTCCAAATCGACCCGACCGACCCGTCGGTGGTGTACACCGAATCGCAGTACGGCGCTCTCGTGCAGTTCAACCCGTTCACGGGCCAACGGCGGCGGATTCAGCCTCAGGCGCCAGAGGGCCAGACCTATCGCTGGAATTGGAACGCGCCAATGCGGATCTCGCCGCACGACCCTGGCACGTTCTACTACGGCGCACAGTTCCTGTTCCGAACGCGCGACCGCGGCGCCACCTGGGATGTCGTCAGCCCCGATCTCACACGCCAGGTGGCAATCGATCCGGAGCACCTGATCTCGCCCTACAGCACGCTGCTCTGGATTGATGAGTCTCCCCGCCATCGCGGATGGCTGGCGGTCGGCACGGATGACGGGCTGATCCAGGTGACCGAGGACGACGGAGCGACGTGGCGGCAGGCCGCTGCGATACCGGGCGTGCCCGAGCGCGCGCAGATTCGGCGTGTCTTCCACTCGGCGCATGACGACCGCACCCTCTATGCCGCGGCGTCGGCGCATGAAGACGACACCTTCAGGCCGTTCGTCGCGAAGAGCACGGACCACGGCAGAACGTGGACGCGCATCGACACAGACCTGCCCATGCGCAGTCCGGTGATGTCGCTGGTGGAGGATCCCGTGAATCCCCTCTTGCTCTTTGCGGGCACACAGTTCGGGATCTACGCCACCATCGACGGCGGGTCGCGCTGGTTCTCCCTTCAGCTGAACCTGCCCACCAGCCCCGTGCACGACATGGTGATTCATCCGCGCGAGGGCGATCTGGTGATCGGCACGCACGGACGCGGGATCTGGCTGCTCGACTCGCTGGCCGGCCTGCGGGGGTTGACGCCTGAGGTACTGGCCGGCCCTGGCACGATCTTCACGCCGCGGCCGGCCTTCCAGATGACACGCTTTGATCGAGGCCGCAACGCGATGGGCAGCGCGTACTTCACCGCGCCCAATCCGCCAGACGGCGTGTCTCTCGACGTGTATCTGAACCCTTCGGGCACCGACGCTCCAACCATCGAGATCGCGGACGCCACCGGACGGGTTGTGCGGCGGCTCACCGCGCCGTCCGCCCGAGGACTCCAGCGCATCCTCTGGGACATGCGGGGCGATCCGCCCGCGGGGGCTCCCGGGAGTCCGGGGCGCGGACGTGGCGGGGCGCGGCCCCTGGTCGCGCCTGGCACGTACGAGGCGCGGTTCACCCTCGCCAGCCTGACCACCCGCGTGCCGATCGTCGTACGCCCGGATCCAGGAGGACCTGGGAGGCCGTAGGAACCGATCCGGCTTCCTGGCTGGTGTCAGCGCTGAGTTCTGCCGGTGGACGCCCGTCGGCCCCTGGGAGGCTTCGGAAGGACGCTGACGGCTGCCTGCAGCTGCGCGCCCGCCGTGCCGAGCGCGTCAACCAGTGCCCGCAACTCAGGCGTGAGTTCAGCCACCGCCAATGCCGTCGTCACCCGTTCGATCGCGGCAGCGGGCGCGTGAACGGCGGAGGCCTGGCGTTCCAGTTGCTCGGCGGCCAGCATGTGTTCGCGCGCCTTCTGCAGCAGCGGCCGTGTGTCGTTGTCACCGGTCAGGCGCTCGATGACCAGCAGAGCCCGGCGTTCGACCGTCAGCGCCGTGGCGCGCATGAGCGTCTCTTCGCCGGCGATCGGCACCACGAACGGACCGGAGTCGGCCCGGGCGCCGCGCCGTTCGTGCCATGCGACCCACGCCTGCGGCAGGAAGTGATCCAGGAACGGAAGCCTGGTGTCGTCGTCTGACGTCTCGGGCGGGTCCACGCCCAGCGCAGCTTCGAGCCACTCCGGCGCCGTGCCCAGCGTCCGGAATCGTCCATCCATGGTGTGTTCGAACACCGTGACATCCAGGGCCCGCAGGACACTGGCGAGTAACGTTTCGCTCATACCAGCCCCTGACCAATCAGCGGCCCGGCGGAGGCGCCGGCCAGCATCGCCCGCGTGAGTGTCTCGAACGCCTGTTCCACGCCTTCGCCGGTCTTCGCGCTCGTTCGAATGACCCGCCAGCCCTGTTCGGCCATCTTGAAGAACATCTGCTCGTCAATCTCCCATTCGTCGGCGAGATCGTACTTGTTCAGGAGCAGAATGAACGGCACGGATCCGACGGCCTCAACGGCCTTCTGCTGCATGAGTCGCGCGGTCTCCAATGTCGCGCGCCTGGTCCCGTCCACCACGAGCAGATACCCTGACATGCCGCGCAGATGCGACACCGGCACCGCCTGATAATCGTCATGACCGTAGATATCCCAGAGCATCAACTGCGCATCCTGCCCGTCGACGGTGACCTGCTTCTTGTCGATCTTGACGCCAACCGTCGTCAGGTACTTCTCCGAGAACATACTGGTGACGTATTGGGCGACCAGACTCGTCTTGCCGACGGCGAATCCGCCCAGCATGCAGATTTTCTTCTGAATCATGATCGACCTCCTCGTCCGCCGCCGGCTATTCGCCCGACCCGGTCCGCCTCGTCACCGTGATCTGCACCCGCCGGTTGCGTTGCTTGTCGACACTATTCTCGCTCATCACGGCCGGTTGCCGGCTGCCTTCTCCCCGGGACACCACTTCCAGAAACGTCGTGGCGGCCGGGGCGATCGAGACGCGGACGAAGTCGGCTCTGGCCTGGCTCAGCGGCACATTGGCGGCCTCGATCCCATCCGAATCAGTGTGCCCCACGACTTCGACCCGAAAACGCAGTCCGGTCACACCGGCGATCTGCTCCAACTGACGGGTCTCCTCTGCCAGGCGGCCCAGGGCCACCTCCTGGCCTGACGTCAGCCGCGCCGCGCCGCTGATGAACAGGAGCGTCTGCCCTTCAATGGCATCGACCAGGCTCTGGATCTGCCCTGACAGCGCACCGGCCGCGTCAAGCGACGTCACGCCGGCGACCAGCGGCGCCAGGCGCGCGGCCTCCGCCACCCATTCGAGGGTCACCGCACCGTCCGCCGACAGCACGCCATCGCGTACCGTCAGCGTGACCCCCGGCGGTGGCCGCAGGGCGCTGGCGGCACGGGCCGCCACCAGGATCGGGTCAAGCGCATAGTAGGGGGTCCAAACGCCGTGCACGTCATCGGACGGCAATCCGGTGTCCACCAGCAACTCCTGCGGATCGCGCGCGAGCGGATCACGAAGCCCGGAGACCGTGAAGCCGCCCCACGTCCGGTCGGAAGCCACCACGACAATGCCAGGCTCGGCGCGCAACGCCTCGAGGTAGGACGACCATCGCTCGGCCGTGCGCCATCGGAGCCCCGCCCACACGAGGATCCCCAGCAGGACGAGACCCGCGATGACCCAGGTGCTCCGGCTTCTCGGCGCAGTGTCGTCGGCACGGTACTCGGCCGACAGGCAGGTCTCGAGCGTCTGCTGGGTGCCCGCGAGGGCGCTGGCATCTCCGGTGAACGACTCCAGCACATCGCCGAATTGCAGGTGGATGGACTCGACGGCCTCCTGGAGCCGGCCGCGCAGCGAGGCGGGCGCGGATCCGCGAATCACCGCGGCCACGATGGCATGGGGCCCGGGCTCAATCCACACAGACAGATCGCCCACCTTGAGGGCTTCAAGGGAATCCGACGATTCGACCCGGAACGAGTCCTGCACGAAATCCTTGATGGCTGTGAGCATGCCCGACACCATGTCGGCGTCCTGAACGGCCGCGTGCGCCGCCGACACGTGCTGGAGGAGCAGGCCGCTCTTGCGTTCGATCAGGAACACCTGCTCGACCCTGTACAGCAGTGTCTTGATGAGCACCAGTTCGGCGAACGATTTCCCGGTTCTCCACGCCTCCAGACGCCACTGGAGTGAGCGTCGCGACACGGCTTGTTCCAGTGTTCGATTGAGGCTTTCGACCATGCTGGCCAGGCCGGCGGACACAGCCTTGCGGATGGCCGGTCCCATCACCGGGAACAGCGCATCGGCCAGCGGCTTCGGGTTGCGCTGGACTGACGTCGTGATGGCCTTTTCGATTGGCGGCGTCAATGCTGCCGTGAAACGCGGATCCTGCGAGTGTTGCAGGAAGACGCGCGGCAGCACCTCGGCTACGTCGGCAGCGCGCTCCTCAGGATCGTCCAGGCGCGCCTGCAGATCCGCCAGTTGCTGCTGCTCGGGTCCAAGGAGTAACGTCCGAAGTTCTTCGAGGTCGGCTGCCGGCCCGGGATCGCCTGAATCGGCGCGGTCATCCACGTCGACCCTTGTCGGTGCCAGGAAGCTGCAGCTCGTTCGTGAGCCGCATGGCCATTTCGGTGAGCAGCGACGCCAGGATGGCTCGATCCGCCTTTTCGGTGCGGAGTTCCGTGGCTTCCTGCGTGAGCCGCGCCAGAACCTCGTCAGTCTTCTGCTGCAGCTCGTCAGTCATGCGCTTGTGCAAGTCGAGTGCCTGCTGGCGCAACTCCCGCTGCGCGCGGTCGATCTGGTCACCCAGTTGCCCGCTCTTCTTTTCGAACGTCTTGGTCGCTTCACGCGTCTCGCGGGCCAGGTCCTTGTCGGCGCTCGTGCGCTCGCTGTTTTCGGTCTTGATGCGTTCGCCGATCGACCCGGACTCCTGCTTGACAAACTGCTCGAGGGCGGCGAGGCGCTTCCGCACGTCCTCCTTCATCGCGCTTGTTTCCTTCAGCAGGCGCTCCTCGAGCCGCACGAAGCGGCGCTCGTAATCGCGCATCTGACCGCCGAACAGGATGTCGCGGACCTTGTCGATGTTTCCGGCGCCCAGATCGTCCGAGGGCGTAGCGGCCGGCTTCTTCTTGGATTTTGCTCGGTCGGTCTTGGTGGCCACGATGGGTATCCTCTGTGCTGCGATGTCGTCACACCCGGTCCCGGGTCCCGATCCCGGATCCCAAAACAAATATCACACCGGCTCGAACGCGTGATCCCAGTGCGCCCTGACAAGGCGTGACGACCTCAGGCCACGCCGAGCAGTTCCACCTCGAAGACCAGCGTCGCATTCGGCGGGATCACTCGCCCGGCGCCACGCGCTCCGTAGGCGAACTCAGGCGGCAGCACCAACCGGCGATGTCCACCGACCTTCATTCCCTGGACGCCCTGATCCCAGCCTCGAATGACCTGTCCCGCGCCGATCCTGAACGAGAAGGGGCCCCTGCCAATCGAGGAATCGAACTGGGCGCCTTTGTTCTCGGGCCCGCTCTCCGAGTAGAGCCATCCGGTGTAGTTCACAGTGGCGGTCTGGCCCGTCATCGCCATCGCCCCGGTGCCGTCCTGCAGGTCCGTCTGAGAATACGTCATCCTCCCTACCTCCCCACCTTGCCGATCATCCGCATGATGTCATCCAGGGGATTGCCGTCGCCGTCCAGATCCAACATCGACGCGAGTCCGCTGCCCGATTTGGCGCCGGCTCCGGAGGCGCTGCCTCCAAGCAATCCTCCCAACAGATCGCCGAGTCCGCCACCGGCCGGCGCCATCGGTGCCTGGGCGCCACCGCCCTGCTGCTTCGAAATGAAGCCACCGACGAGCATCGCCAGCATCGGCAACATCTTCTTGAGCACCGATGCATCGAGTCCCGACTGCGACGAGGCGTTTTTCGCCACCGCGCGGCTCACGTCCTTCGAACCGAAGATTTGCCCGAGCACGTCGTTACCGCGGGCCACATTCGTCGGCCTCGCCCCCAGCACGTCGTCGAGCAGCCCACCACCGCCGAGTTGACCGAGCAAACCGCCGAGCCCTTCCAGGCCGGAGGTCTGCTGCGCCTGTTTCTTGAACCCTCCGAGAACCGCCGGGCCCAGAGCTGCAGCGCCCTTCGCCGCATCGGCTTCGCTGACGCCGAGTTCCCGGGCGATTGATTGAAGGCCGCCCATCTGGGCAAGGATGTCTGAAAGCTGCATTGTCGGCTCCTTTGGCTGGTCGTTTGGCGGTGTCGCCCTTCATGATTGCGTTTGGCACCGCGGACTGCAAGGACAATGGTGGAACACCGGGCTCTGCTGACCGCCGCCCCTGACGATCGGCGGAATCCGGTGACACTGACAGAGTCGAAAGTGTGGCTCTACAATACTGGCGTGGATACGAAAGCCCCCCTTCGCCTTATTCTCGCGGCTGCGTTTCTTGCGGCCGCGTCGGCTGCGCCTGTGGCTCGCCAGTCGGCGCAGGCCACCTCCCCCGCAGAACGCCGTCAATCCTGGATTGACCACGTGGCCATGCGGGACGGGTCTGAGTTTCGCGGCATGCGCTGGCACGCGCTGGGACCGTCGCAGCAGGGATCGCGAATAGAAGCGATCGCGTTGTCACCGGGCGATCCAGCGACCATGTACGTAGGACCTGGCGGCGGCAACGTCTGGAAGACCACCAACAACGGAATCACATGGTCCCCAGTCTTCGACCATGAATCCGCATTCTCGATCGGCGACATCGCCGTCGCGCCGTCCGACGAATCCATCGTCTGGGTCGGCACCGGAGAGGTGCAGCCAAGGCATAGCGGTCCGTCGTTTTCCGGGACCGGTGTGTTCAAGTCTTCCGACGCCGGGCAGACGTGGACCAACCAGGGCCTCGGCGACACGCATCACATTGGCAAGGTCCTGATCCATCCGACCAATCCGGACCTCGTGTACGTGGCGGCCATGGGCCACTTCCGATCGGCCAACGACGAACGCGGCGTGTTCCGGACGACCGACGGCGGCCGAACTTGGAGCCGGTCGCTTTTTGTCAGCGACCAGACCGGCGTCATCGATCTGGTGATGGATTCATCAGATCCCGACACGCTTCTTGCCTGGGCCTGGCAACTGACCGTGGACGGCGAGAGCGGCCCCCAGAGCGGGCTCTACAAAACGACTGACGCGGGTGTGAGCTGGAAGAAGATCACGGCCGGATTACCGGCCGGTCCGATGGGGCGCGCGGGACTCGACATTGCGCCGAGCCGGCCCAACGTCATGTACGCCTTTGTCGACAACTGGACGCCGGTGACGGGCGATGGCAACCGCTCCATCGTCGGTGGCGAAGTCTACCGCTCTGACGATCGCGGTGAGTCCTGGAAGAAGGCGAATACCGACGATACCTATGGCGTATTTGGCATCTTTGGATGGAAGTTTGCCGATGTGCGCATATCGCCCATCGACGAGAACGAGCTCTACATCCTTGGCAACCGGATGTTCCGTTCCACCGACGGCGGCAAGACCTTCACGCGCATCGGCGAAACGATTCGACGGGTCAACAATACGCCCGGCGAAACAATGCACCTCGATCACCATGAACTCGTGATCGACCCCAGGAATCCAGCGCGCCTGATCCTGGGCAACGATGGCGGCGTGTTCATCTCACACGACAAGGGCGCCACCTGGCTCCATCTCAACAACATTCCGATCGGCCAGTTCTACTTCGTCACGGTTGATGACGGAGATCCCTATCGCATTTATGCCGGGTCACAGGACACCGGCGCGCTCGTGGGGCCATCGACGTATCGCTACGCCGCCGATCCGGTTGCGACTGATGCGTGGCGCTACATCTGGCTCGATCAGTGGACCGGCGGCGATGCATTTACGACGCTTCCGGACCCCACCCATCCAGGGCTGGTGTACTACGAGCACCAGAATGGCGCGATGCGGCGCATCGACATGTCGGTCGGAAATCCCTACTCCGGGGGACCGGCGACCGAAGTGGTTCGGCCGCGTCCGGCCGACGGTGATCCTCCGGTGCGCTTCAGCTGGTTCACGCCGTATCTCATCTCGCATCACGACCCGCACACCTTGTATGCCGCGGGCAACGTCGTGTTCAAGACCACCGACCGGGCGGCGACCTGGCGCCGGATCAGTCCCGACCTCGGCGAGCCGGGAAGCACCGAACGCGCGATGGTGCCGACCGGCGCGATCACGACGCTGAGCGAGTCGAGACTGAAGGCAGGCGTCCTCTATGCCGGCACTGAGGGTGGCAAGGTCTGGGTGACCCAGGACGATGGTGAACAGTGGGCCGAGATCACGGCAGGCCTGAGAGACAGCAAGTGGGTCACGCGCGTAGTGGCGTCTGAGCATGATGAGGCGGTGGTCTACGCCGCTCAGAGCGGGTACCGGCAGGACGACTTCAGGTCGTACATCTTCCGATCGGCCGATCACGGCACCACGTGGCAATCGATTGCCAACGGCCTGCCTGCCGAGCCCGTCAACGTCATCATTGAGGACCCGACATCACCCTCCATTCTCTACGTGGGGACGGATCTGGGTGTCTACGTCACGCTGGACGCCGGCCGGTCCTGGCAATCGCTCGTCGCGGATCTCCCCAGCACGCCCGTCTACGACCTTGTTGTTCATCGGCGGGAAGGCGAACTGATCGCCGCGACACATGGGCGGGGGCTCTTCCTTCTGGATGTGCGGCCGGTTCAGGCGAGTGCGGCGGCCACTTCCGGGCCCGGACTTACCGTGTTCCCGGTACGTCCCGTCCGACTGACCTGGCACGTGCGGCGTGAAGTGCCCCCGCAGCCCCCTCGGGGAATCGCGGAAATCCACTACCGAGTGGCTGCGGGCGGCGATGTGCAGATGATCGTTCGAGACGGACAGGGACGCGTGGTCAGGACCCTGGCCGGTCGCGCCGTGCCGGGCGTCAATGTCCTCGAGTGGGACGCGCGCAATGATGCCGGCCGGGACATGGCCCCTGGCACCTACCAGGTGGAGGTCAGCTCGGCAGGGATGCAGGCAACCACGATGGTGGAGTTGTTGCCAGTGGAGCCGCGCTAGTGGCCTGACACCGAAGGCATGGTGCAGAGGCAGACGCGATTGTCGCTCACCCGCCGAACGACTTCTGCCCGCCGACTGTCAGCGTCCAATCCGACTCCAACTGCGGACCATCCAGATTCTGATAGATCGGAAGCAGCGCTTCGATCGCCAGACGGTGGCCACGAAGGCTGCCACTGCCGGACAGGTTGAGGCCGAGGCCAACGCTCGCCCGTGTCCCGCCGCGCAGAGACGGATTCGCCGTCGGCACCATCGCCGGGTTGAGCGCGGGGTCGGCACCGTGGATGGTGCCCCAGCGATTCAGTTCCCCCCTGAACGACAGGCCCGGTAACCGCCGGCACACTCCAAGGCGCCCTGACGTCATGCTTTCAGCGCATAGAGCAGGTCGCGCTTCAGGTCGGACAGGTGCTCGAGACCCACTGAGGCCCGGATCAGCCCCGCGGTCACGCCCAGCGCCTCCAACTCTGCCGGCGGAACGTCGGCATGGGTCATGGCCATCGGGTGCTCCACCAGGCTCTCGGTGCCACCCAGCGACACCGCCAGCCGGAACACCTCGAACCGGTCGAGGATTGCGAAGGCCGTCTCCTCCCCGCCGTCCACCTCGAAGGCAATCAGCGAGCCCGCGCCGGTGCACTGACGATGGAATAGCGCGTGCTGGGGCGAGCCCTCTTCAAGCTGTGACGGGTGCAATACCCGAATCACACGCGGATGCTCGGCGAGCACTTCCGCCAGGACCCGGGCGCTCTTGGCTTGCCGGCGCATGCGCACCGACACCGTCTCGAGCGAGCGCAGCAGCAGCCAGCCGTTGAACGGCGTCGTGATTGTGCCGAGAATCGTGCGCAAGTCCTTGATCGGCCCAACCAGAGACGCGGGACCGGTGAGCACACCGGCCACCAGATCGCTGTGCCCGCCCAGAAACTTGGTCGCCGAGTAGACAACCAGGTCGGCACCCAGGGGCGCAGGACGCTGAAAGACCGGTCCCAGCAACGTGTTGTCCACAACGACAACCGCGCCAGGGCCCTCGCGTCCTGGCGACAGTTCGCGCGCCAGCTTCGCGACTGCGGCGATATCAGTGTGAACCAGGTTGGGGTTCGCCGGCGTCTCGACGAAGATCACTTTGACACGCTCTGCGCCCACGTCGATCGCCGCCGCGCGCAGGGCGTCAGGTGCGCCGTCTCCCGCAGGCACGAAACGCGCCTCCACGCCAAAGCGCGCCAGCACGTGCGTGAACAGATAGTGCGTGCCGCCGTACACGGGCGAGGTG